>JAICEW010000222.1 GCA_025923995.1 Vicinamibacteria bacterium | reverse complement strand
CGCATGAGCACGCGCATCCTCGTGCTCGAGGGCATCACCGACCGCGGCCTGGAGGTCCTCAAGGCCGAGGGCTGGGAGGTGGAGGTCAAGAAGGCGATGCCCCCCGCGGAGATCGCCGCCGTCATCGCGCCCTACCAGGCGCTCATGATCCGCAGCGGGAGCCAGATCACGGCCGAGGTGCTCGACGCCGCCAAGAGCCTGCGCATCATCGGCCGGCCCGGCGTCGGCGTGGACAACGTGGACCTGGCCGCCGCCACCAGGCGCGGCGTCGTGGTCATGAACTCGCCGCTCGGGAACCTGGTCTCGACCGCGGAGCTGAGCCTCGCGCTGCTGCTGGCGCTGGCCCGCAACATCCCGCAGGCCGACGCGTCGATGAAGGCGGGAAAGTGGGACCGCAAGTCGTTCGCGGGCGTCGAGCTGGCGGGGAAGCGCATCGGCGTCGTCGGCTTCGGGCGCATCGGGCGCGAGGTCGCGTCGCGCTGCCGGGCGCTGGGCATGGAGGTGCTGGCCTACGACCCGTTCGTCTCGCCCGCCGTGGCGGACGAGCAGCACGTGCAGCTCACGTCGCTGGGCGAGCTGCTGCAGTCCTGCCACTTCCTGACGCTGCACACCACGCTCTCGAAGGACACCCGCCACCTGCTGGGCAAGGACGCGTTCGCGCAGATGAAGCCGGGCATGCGCATCGTGAACGCCGCGCGCGGCGAGCTGATCGACGACGAGGCGCTGCTGGCCGCGCTGGAGTCGGGGCGGGTCGCAGGCGCCGCGCTCGACGTGCACGCGCAGGAGCCGCCGGTGAGCTGGAAGCTCGCGCAGCACCCCCGGGTGGTGGCGACGCCCCACGTGGGCGCGTCCACCGCCGAGGCGCAGGAGCGCGTGGGCACCGACATCGCGTTCCAGGTGCGCGACTTCCTGAAGGGCGGGCTCATCCAGCACGCCGTGAACTTCTTCTCGCTGACGGGGGACCTCTACGACCAGGTCAAGCCGGCCATGGATTTGGCCGAGCGGCTGGGCCGCTTCGTGTCACAGGCCGTGGACGGCGCGCCCGAGCGGATCGAGCTCGGACTCTACGGCGACCTGCGGGAGATCGACGCCAAGCCCATCCTGGCCGCGGCCGTGCACGGCGTGCTCGCGCCGCGCCTGGGCAGCGCGGTGACGCTCGTCAACGCGCGCAACCAGGCGGCCGAGCGCTCGATCGACGTCGTGGAGTCGACCTCGTCCGGACAGGTCGGTTTCCCGAACCTGATGGTGCTGCGGCTCAAGACGAGCGAGCGCGACTTCTCGGTGGCGGGGACGCTGTTCGGCCGCAACCACCTGCGGCTCGTGGACGTGGACGGCGTCGAGGTCGACGCCATCCCCCAGGGGCACCTGCTGCTCGTGCGCAACGACGACACGCCCGGCGTGGTCGGCCACATCGGGACGCTGCTGGGCGAGAGCTCGGTGAACATCGCGCGCATGACCGTGGGCCGCAAGCCGGGCAGCGGCCGCGCGGTCATGCTGATCGAGGTGGACACCGAGGTGCCGCCGCCCGTGGTGGCGGGCGTCGCAGGCATCGCAGGCGTCAGGGAAGCGCGCTCGATCCGGCTGGGCTAGAAGACCGCTACGACTGGCGCTGCGGCCGCTGCATGCCCGCGTAGAGCGCCGCGCGCTCCTCCGCCGGGATGCGCGTGTCCCACACGATGTCCCAGAAGCCGTTCGTGAGCCCGAACCCGACCTCCATGCCCTTGGGGCTGTGGTGGTACAGGTGGTGCCGGCGGATGTAGTCGAAGTACCGGTTGTCGAAGTGGTAGAAGTGCACCGAGTGGTGGACCCACTCCTCGCAGACGTAGGCGAAGAGCAGGCCGGCGACCAGCTGGGGCCCCGTGGCGATGGGGAACAGGAACGACACCGCCACGAACACGATCGAGAAGTGCAGCGTGTCCTTGAGCGTCCCGTTCACGTGGTTGCCGTCCCACGGGCGCTTGTGGTGCTCCCAGTGGAGCGGGTCGAAGTACTTGTGCGTGAACCTGCGGTAGACGCCTTCGCCGTCCGGGAACCGCCCGTGCAGGACGAAGCGGTGCACGACGTACTCGAGCAGCGTCCAGAGCGCCATGCCGGCCACGAAGTACGCGACCGCCGTGAGCGGCCGGCCCGACGTCAGCCCCAGCACCAGCATGATCGCCCCATACGCGGTGTAGAGGGCGGTGGACGGATAGAAGCGCTTGCGCGCCTTTCGAGCCTCCTGACGCCGCCGCATCTCGGCGGCTGGAAGGGAGTTCAGGACGACGCTTGACATAAGGTCCTCTCGGTTGCCCCGGTCTGCCGCACGACTCCGTCAGCTTCTATACGCAAGAATCGGTCCCGAAGATCGACTCGGGGTCGACTTTCGCCGTCTCCGCGCGACACGGAACGCTTCGAGATAAGCGATCGCCATATCCCGGGCGTTCTCGATCGCCGCCGGCCTGCGGTTGGCCTTCGAGTAGAGCAGCGAGCCCTCGAAGAGTGACAGGATCGCCTCCGCGGCCGGCCCCGGCCTGAGCTCGCGGCGGAAATAGCCGGCAGCGCGGCCCCGATCCAGCAGGCGCGCGACCTGCGCGACCCAGAAGCGCAGGAGCTGTGCCACCCGCACCCGCACGCTCTCGCGGTGGTCGCTCGCTTCCAGCGCCAGGTTCCCGGCGAAGCATCCGCCGCGGTAGCGGCGCCGGCGCATGCCGCGAGCCGCTTCCTCGAACATCTGGGCCACCGCCGCGATGGGGTCCTCCGCGGTGGCTGCGAACTGCGCGGCCAGGTGCTCCCGCAGGTCGGTGCTGAAGCGGTCCAGCACCGCCAGCTCCAGCGCCTCTTTGGAGGGGAAGTAGTGGAACAGGTTGGCCTTCTTGATGCCCGCAGCGGCGGCCACCGCTTCCATGCTCACGCCCTTGAGGCCCTGCGAGAAGAAGAGCTGCTGCGCCTCCTGCAGGATGCGCTCCCGCCGGGCAGGATTTGCCAGTGCCGCCATACCATCCAACCGGATGGTCAATGATACACCGGCCGAGCACTCGCGGTAAACTGCACGACCTATGTCTACCGCTCCCACCGTCCCCCCTGGCGGGGAACCCATCACGCTCTCCGGCGGCAAGCTCGACGTGCCGGACCACCCGATCATTCCCTACGTCGAGGGCGACGGCATCGGCCGCGACATCTGGCGGGCCAGCTCGCGCGTGTTCGACGCCTCCGTCGAGAAGTGCTACGGCGGCAAGCGGCGCATCGCGTGGATGGAGGTGCTGGCCGGCGAGAAGGCCAAGAACCAGACGGGCGAGTGGATGCCCGCCGCCACGCTCGACGCGTTCCGCAAGTACCTGGTCGGGATCAAGGGCCCGCTGACGACGCCCGTGGGCGGCGGCATCCGCTCCCTGAACGTCGCGCTGCGCCAGGAGCTGGACCTGTACGTCTGCCTGCGTCCGGTGCGCTGGTTCACCGGCGTGCCCAGCCCGGTGAAGCGGCCGCAGGACGTCGACATGGTGATCTTCCGCGAGAACACCGAGGACATCTACGCCGGCATCGAGTGGGAGGCGGGCACGCCGGAGGTGAAGAAGGTCATCGCCTGGCTGCAGGCGGAGATGAAGGTCAAGAAGATCCGCTTCCCGGAGACGAGCGGCGTCGGCATCAAGCCCGTCTCGCGCGAGGGGACCGAGCGGCTGGTGCGCGCCGCCATCCGGTACGCGCTCGACTTCAAGCGCAAGAGCGTCCACCTCGTGCACAAGGGCAACATCATGAAGTTCACGGAGGGCGCGTTCCGCGACTGGGGCTACGCGCTCGCCGCCCGCGAGTTCCGGAACGACACGGTGACCGAGCGCGAGAGCTGGATCCTCGGCAACAGGGAGAAGGACGCGGGCCTCTCCGTCGAGGCCAACGCCGAGAGGGTCGAGCCCGGCTACGACCTCATGACCGAGCCGCAGCGGGCCGAGCTGCGCAAGGAGGTCGAGACGGCGCTCGCGCTGTGGCCGACGCACGGCGAGGGGAAGTGGAATTCGAAGCTGCTGGTCCGCGACTCGATCGCCGACATCACGCTCCAGCAGGTCCTGACCCGACCGAAGGAGTTCGACGTCATCGCCACGCCCAACCTCAACGGCGACTACCTCTCGGACGCGCTGGCCGCGCAGGTGGGCGGTATCGGCATCGCGCCGGGGGGCAACATCAACTACGTCACGGGGCACGCCATCTTCGAGGCCACGCACGGCACCGCGCCCAAGTACTCGGACCTGGACAAGGTCAACCCGGGATCGGTCATCCTCTCGGGCGCGATGATGCTCCGGCACCTGGGCTGGGGCGAGGCGGCCGACGCCATCGAGAAGTCGCTGGAGACGACCATCGGCCAGAAGCGCGTGACCTACGACTTCGAGCGCCAGATGGAGGGGGCGAAGCTGCTCAAGACGTCCGAGTTCGCGAGCGCCCTCATCGAGAACCTGCCGGGCGCCTGACGCGCCCGCGCATCACTTCACGAAGGAAGCCATGAACCGAAAAGTCACGGTGGTGGGCGGCGGCAACGTGGGGGCCACGCTGGCCCAGCGGCTGGCCGACCGCGAGCTGGCGGACGTCGTCCTCATCGACATCATCGAGGGCATGCCGCAGGGCAAGGGCCTCGACATCATGGAGGCCACGCCGGTCGAGGGATCGGACGCGCGCGTGATCGGCACCAACGACTACGCGGACACGGCCGGCTCGGACGTCGTGGTCATCACGGCCGGCATCGCGCGCAAGCCCGGCATGAGCCGCGACGACCTGCTGAAGACCAACTACAACATCGTCAAGGAGTGCACCGAGAAGGTCCTGAAGCACTCGCCGGACACGATCCTGATCGTGGTCAGCAACCCGCTGGACGCGATGTGCCAGGTGGCCTACAAGGTCTCGGGCCTGCCCAAGCACCGCGTGTTCGGCATGGCGGGCGTGCTCGACAGCGCGCGCATGCGGACCTTCATGGCCATGGAGCTGGGCGTGTCCGTCGAGAACACGCACGCCTTCGTGCTGGGCGGCCACGGCGACACCATGGTGCCGCTGCCGCGCTACTCGACCGTGGCGGGCGTGCCGCTCACCGAGCTGCTGCCGCCCGACCGCATCGAGGCCATCTGCAAGCGCACCGCGGGCGGCGGCGCCGAGATCGTGGCGCTGCTCAAGACCGGCTCCGCCTACTACGCGCCCTCGGCCTCGACGGCCGAGATGGTGGACGCGGTCCTCAAGGACAAGCACAAGGTCCTGCCGTCGTGCTGCTACCTGGAGGGCGAGTTCGGGATCAAGAACCTCTACGTCGGCGTGCCCGCGCAGCTGGGCGCCAGGGGCGTCGAGAAGATCTGGGAGATCAAGCTCACGGACTCCGAGCAGGCCGCGCTGCACAAGTCCGCGGCGGCGGTGAAGGAGCTCGTGGACGTGCTGGGGATCTGACCTGGGGAGGAGCGTCGGCGCCGGCCTTTCCAGGCGTCGTCGATTCTCGTGTAGGGATTCCACGCTCACGCGCGGGTAATCTCGGCCGTATCATCCGCGTGTGCCGTCCCAGGTGCGGACCCTTCTGTACGGCCCGCTGCACGGCTTCCCGCTGGCGCCGGTGCTCGCCTCGCGCGGGCACGACGTCGCCGCGTGCGCGACCGCCGACGAAGCGAGCGCCGCGACGAGCGAGAGCCCCTTCGATCTCCTGATCCTCGACTGGAGCGACTCGGAGGGCGCCGAGAGCCTCTGCCGCCGGCTGCGGGCGATCCGCGGCGCCGGTTTGATCGTGGCGGCGCGTGGCTCGACCGATGCCGCGTCGCTGCTGGCCGCCGGAGCCGACGACGTGCTCGACGCCGAGGCGGACAAGGGCCGGCTCGCGGAGCGCATCGCGGTGCTGGAGTCGCGCGCGGCCGAGCGCGCGCGCTTCGAGCGCGAGCAGGTGGTGGTGCTCGCGATGATGGAGCACTTCCCTGGCAACATCTACTTCAAGGACCTGGAGAGCCGCTTCACGCGCGCCAACCGCGCCTTCGCGCGCTACGTCGGGCTCAGGCAGGAGCAGATCGAGGGCCGGACCGACGCCGACATCTTCTCGCGCGAGCACGCCGACCAGGCCAAGGCGGACGAGCGGCGGATCCTGGAGACGGGCGTTCCGCTGCAGAACGTCGAGGAGAAGGAGACCTGGCCGGACGGGCGCGAGACCTGGGTCTCCACGTCGAAGGTCCCGCTGCTCGACGCCGACGGGCGCGTCGTGGGCACCTTCGGCATCTCCCTCGACATCACCGAGCGCAAGCGCGCCGAGGCCGCGCTCCGCCAGAGCGAGGAGCGCTACGCGCTGGCGGTGCGCGGTGCCAACGACGGCATCTGGGACTGGGACCTGCAGACCGGCCGCATCTACTACTCGCCGCGCTGGAAGGCGATGCTGGGATGGGACGACGACGGGATCGGGGAGTCACCCGCGGAGTGGTTCGACGCCGTGCACCCCGACGACCTGGCGCGGGTGCGGGCCGGCGTCGACGACGCGCTGGCGGGGCGCAAGGCCCACTTCGAGGAGGAGTACCGGATCCGCCACCGCGACGGCAGCTTCCGCTGGGTGCTGGGCCGCGGCTTCGCGCTGCGCGGGCCGGACGGCGTCGCGTACCGGATGGCGGGGGCGCAGACAGACGTCACCGACCGCCGCGCGTTCGACCCGCTCACGGGCCTTCCGAACCGCGCGCTGTTCGTGGAGCACCTGGAGGCCGCGATGAACCGGGCGCGCCGCCGCCACGGCTACCTGTTCGCGGTGCTGTTCCTGGACCTCGACCGCTTCAAGCTGATCAACGACAGCCTCGGCCACCTGGCCGGCGACCTGCTGCTCACGGCCCTCGCCAAGCGCCTCGCGAGCTGCGTGCGCCCCGACGACGTGGTCGGCCGCTTCGGAGGGGACGAGTTCGCCGTCCTGCTCGACAACGTCGCCGGCCCCGAGGACGGGACGCGTGTCGCGGAGCGCATCCTGGCCTCGCTGCGCGAGCCCGTCGACCTCAAGGGATCGGACGCCGCCGTCTCCGCCAGCATCGGCATCGCGTTCTCCGCGACGGGATACGAGGCCGCCGACGAGCTGCTGCGCGACGCCGACACCGCGATGTACCGGGCCAAGGCGCTGGGCCGCGACCGCTACGAAGTGTTCGACGAGGCGATGCGCCGGCGGGTGCTGGGGCTGCTGCAGCTCGAGGGAGACCTGCGCCGCGCCATGGAGCGCGGCGAGCTGGTCGTCCACTACCAGCCGATCGTGTCGCTACGGGACGGGCGGCTGCTCGGCTTCGAGGCGCTGCTGCGATGGCAGAGCGCCCAGCGCGGCCTGGTGCGCCCCGTCGAGTTCATCGACGTCGCCGAGGACTCGGGCCTGATCGTGCCCATCGGGGAATGGGTGCTCCATGAAGCCTGCCGGCAGCTCGTGAGCTGGCGCGCTCGCTTCCCCGAGCGGCGCGGGCTCACGGTGAACGTCAACTGCTCGGCCCGGTACCTCACGCGCTCGGACGTGGCGGAACGGTTCGAGCAGGTGCTGGGCGCGACAGGGCTCGAACCGGCCGCGCTCACGCTCGAGATCACCGAGAGCGCGCTGATCGAGGCTTCCGACCCGCTCGACCGGTTCTTCGCCCGCCTGAAGGAGCTGGGCGTCGGGCTCACGCTGGACGATTTCGGGACGGGATACTCCTCCCTCACGTACCTGCACCGCTTCCCGCTGGACGCGCTCAAGGTGGATCGCACGTTCGTGGCCCGGCTCGGCGACGGCTCGGAGGACGGTCGCGCCTTCGTGCGCAGCATCGTGGCGCTCGCGCGCAGCCTCCGCATGGGCGTGATCGCCGAGGGGGTCGAGACCCTCGGGCAGGTGGTCCAGCTCCGGGGCCTGGACGTCGAGACGGCGCAGGGCTTCTTCTTCGCCGAGGCGCTGGACGCGGCCAGTGCCGAAGCGCTGATCGCCGGCGTGCCTCCCTGGGACGTGGCGCTCGGCCGCGGCCGCGCCGACGGCTAGAGAGCGCGCCGGCCGGTCAGGGGTGCCACTCGTAGGCGCCGATGTCCACCGTGCCGTTGTAGACGCGGGACCGGCCCGCGAGGTCCGCGGGGCGGAGGCCCGCGGGCGGCGTGTTGGTGCCCGCATCCGCCGCCGGCGACGCGCCGTCGAGGTCGTAGTCGCCCGCCGAGGGGTTCTTGAAGCGGGGGTCGATCCCGACCAGGTTGAAGGCGCTGGTGTAGGAGCTGCCCGCCAGCGAGAGGTCGCCGCCCCCGTTGCCGAAGGCGATGCTGTTGTGGACGGTGAGGCTCCCGCCTGCCACGGAGCCGCGGATTCCCTGGAGCTGGTGGTCCGCCACGGTGAGGTTCGTGAGGTGGGCCCGCGACTGGTTGACGATGACGTCGACGCCGCCCCGCCCGTCGGCGACCAGCGAGTCCCAGGCGTCGAAGCGGCTTCCCCCGCTGGCGCTGACGTCGAGCTGGGAGCGTCCGCCGATGTTCGACAGGAACCGGCACCGCTCGAGGTACGCGGTGCGGATGCCGTCGCCCTGGAGCAGCCGGATCTCGGCTCCCGCGCCCTCGCCCAGGGTGTTGTTGACGACATTGCCCTCGAAGGACGATTCGACCATCGTCAGGCCCGTCCCGCCGGGCTGCTGCACCATCGCGTGGAGCCCGCCGCCCGTCGAGTACAGCGAGCCATAGGACCAGTTGGACGTGAACTCGCTTCGGGAGATGTCGGCCCGTCCGCCGAAGACCTGGAGGTGCAGCCCGCCGCCATGGGCCCTGAGCGACGACGAGCCGCCCAGCACGATCATGTTGTTCCGGAAGAAGACCCGGTGCGCCGAGAAGCGAGGGGCGTCATGCAGCAGCACCATCGCTCCGGCCCCCTGGGCCTCGGCGTTCGTCCCGTCCTCGCCGCGGATGACGTTGCGCTCGATGTTCACCCATGACAGCGCGAGGCGGGCCTCGCCCGTGACCGTCGCGCGGAGGCCGGCGCCGGTCGCGACGCCGTGGATGCCGCCGGCCTCGAGGTAGCCGCCGCGCAAGGTCAGGGTGCTGAGTGTCAGCGAGCCCGCCGTGAGCCCGAGGGCGGTGAACACGCGGCCGCGGCTCCGCCCGTCGATCACCGTGCTGGCCGGATCGGTGTCCCGGCTGTTGAAGGCGTTGTACCAGCCGCCGACCACTGCGATGTGCCTCCCTCCGCAGCAGGGGTTGGGAGCGCGCAGGTTCTCGGTGTAGGTGCCGCGCTGCACGCGGACCTCGTGCGCGCCCAGCGGACGGGTGGCCGCCGCGCTCAGGGCCGCCTGGACGCTGGAGTAGGCGCCTTCCGGCCCCACGGTCAGGATGTCCGCCTGGGCCGCTCCGCCGCCGCTGAGGACCGCGCACAGGGCCCACCTCACGATTCGCCGCATGGATTTCCTCCGGTTCGGGAGCTGAGGCGTCCGGGCCCGGCCTGGCGTTACGCGTATGATCCGCACCGATGACGCGCGCCGAAGCCGATCGCGCCTGGAATGCCGCGCTGCTCGTGGCCCTGGTCGCCGCGGTCGTGCGCGCGATCCTGCCGACGCGGGTGGCCCCGTGGCTGCCGGGAGCGGCCGTGCTGCTCGCGCTCGGGCTGGCCGGGCTGGTCCTGGCCTGGCGCTTCCGGGGCGAGCCCCCGGACGCGCGCTGGCGTCGCGACCCAGGCGTGTTCGCGCTCGTGGCCCTGCTGGCCGCGCTGCTGGCGGCGCTGCTCTCGCACCAGGAGCGGGTGGTCTCGGACGGGATCGACCACTACGTGTACCTGCGGTCGCTCCGCGTCGCGGGTGACCTCGACCTGGCCGACGACTTCGCCGCCGTGTCCCCGCTCGGGCGCTCCAGCGCGGGCGACACGCCGGTCGGCCGCATGGGCAACGAGCACCCGATCGGTCCCGCGATCCTGTGGTCGCCGCTCTACCTCGCCGGCGACGCCCTCTCGTTCCTGCTCGACGAGCGGGGCCGGACCGGCGACGGGCCGTTCCAGCGCAACGCCGTCGCGGTGGCGGGCCTGCTGTGGGGATGGGTCGGGCTGGTCGTCCTGTACCGGTGCGGGGCGACGCGCTGGGGGCGCGGCCCGGCACTGCTCGCGACCGTGGGCATTGCGCTCGGCACTTTCCTGGTGTGGTACCTCGCGCTGGCCCCGACGATGGCGCACGCGCCGGCCTTCGCGACCGCTACGTTCGTGCTGGCCTGGTGGCTGCGCGAGGACCGCGACGGCTGGCCGCGCGCGCTCGTGACCGGCGCCCTGATCGGCCTGGCCGCGCTCGTCCGCTGGTCGAGCGTGCTGCTGGTGGTGCTGCTGCTGTGGGACGTGGTGCGCCTGGCGCGCGCGCGCCGCTGGCGCGATCTCTTCCGCGATGCCGCGCTGTGGGCCTTGGGCTTCCTGATCGCGTTCGCGCCGCAGCTCTTCGTGTGGCGCGCGCTCTACGGCGCGTTCGTGACGATCCCGCAGGGCGCGGGCTTCGTCGCGGGCCATCCGGCCTGGGCGGGCGTGCTGTTCTCGCCGCACCACGGCCTGTTCGCGTGGTCGCCGCTGCTCTACGCGGGGCTCGTGGGCCTGGGGCTCTGGGCCCGGCGCGAGCCGGGACGCGTGGTCTGCATCCTCGCGTTCCTCCTCGCGCTGACGCGCCTCAACGCCGGCGTCGCGGACTGGTCCGCGGGCGCGTCCTTCGGCGCGCGGCGCTTCGACGTCGCGCTGCCGTTCCT
>JAICEW010000221.1 GCA_025923995.1 Vicinamibacteria bacterium | reverse complement strand
GTCGGTCGACCGGCGCACGCGCCCGTTGGTGTTCTCGCCCAGCGCCGCGTAGAAGGTCACCACCGCGCCCACGCGGTTGCCCGCGATCTCGCCGCGCGCGTTCGCCGTGTTCGTCACGATCGTCTGCGCGAAGGTCGGCGCCGCGGCCAGCGCGTTGGTCGAGCTGTACATGCCGCCGTTGCCGGCGACGGTGCTGCCCAGCACCCACGCCACCATCGTGTTGGGGTTGGTGGGGTCCATGGCGATGTCGGTGATGCTCAGGTTGCCGCTCGTGTCCGGCGCGATGCTGCCGCCCGCCGTGACGGTGAGCTTCGTGAAGGTGGGCGAGGCCGAGGTCGCATCGGTCGAGCGATACAGGCCCAGCATCCCGAGCGGCGGGACCGAGAAGCCGAGCGACCCGCCCTGCGGGTTGCCGCCGACGGCGGTCGTGGTGGACACGAAGATGGTCCCCGGCTGCGTCGGATGGACGAGGATCTCGCTGATGGCGCGGCCGGTGAACGCCGTCGTGCCGCCGATGCCGGTCGTGACCGCCGGGTTGATCGGGCCGGTCAGGTTCGCTGTCGTGCTGGCGTTGTCGATGCGGTAGAGACCCACGCCGAAGAAGCTGTCGGCGGAGAGGTTCGGCTCACCGGTGCCGACGTAGAGGATCTCGGGGTTCGACGGCGCCAGCGCCAGCGCACCGATCGCGAGCGACGCGGCGCTGTCGAAGATCGGCGTCCAGGTGGTGCCCCCGTTGAGAGAGCGGTAGAGGCCACCCTGGGCCGTCCCGACGTAGACGATGTCGGGGTTCGTCGGATGGATCGCGACCGAGATCGTGCGTCCGCTCACCGGCGTCTGCGGTCCGTTGTCGACCTGGCCGTTCGGGATCGGGTTGGGCCCGAGCTCCGTCCAGAATGAGGGGTCGATCTGCGGAGCGTCGCGCTCCGCCGCACGCATCTCCTCGAGCGCCCGGAGCCGGGGCTCGTAGGGCAGGAAATGAGGAAGGCCACGCATGAGCATCATGTGCTCGTCGCGCAGGCGGCGGTACTCCGCCCTGGAGGTCACGCCTTCCGCGAAGGGAGGCATGTCGGCGTCTTCGTCCTCGGCGAACGCCGACGACGGAACGTACGTCCACATCAGGGCCGCGACCGTGGCCCACACCACGCGGGTCTTCATCATGGGTCGATTCCTCGCTCGCGAAAGACGACTAGCGCCGATAAGAGAAAGAGATACTAGCCGCGATGGTCGTACGCGGTCAAGGGCTTGGAGTGATCCCCAAGCCCTTTGCGGTCAGCCTCTTGCGGCGGGCTCAGCGGACCTCGAAGCCCTGGAGCTCCACCGGGACCGGAAGCGGCGTCCGTTCCCAGATGCCGCGCCCGTGGGTCGCGAGCCGGAGGACGCGCGTCGCGGCGTTCTGGAACGCGATGTCGAAGACCGCCACGCGCGGCAGCCCCTCGCTGTACGGGAACCAGGACGCACCGCCGTCGATCGTCGCGTAGACGCCGATGTCCGTCGCCGCGTACAGGTTGTTGGGCTGCGCGGGATCGATGGTGAGCGAGTTCACCGGCACGTCCGGGATGCCGTTCCCCGCCGGCGCCCACGTCCCCGCGCCGCCGGACAGGTTCGTCGTCTTCCAGACGTGCTCGCCGGGGTTCACCGCGTAGCCGCCGAAGGCGACCCAGGCGGTGTTGGGGTCGGTGGGATGGAAGAGGGCCCGCGCCACGGCCCGGCGCTGGTTGGCGTCGGACGGATGCGGGTCGGGCATGGCCGCGGCGGTGACGTTCGTCATCGGGTTCGCGCCCGTCGTGGTCGCGAAGACCTGCCCGTTGCGCAGGCCCGCGATGCGGAAGTTGTCGTCGACGGGCGAGATCGCGATGGTCGTGATCGCCTGGCCGGTCTGCAGCACCTGGCTCACCGCGGGCATGGTGGTGCCGTTGTCGGCCGAGCGGTACAGCGTGTCCGAGCCCATGTAGAGGGTCTGCGGGTTGCCGGGACCGAGCGCCAGCGGCGCGTAGAAGAGGACCGCCGACGGGTTGCACGCGATCCCGTTCGCGGTGCCGCCGCAGCCGAAGACCGACCATCCCCCTACCGGCGGGGTCGTGAAGCGGCGGGCGAAGCGGATCTGGGTCGCGTTGTTGAAGTACGTGTGGTACTGCGTCACGTTCGTGACGTTCGTCGCGTTCTGGTCGATGAGGGCGTATCCGCCATCGCCGCCGTCCGCGCGGGACCACGAGGCGTCGGGCATGCGGAAGATGGTGCCGTTGTCCTGGGTGCCGCCCAGCATGAACTCGCGGTCGCTGGGATGCAGGGTGATGCTCTGGAACTGCGTCGCGTGGTACTGCGTGTTGTTCCGGCTGATCCAGGTCTGGCCCCCGTCGTTCGAGCGCCAGATCCCGCCGTCGGAGCCGAAGTAGAGGACCGAGGGGTTGCTGGGCGCGTACGCGTACGCGTGGGTGTCGACGTGGAGCCCGGACGCGAACGACTGGAACGTGTCGCCGCCGTTGGTCGAGCGGGCGCTGACGAGCGCCGGCGATCCGCCGAGCATCACCGTGTTGGCGTCGGTCGGATGGGCCGCGACCGCGATGTCGTAGAAGCACTGCGGGTTGCAGAAGCCGACCCCCCCGGTCAGCGGCGCGGACCAGGTGGCGCCGCCGTCGGTCGAGCGCCGCAGAGCACCCTGCGATGCGGTCTCACCCGTGGCCGCCCACATCCGGGTGACGCCGCCCACGTGGCTGGCCGTCAGCTCGCCGCGGGCGGCCGTCGTGAGCGTGGTCACGAGCTGCGTGAAGGTGGGGGTTGCCGCCAGCGCGTTCGTCGTCCGGTAGATGCCGCCGTTGCCGGCCGTGGCGGCGGAGTCCAGCACCCAGGCCACGATCACGTTGGAGTCGTTCGGGTCCATCACCATGTCCGCGATCGTGATGTCGCCGCTGGTGTCGGGCGGGATGCTGCCGGCGCTGGTGACCGTGAGCTTCTGGAAGGCGGGCGCGGCCGAGGTGGCGTTGGTCGAGCGGTAGATGCCGCGCATCGCGAGCGGCGGCACCGTGAACCCGACCGAGCCGTTCGAGGGGTTGCTGCCCGTGCCCGTGAACGTGGACACGAAGATGACGTCCGCGTTGGTCGGGTGCACGAGGATCTCGCTGATCGCGCGGCCGGTGAAGGCCGTGGTCCCGGCGACGCCGGTCGTGACCGGCGGGTTGATGGGTCCGACGAGGTTCGCGGTCGTGCTGGCGTTGTCGATGCGGTACAGGCCCACGCCGAAGAAGCTGTCGGCGGAGCCGTTCGGCTCGCCGGTGCCGACGTAGAGGATCTCGGGGTTGGTCGGCGCCAGCGCCAGCGCGCCGATGGCGAGGGTGTCGGCACTGTCGAAGATGGCCGTCCAGTTCACCCCACCGTCGAGCGAGCGATAGACGCCGCCCTGGGCGGCCCCGACGTAGACGATGTCGGGGTTGGTCGGGTGCACCGCGATGGCGACGGTGCGGCCGCTGTTGGTCGCGGTGCCGACCGGGATCGGCGCGGGCCCGAGCTGGGTCCAGAACCCCGGGTCGATCAGCGCCATCGACCTCTCCTGCGCCCTCATCTCGGCGATGGCGCGCAGGCGCGGGTCGTGGTCCAGGAAGTGCGGAACGCCGCGCAGCAGGTCGATGTGCTCGTTCCGCGCGCGGAGGAAGGCCTCCTTGTCCAGCACGCCAGCGTGATCGGGAGGAAGGTCGGGCTCCTCCTGCGCGAAGGCGTGCGTCAGGGACAGCGCGGCGACGAGGCACGTGCCGAGCAGGGCGTTCCGGGTCATAGGGCTTCCTCCTCCGAACCGCGGGTTCGTGGGAAAGGTCTTCCGAGGGGATGAGGGCCTGGATACTACCGTCGGTCGGAGCGTCGGGTCAAGGAAATCGGCGATGGATCAACGGCTTGGATGTTCTATCCGACCGCCGTCACCATGGCCGCGGTGCCGGGTGTCATCGCGGTGCCGTTGGCGCCGACGTGCTGGAGGTAGCAGAGGACGAAGTAGTACCCGGGGCCGCGGTCGAGCCGGAACGGGAACGAGAGCCAGCCGCCGCGGTGGATCTCGATCGCGGAGCGGTCCTGCACGACGGGAAAGGCCGAGACGATCGGGGGCCGCTCGTTGAGGATGGCCGGCGGGTAGCCGTAGCTCCCGCGCTGCGTGACCTCCTTGTGCGTGAGCCGCTGCGGCGGGGGCTCGAAGCGCACCTCGATGAGCCCGACCTCCCAGTCGGGGAGCGGCTTGCCCGCGAACACGACGCGGGTGCCCGGCCGCACCGGCTCGGCGGGGACCTCGACCCACTCGAAGCCCACCCGCGTGAACTCCTGCGTCATCCGGAACTGCCCGCCCACCGAGCCCAGGCCGATGCCGACGTGCGTCCACTGCGGGTCGAGAATCGTGCGGCGGTGGCCGTCGTCGGGGGGCGCCTCGGCCATCATGGACTCGTGGCTCGAGAGCAGGATCTCCGTCACGGGCGTGTCCAGGCGGCCCGAGTCCGCGCTCCAGGCGGCCGCGTTCTCCGCGTGGAAGTCGACGCCGCCGGACAGCCCCCAGCGCACGTAGGGCGCCCGGCCCTGCAGGTCCCAGTGTCCCCACGACCCGGAGAGGGCTCCGTCCAGGCAGAACAGGTCGCCGACCAGCGCCGCCCGCGGGTCGTACTCGACGGGCGCGACGCCGTGCAGCGTGCGGTCGCGGTTGATGCGCTCGAACAGGACGCGCTTCTCCTGCGCGCGCGGGTCGTCGTAGACGATCCGCGTGCGCTCGGGGCCCATGCGCACGACGCGCGGAGGACGCTCGGTCTCCCGCGTGCGCAGGGGCGCGCACGCCGTCCCCGCCAGCAGCGCGAGCAGCTCCCGGCGCGCGAGCCTCATACGGTGAGGTAGACGTGGCGCCGGTCCATGGCCCACAGCAGGGCGCCCCAGCCCACCACGTGCGCCAGGGCGTGGGCCAGCGAAGCCGGATACGGCGGCAGCCAAGATCCGAAGAGCGTGCGGTGCGCGTATGCCTGCAGGGAGAGGCTCGTGCCGTCGGGCCCCGCGACCTTGATCAGGATGAGGGTCTTGAGCAGCAGCCCCGAAGCCACGAACACGAAGATCGCGTTGCGGCCGTACGCGACGAAGGGCCGCGCCCAGGCCGCATGACCGCGGACGTCGCAGGTCCAGTAGACGAGCCCGAAGAGGTACGCCGCCATCCCGCCCGTGAACAGCACGTAGGACGACGTCCAGAGGCTCTTGTTGATGGGGAACCACCGGTCCCACAGCAGCCCGCCGAGCGTCAGCAGCAGCCCCGCGCCCAGGAGCCCGGCGGTCCGGGCGTTCGCGCCGCGGGCCGAGCGCACCCACGATCCCGCCACGCATCCCAGCAGCGTCGTCGCGGTCGCGGGCAGCGTGCCCAGCAGCCCCTCCGGATCCCAGGTCCGGCTCTGCTTCCACAGGTGGCCGTCCAGCAGCAGCCGGTCGAGCCACGCGCCCAGGTTCGCGTCGGGCTCGAGGCTGGGGGGGCCGACGCCGGGCACCGGCACGCGCGTCAGCAGCACCCAGTACAGCACGCAGAGCGCCGCCGCCACGACCGCCTGCCCGCGCACGCCCACCACGCGGCGGACGGCCCAGGCCGCGAGGTAGCACAGCGCGATGCGCGGGAGCACGCCCGGGATGCGCAGCGCGGCGAGGTCGAAGCGCGGGTACGCCGCCATGAAGATGCCGAGCCCGAAGAGCGTGGCCGAGCGGCGCAGGGCCTGGCTGGCGGTCGTGCGCCGGGAGAACGGCAGGGCCATGCCGACCATGAACAGGAAGAACGGGAACACCAGGTCGGTGGGCGTCCACCCGTTCCAGTGCGCGTGGTCGAGCGGCCAGTAGACCGCGCTCCAGGAGCCGGGGTTGTTGACCAGGATCATGGCGGCGATGGTCAGGCCGCGGAACGCGTCGAGGGAGACCAGGCGCGGCGGCGCGTCGGACGACGTCGGGAGTGCCGGTGGTGCCGCCATGCGGTCGCGATCGCGTCCGGTTATCCTACCGGCGCCCCAGCTCGGAGTGAAGCGTGAGCAGACGTCTGGCTTTCATCCTCATCGTGCTCGCCGCCCTCGCGGTCGCCGCCTGGCTCGTCCTCCGCCGCGCGCGCACTCCGGCGCCCAGCCGCGTGCAGCGGGGGTACCAGGTCGCGGACGCGAAGGGATGCTTCGCCTGCCACGGCCCCGGCGGCCTGCGGGGCATGGCGAACCCCGGCTACGGCCTGGACGAGATCCCTCCCTTCGCGGGAGGCCTCGTCACCATGTACGCGAAGGACGAGGCCGAGCTGCGCGAGTGGATCCTCGACGGGGCGCCGAAGCGCATCCGCGACGACCCGGCGCAGTGGAAGCTGCGCGAGCGGGCCATCATCCAGATGCCGGCCTGGCGCGGCCTCATCGAGGGAGAGGAGCTCGAGGACCTCGTCGCGTACGTGAAGGCCGTGTCGGACCTGGAGACGCCCCAGGAGGAGCAGGCGAGCGCGGGGAGGAAGACCGCCGAGCGGCTGGGCTGCTTCAACTGCCACGGGCCCCAGGGCCGCGGCAGCACGCCCAACCCGCTCTCCTTCAAGGGCGTGATCCCGCCGTGGGACGGGCCCGAGTTCGCGGAGCTGGCGCGCGACGAGGGAGAGATCCGCGAGTGGATCCTCTACGGCCGCCCGCGGCGGCTGCTGGAGCAGCCGGCCGCGCGCTTCTTCCTCGACCGCCAGCCCATCAAGATGCCCGCGTACCAGGGCCACGTGACCGAGGCCGAGCTGGGCGAGCTGCTCGCGTACATCCGCTGGGTGAGGCAGCATCCGTACTGACATGCGGTCCTTCGACCCCAGCGCGGCCGCGGGCCATCCCGGGATCTTCGGGCTGCCCCACACGCCCGAGGAGGCGGGCGTTGTGCTCGTTCCCGCCCCGTGGGAAGCGACCGTCTCCTACGGCTCGGGCGCCGCCAACGGTCCCACGGCGATCCTGGCCGCGAGCCGGCAGGTGGACCTGCTCGACCGCGAGACCGGGCGCCCGTACGAGGCCGGCATCGCGATGCTCGGCTTCCCCAGCGACGTGCGGGCGTGGAACGACGAGGCGCGCGTGCTGGCCCGGCCCGTGATCGAGGCGGGCGGGCCCGGCGACGACCCGGTGCTGCAGCAGGCCGCGGACGGCGTCAACGAGCTCGGCGCGCGGCTCAACGGCTGGGTGCGCGACCAGGCGACGCGCTGGCTGGAGGCGGGCAAGCTGGTCGGGGTGGTGGGTGGAGACCACTCCGCCCCCTTCGGGGCGATGGCGGCGGCGGCCGAGCGCCATCCCGGCCTGGGCATCCTCCACGTCGACGCCCATGCGGACCTGCGCCAGGCGTACCAGGGGCTCCGCTGGTCGCATGCGTCGATCATGTACAACGTGCTGCAAGAGCTGCCCGAGGTCGCGCGCATCGTGCAGGTGGGCGTGCGGGACTACTGCGACGAGGAGGACCTGCTGATCCGCGCGCACCCGGACCGGCTGCGCACCTTCTTCGACGCCGACCTCCGGCACCAGCTCCTGGATGGCGAGTCCTGGAACCGGCTGGCCGGGCGCATCGTGGCCGAGCTGCCGCGCGAGGTCTACGTCTCGTTCGACATCGACGGGCTGGACCCCGCGCTCTGTCCACACACCGGCACCCCGGTGCTGGGCGGGCTCAGCTTCCCGGAGGCGACCGCGCTGCTGCGCCTCGTCGCGCAGAGCGGGCGGCGCATCGTCGGGTTCGACCTGAGCGAGGTGGCGCCCGACCCGGCGGGCTCGGAGTGGGACGGCAACGTGGGCGCGCGCGTGCTCTACAAGATCATCGGCTTCGCGCTGCGCTCGCGCGGCCGACCCGCTACTTCTTCGGCTTGAGGGCCGCCATCATCTCCTTGGCGGACGCCCGGTCCAGGTGCGCGAAGCCCGCGAACTGCTGGCCCGAGAAGAGCGCCTCGCCCCCGTCGATGGTGACGAGGTCGCCCGTCTGGTAGGGGCTCGCGTCGCTCATCGTGTAGGCGACCAGGTTCGTGAGCTCCCAGTGCTCGCCGAAGCGCTTTCCGGGCACGCGGCGCAGCGCCTGCTTCTCCAGCTCCGAGCCGGGCATGAGCCGGCTGAAGGCTCCTTCGGTGGGGAACGGCCCGGGCGCGATCGCGTTGGTTCGGATGCCGTAGACGGCCCACTCGGTGGCCAGCGACCGCATCATCGCCAGCACGCCCGCCTTGACCGCGGCCGAGGGCAGGACGAACGCGGACCCGCTGTACACGTACGACGTCACGATGGCCAGGATCTCGCCCTTCTGCTTGCGCTCGATCAGCCGGCGGCCGACCTCGCGCGTCGCGTGGAAGGTGCCGTAGAGGACGATCTGCACGACGCTGTTGAACGCGTTGGGCGAGAGGTCCTCCGACGCCGAGAGGAAGTTGCCGGCCGCGTTGTTGATGAGCTGGTTCACCGGTCCCAGCTCGCCTTCGACCGTGTCGAGCGCCTTCGCCACCGCCTCCGGGTCACGCACGTCGCACGTCGCGGACGCGGCGGCGCCGCCGGCCTTGCGGATGGCCTCCACCGTCTCGACCAGCGGCTCCTGGCGGCGGCCCACCACGGCCACCCTGGCGCCCAGGCCCGCCATGCGCAGCGCCATCGAACGGCCCAGGCCGCTCCCCCCGCCGGTGATCAGGGTGGTCTTGCCGGCCAGGAGGTCCTTGCGGAACGGCTCGAACGGTTCGGCCATGTTGCTCCTCATCCCCCCGAGCGCTTCCAGCGGAGGCCACGGGACTGCAGGTAGGCCTCCACTCGCGGCCGGTGATCACCTTGCAGCTCCAGCACGCCGTCCTTGACCGTCCCGCCGGCGCCGCACGCGGCCTTGAGCGCCTTGCCGAGCGCTTCCACCTCGCGCGTGTGGCCCGGCAGGCCGGTCACGACCGTCACCACTCGGCCCGACGCCCTGCGGTCCAGGCTGAGCCGGATGCCTCGTCCCGACGTCGGTGCAGGTGCCGTGTTTTCAGGCTCTTCCGCGGGCGCCGGCCCGCCGGTCGAGTAGGCGAGACGGGTCTCCCGAGGGCGCGCCACCCGGCTTTTCTACCACATCGGGCCCGTGATAAAATCCCTCGTTCTGCAAGCCCCTGACCAGGCGAGACAGGGGGCGGGAGCGAGCCTATGGCCAATCGCGGAAGAGCGACGTTCGCAAAGAGGCAGAAGGAGATCGCGCGCCAGGAGCGCGCGCGTGAGAAGGCGGCCAAGCGGGTCGAACGCAAGGAGACCTGGGTGAAGCCCGAACGCAAGGGGGCCGAGGTGGACCCGGACATCGCGGGCATCGTCCCCGGTCCGCAGCCCCTGCCGTACGACATCCTCGACGAGGAGCCCGAGGCCGAGAAGAAGGAAGGCTGACGCTCCTCCACCTCCGGACGAGCGTCGTGGCGCCGCCCTAGCGGGTCAACACCTCGACCTGTTCGTTCCCCACGTAGATCGTGTGCTCGGCCTGGGCCACCGGGCGCCCGCTCCTCTCCACGAGCGGCGGGTAGGCGGTCAGCCGGCCGTGCCGCTTGAGCCAGGCCAGCGTCTCCTCGACGGCCGCCGGGCTGAACCGCGCGAGCTGGCGGCGGGCGAAGGGCAGCCCCTCGAGCGCGCGGATGGCCTCGACCACCTCCGGGTGGGGCGCGCCATCGCGAACCTGGGCCGGATCGAGGCGGAAGACCTGGGGCGTACCCTCCTCGGTCACGTAGCCGGGCCCGTCCGTCGCGAACGGCTCGATGGCCACGACGGAGCCGGCCTTGAGGGTCTCGGTCGAGTTGCCCGCGATGTTGGGGATGGGGGGCGGGCAATGGACGACGAAGCGGCCCACACCGTGGCCGCAGAGGTTGCGCACGGGCTGCAGGCCACGGCCCCGGATCGAGCGCTCGATCTCCTCGGAGAGCCGCCGCACCGGCACGCCGGAGCCGGCGGCCGCGATGGCGGCGCGCAGCGCGTTGTCGGCCGCGTCGACCAGGGGCTGGTTCTCGCGCACCCCCCCGACGTTGACGGTGAGCGCCGTGTCCACCACCCATCCGTCGACGTGCACGCCCAGATCGAGCTTGGCCAGGTCGCCTTTGCGGTATTCGGTGGGATCGTCGGGGGAGGCGCAGTAGTGCGCGGCCACGTGGTTGCGCGAGGACTGGACCGGGAACGCGAGCCGTCCTCCGCGACGGTGGATCTCGTCCTCCACCGCCACGCACACGTCCCGCAGGCTGGCGCCGGGCTGGATCCGCTCGGCGCCGTACGTGCGGGACGCGGAGGCGATGCGCCCGGCCTCGCGCAGGCAGGTGAGGGCGTGTTCCGTCACAGGTCCATGAAAACAAAAACGCCCGGAACTTGGAAGTCCCGGGCGGCCTTGGATCGGTGTGATTCGGAGTCGTTAGATCTTGACGACGTTCGCGGCGCGGGGCCCCTTGGGGCTGTCCACCACCTCGAAACGCACGCGGTCACCCTCGTTCAGGGTGCGGAAACCCTCGGCCCGGATCTCCGAGTGGTGAACGAAGACGTCCGGACCGCCCTCACGCGACAGGAAACCGAAACCCTTCGACTCGTTGAACCACTTCACCGTACCTTCGACCATGTACGTGCAGGCCTCCTTGCCTCGACTAGCGCCACGTCATCTGCGCGCCCACGGCCGTAAGGCCGCCCAGCATCTGGTCAGCCCCCCGGAACGCCAGAATCAACGGTAACTAGTGCTGCGCGGACACTAGCAATGGGCCCGAACCCTGTCAAGGGCGGGCG
>JAICEW010000220.1 GCA_025923995.1 Vicinamibacteria bacterium | reverse complement strand
GGGCGTGCTGTAGAGGTTCCCGGGCGCGCGGCTCCACTGCTGGCCCTCGCCCCGGTCCATCGGCAGCTTCACGGTGTGCCCGTCGGACCGCTTGAAGGTTTCGTAGCGGTGCAGGAGCGCCTGGACGTTGTACGTGCCAGGCGGGACGAGCGCCAGGCTCGGCACGGGATAGCCGACCACGTCCGCGGGGAACGTCGCGGCCGTATCCGGCTTCCAGCCGTCCACGTCGATGCCGAACACCTGCTGCGAGTCGAGGCTGGTGTCGCTGATCTGGAAGCGGGGCTCCGCCTTGTCGTCGGTCGAGAGCAACAGCAGCAGCCGTCCATCGAGCGGGCCCTTCACGGCCGCCGGGTAGGTGACGCTCACGCTCTGGGCCGCTGACGCGGGCGCCGCGAGGAGCGCGCCCGCCGCCGTCCACGTCAGGATCCTTCGCGTCATCACTTGCCTCCCGTGGCCGCCGGCGGAACCACGTGGGGAACGCCGGCCTCGCGCGCCTTCTGGTTGAGCCCGTCGATCTCGGTCAGGATCGCCTTCCACTCCGCCTCGCCCGCGGCCAGCTCCCTGGCGTAGGCCGCGTACACCTCGCGCATGCCCTGGGTGGGCACGCCGTCCGCCTCGTAGGCGAACGTGTAGAGCGGCGAGAGCTGCGAGTACAGCCGGGCGCCACCCTTCATGGCCAGGATGTCGTACGTCACCTCCGCCTTCGGGTTGTGGAGCTTCGCCTCCAGCGCGTCGAGCCTGGGGACGAGGGCCTCGCCCGCCTTGACCAGCGCGGCGGCCGACGCGACCGACTTGAGCGCCTCGTTCCGCGCCTTGACCTGCGCGCGCACCGCCTGCAGGTCGTGCACGATCCCGCTCAGCTTCGTGATGTCGTCGCGCAGCTGGAGGGCGAACGTCGTCTGCTCCGCGTAGTCCGCGGCCTTGAGCCCCACGCGCGGCTCCGGGAGCACCTCGAACGAGACCGTCTGCGACGCGCCGTTGGCCGTGAGCTTCGCGCTGTAGCGTCCGGGCGGGACAGGCGGTCCCTGCGCGGGGTCGCCCCAGTCGATCTTGGCCTTGCGGATCAGCTTCGCCGGCTCGTAGGAGAGGTCCCAGGCGAAGCGCTGCACGCCGGCGCCGGTGGGAAGCAGAGCCGGCTTGTCGCCGCCGCCGTCGGGATCGTCCTCGGGCTCGTCCTCCGCGTCTTCCCTCTTCTTGCTCGAGAGGCGGCGCACCAGGGCGCCCGACGCGTCGGTGATCTCAATCATCACCTCGCCCTCGGCCTTCTTGCCCAGCGAGTACTGGAGGAGCGCGCCGCGCGCGGGGTTCTCGCCCTGGCTCCTCACCAGCCGGCTGGCGCCGTAGTCGGCACGCCAGCGCGTGGCGGGCGAGACGGGGAACAGGTGGGCCGGCTGGCGGCCGATCTCGGCCGTCCAGTCGCGCACGGCCGTGACGTCGTCGAGGATCCAGATCGAGCGGCCGTGCGTGCCCACCACCAGGTCGCCGTCCTTGACCCGCAGGTCGTGCACGGCGACGGTCGGCAGGTTGAGCCGGAGCTCGTGCCAGGAGGCGCCGTCGTCGCGCGAGAAGCTGACCCCGCGCTCGGTGCCCGCGTAGAGCATCCCGCGCTTGTCGGGATCCTCCCGCACGGCGTGCAGGTAGACGTCCTGCGGCAGGCCGCCCGCGAGGCCCTTCCAGCTCTTGCCCAGGTCGGTCGTCTTCCACAGGTGCGGCCGCACGTCGTCCAGGCGGTGGTTGTCCACCACCAGGTAGGCGGTGCTCGAATCGAAGGGCGAGGCCTCGATCATGCTGACCGTGCCCCACTCGGGGAAGCCCGGCACGGCCTTGGTGACGTCGGTCCAGTGCGCGCCGCCGTCCTGCGTGACGTGCACGCGTCCGTCGTCGCTCCCGGCCCACAGCACCCCGGCCGCCCGGGGCGACTCGGCCAGCGCGAAGATGGTCGCGTAGTGCTCGACGCCCGTGTTGTCGCCGGTGATGGGCCCGCCCGACCACTTCTGCGTGGCCTTGTCGTTGCGCGTCAGGTCGGGGCTCACGACCGACCAGGACTGGCCCGCGTCGGTCGTGCGGAAGAGGACGTTCGCGCCGTGATAGACCGTCTTCGGATCGTGGGCCGAGACCAGGATGGGCGCGGTCCACTGGAAGCGGTAGCGGCCGTCCTCCGCGCCATGGCCCGACTGGTTGTCCGGCCAGGCGCCCACGTGCCGCGCCTGCCGCGTGCGGCGGTCGTAGCGGCTGATGTAGCCCAGGTACTCGCCGGCGTAGACGACGTCGGGATCGGAAGGGTCGTGCGCCGTGTGGCCGGCCTCGCCGCCGCCCACCGAGTACCAGTCCGCGAGCGTGATGCCTCCGGAGGTCAGGCTGTCGGAAGGGCCGGAGGCGGTGCCCAGGTCCTGCATGGCGCCCGAGACCCGGTACGGAACGCTGGTGTCGACGGCCACGTGGTAGAACTGCGAGATCGGCAGCGGCGGGGCGGTGAACGACTCGCCCGCGTTCACGCTGATGTCGACGCCGCCGTCGTTGGCCGTGATCATGCGGCGGGGGTTCGCGGGGTCGATCCACACGTCGTGGTGGTCGCCGTGGTGGATGCCGCGGACGCGCTTGATGGTCTTCCCGCCGTCCACCGTCTTCAGCATCGGCACCTGCGGGAACCAGGCCACGTCCCTGTTCGCGGGATCGACCGTGATGGTCGTGTAGTACCAGGCGCGCTGGCGCAGCGCGCGATGGCCCGAGGCGAGCGACCAGCTCTTGCCGCCGTCGTCGGAGCGGAACAGCCCGCCCTTGTCCGCCTCGATCAGCGCATACACGCGACGCGGATCCGAGGGCGCCACCGCCACGCCCACCTTGCCCCACATCCCCTCGGGCAGGCCGTCGTCCTTGTCGAGCTGCTTCCAGGTGTCGCCGCCGTCGTGCGAGACGTACAGGCCGCTGCCGGGTCCGCCGCTCGTGAGCTCCCAGGGCTTGCGCCGGGCCTGCCAGAGCCCCGCGAAGAGCGTGTTCGGGTTCTGCGGATCGAAGCAGACGTCGGAGGCGCCGGTGTCGGCGTCCTTCTTGAGCACCTGCTGCCAGCTCCGCCCGCCGTCCTTCGTGCGGTAGACGCCGCGCTCGGGGTTGGGGCCGAACGGCTTGCCCAGCACGGCCGCGAACGCGACCTCGGGGTTCCTCGGGTGCACGATCATGGTCCCGATCTGGCCGGGCTGCTTCCACACGTGCGTCCAGGTCTTGCCCGCGTCGGCCGACTTGTAGATGCCGTTGCCCTGCGCGACGTTGCCGCGGATGTTGGCCTCGCCCGAGCCGACGTAGACCACGTTCGGGTCGGAGGGCGCCACGGCGATGGAGCCGATCGAGGCCGTGGGCTGGTCGTCGAAGACGGGCTTCCACTCGGTGCCGCCGTCGGTCGACTTCCAGACGCCGCCCGACGCGGTGGCGGCATAGTAGACGAGCGGATCGCCCGGCACCCCGGCCACGCGCGAGACGCGCCCGCCCGCGGCCGGCCCGATCAGGCGGTACTTGAGGCCGGGGAACTCCTTGGGCTTGCTGTCCTCGTCGTCCGCGCGCGCGGACACCGCCACGACCATGGCGACCGCCAGCAGCCGCCCGAGCCCTCGCGTCATCGTCCCTCCGCCTCCGGGCGCCCCGTGCCCGCGGGCGGATTCTATCCGGGGGACGTTCGGGGTGGGGGGCGCCGCGCGTGCGGCGCCCCCCCTGCGACGAGGGATCCCTAGAAGAAGTTGAAGTAGGCGACCGCGTCCTGTGCGGCGGGGATGCGCACGGTCAGCCTCCGGCAGGTTCCCGCCCAGGAGGCCTGGGTCTTCCAGTTGAGGTGGTACCGGGTGTCCTTGATGGAGATCCCGCTGTTGCCGGGCGTGACCGGCGCGGCCGGGGCCTCACCCGTGGGGACGAGCGTGGTGCAGTCGACCGGCTGGTGGTCGACGATCGGCGGGTTGGGGACGCCCGTCATGTGCCACCGGACCGGCACGGTCGATCCCGCGTTGACGGTGTTGACGCCCGGCGGTCCGACGACGGGCGGCTTGAACCCCTGGAACACCGCGGCCGTGCAGGCCGCGGGCAGGTCGAAGGCCTCGACGCCGTCGCTGCGGTTGTTCGAGCTGCCCTGGCTGGCGCTGAAGCCCAGGCCACGCTTGGCGAACGCGCGCCAGATCTCGCACTGGTTGGCGCCGCCCGTGAGCGCCTGGTCGGCCTGGAGGATCGCGTTCCGGCCGTCCACGAAGCCGGGCAGGCAGACCTGGAACTTCAGGCCGTCCATCACCAGCTGGACGGCCAGGTTGTTGCCTCCCGTCGGCCAGTCGCCGTAGACGTCGGCGTTGTACCCGTAGCGGTCCCACAGGTTCCAGTACATCTCCCACAGCATGGTGTTCCACACGTACCCGATGCCGTGCGGCTGGCTGATGTTCACGACGTCGGCCACGGAGGCGTACGTCGACGGGTTCACGGTCATGTCCGTCGTGTACGGCGTGGGACGGATGCCGCCGCCGTCGGGTGGCTGGAAGATGACGTAGCTGCCCACGCCACGCGACGTGGTCGGGCGGTCGTCCGGGTGCGTCGTGAGGTTCAGCGCGAACCAGTCGCTCCACCCCTCGCCCATCTGCTCGGCGTTGTTGAGGCAGGAGACGGTCGCCGGTCCGCCGGTCAGGCGGTTGGAGATGCCGTGCCCGTACTCGTGCGCGATCACGCCGGCGTCCAGGTCGGAGTCGCGATCGGGCGCGCCGCCGGTGCCGTCCGCGAGGGTCAGGTCCAAGGGCAGGTTGGCCTTGAACAGGTTGCCGTCGTCCAGGCTGATCATGACCGACGGGATGACGATGGTGGGGTCCGCGCCGCCCATGCCGGTGGCCGGTCCGGGGATGTTGTTGACCACGATGGCGGTGGCGGCCCCGGCGTTCTGCGCGTTCTTCACCTTGACGGTGAAGTTGCAGTTACCGCGGTCGATGAGCGGGACGTGGCCCGCGGGCACGGTGAAGGCCTCGCAGCCGTCGGTGTTGCTGATCCCCACGCCGTCGTTGATGAGGAACGCGGTGCCGCTGATGGGGCCGGTGGTCACCAGGCTCTCGCCGAAGCCGGCCATGGGCCCGAAGTAGGTGCCGGCGATGGGCGAGGGTGCGTGCACGGTGATGGGGTTGGGCACCGAGGAGCGCCACTCGAACATCTGCATGCGTGGCCTGAGCCCGTCGACGCCGGTGCCGAAGTTCGCGTTGTTCTTTCCGCTGCCGTCCTGGGCCTCCGCGCGCACGTCGTCGTTGCCCAGGCCGCCGTTGCCGTAGGTGTTGACCTGGAAGTTGCCCGCGGCCTCGTCGAAGCCGTAGCCGTACGTCACGTCGTGCATGACGTTGTTCCAGTAGAACAGGTTGGTGACCATGGCCGGCTGCGAGTCGAGCGGGCGCAGGGTGAGGTCCAGCGGGAAGTCGAACACCAGCGCCGGTCCGCCGTCCGGGTCGCTGCCGGGATCCGCCACGTTGTTGGCGTCCCGGTCGGCGTAGGCGTGCACGTTGTTGCCCCGGGTGCGCGTGAACTCGGGGCCGGCGGCGCCGCTCGTGTCGTGCCAGCCGAACGGAGAGGCGGCCGGGTCGGCCGCGTTCGCGACTAGGGTGCGATCGCCGTCGCTCGGGCTCTCGAACGGCAGCGCGAAGACGTTGTAGAGCGCCCCGTCCGTGGGCGCGAAGTCGCGTGTCCCGGACGCCGCGGGAGCATCCGAGGCCGTCGCCGTCCGCGGGGTGGCCACGGCGCGGGCGATGGCGAGCGGCGAGTCCTGGACGACCAGGTCCTCCTGGAAGACGAGCTGGCCGCTGCCGGCGTCCACGAAGGCGTACCACCAGTGGGCGCCGCTGCGCTCCTCGATCTCGACCCTCCAGGTCAGCCGGACCGCGCCGCCCTCCGGCAGCCAGACGAGCTTCACTTCGATGGGCCGGGAGGCGATCCCGCCGTCGGTCAGCGTGGTGGGCCGGTCGGCGCCCGACCGGCGCGAGAGCGCCGCGAAGGGCTGCGTGGCCCGGAGGTTCAGCCCGCTGGCCGCCGCGGCCGCCGCCCGTTCGGGGGAGGTGCCGACGCGCGGCCGGCCCGCAGCGGCTGCCAGCCCGCCGACGAAGCGGTCGCCAGCGCTCAGGACCCGGCCGTCCGGCCCGACGTTCACGGTGGCGATGGCGCCGTGGACCTCGATGCCGGCGTGGCGCTGCTGCAGGTAGACGTGGGTGACGTCGTTGTGCGCGCTCGGCACGACGCTGCTGACGGTGACGTCGCCGAGATCGGACGCGGAGAGACCGGAGGCGTGCCGCTGCTGCTGCAGATGGGCACGGGCCTTCAGTACGGCTTTGTCCGGCGCAGCCTGGCCGGCACTGGCGATGCCCGCGCAGGCCACCGTCGCGGCCGCGAGGGCAGAGAACGACTGCTTCAATGACACGATGACCTCCTCGGGGTCTTGGAGGGCCGTGGAACCTGCTCGCTTGGAAGAGTCGAGTCTGGCACAGGCGCGAGCGCGGCCTCAAGGGGAAACCGACAAAGTCCGCGGTGCGCCGGCCCCCTAGCGCCAGGTGGTCCGGGGGTTGGAACCCGGCGGTCGGACGAGCCGGCTACTCGACCCTGAAGTCCATCAGCTCGACGGGCGTCGCCACGATCAGACGCGACGGGAAGTCGGCGCCGCAGGCGATCGAGAGCGGGATGTCCGCAGCGCGGTCCTCCGCCTGCGTGGCCGAAGGGCCGGTCGCCAGGTGCGTGACGCGGAACTGGTGCGGGGCCTGCTGGCTCGCGTCGGCGGTGAGCTGCGCGACCACGAAGAACGTCTGGGCGGTCCCGAACGCGACCCGCACGTTCGGATCGTCGTCGGCGAAGGGGACCGCCTGCACGCCCGCGGCCAGCGACAGCTTCGGCACCGTGGTGACCAGTACGTCCGTCCCCGGGTCGAACGCGCCGTTGCCGTCCGCGTCGCGATAGACGCGCAGCTCCTCGACCAGCGCGTTGGCCTCGGCCGACGTGAGGGGGTCGCCGGGCTCCTCCTCGAAGAGCAGCCCCAGGCGGGCCAGCTCCAGGTCGGAATCGCCCACCCGCCCGCCGTGGGTCACGGTCAGGCGCAGGACCGGGAACACGCCGTTGTTGACGACCGTCGCCGGCACCTGGTCGAGCAGGTCGAGCACGACCTGGCCACGGCCGTTGCGCCGCCAACGGACCGCGTCCTGCGTCTGGGACGCCCAGAGCACGTCGGGCGCTCCGTCACCGTCGAGGTCCGGGCTGCCGATGGTGCCGGGGAAGTCGCCCGCCACCGTGGAGATCGTGCGCAGATCGAATGCGACTCCCGGGCCCGTCCTCTCCAGCCACGCGAGACCATCGAACCCCCTCCCGCCCACCAGGTCCAGATCGCTGTCGCCATCGAGGTCTCGCGTGGCGGCCGGGAGGAAGTCGGGGAGCGTGGACAAGGTGTGGGCCGCCCAGCTGGTGCCTGTGCCCGTGAGGTTCTCGTGCCAGAGAATGCCCGGCGAGGCCACGAGGTTGGAGGCGACCATGTCCAGGTCACCGTCGAGGTCCAGGTCCAGGGCGGCCACGCCCTGAGCCCCCGTGGCCGAGATGGTCCGTGGTATCCAGGTGACTCCATCCCCCGACACGTTCTCGTGCCAGACGAGAGGCGTCGAGCTGACGATGACGTCGAGGTCCCCGTCGCGGTCGAGATCCACGTCCTGCGGCGTCCCGCTGTACGGCGCGGCGGACACGACCGTGTGACGCGCCCACAGGCGGCCTTGGCCGTCCTGGTTCTCGTCCCACGTGATCGCCTGGGAGAAGAGCGTCCGCCCGAGGGTGTCCGCGTCCCCGTCTCCGTCGATGTCGGCTGCGTCCAGCCCCATCCTCGGGTCACCGGGTGTCCCCACCGGCTGCAGGGACCAGGACGACCCGTTGGCTTCGTTTCGAACCCATGACGCCGGGTCCGGGATGTTGATGTCGGCTCCGATGAGCGCGTCCGGATCGCCGTCCCCGTCGACGTCGGCCACGCCCAACTCGAAGCTCTCGCGACGGGTCGCGACCGTGAACGCCGTCCAGGCCGCGCCGCTGCCCTCGTTGCGATGCCACGTCACCCTGTCGAGGCCGAGCGCCGTCGCGAACACGTCCAGGTCGCCGTCGCGGTCGATGTCGGCGGCGGAGGTACCGAACGCCTGGTCGGCCTCGAAGATGGTGCGCATGGGCCCGAAGCAGGCCGTCTGGTGGATCGACTCGTTGCGGTACCAGCTGATCTCGCCGTCGTTGGCCTCCGCGGACGCGAGGTCGGGGTCGCCGTCCCCGTCCAGATCCCCGAGCGCGACCGAAAACGTCCCGTAGCCCACGGTCGCGACCGTGCGCACGGTCCAGGCCGCTCCGTTGCCTGTCGCGTTTTCGAGCCACACGATGGTCAGGCTGCTTGCCGGCGCCGTCAGCGCGTCGAGGTCGCCGTCGCCGTCGATGTCCCCGGCGGCCAGGGCCCAGGGGTCCGCCAGTGGCGCCATGGTGCGCGCGATCCACGCGGTGCCGTTGCCCGCCGTGTTCTCGTACCAGGTGAGCGAGTCGGCCGTGCTCGCCATCGCGTCCTGGTCGCCGTCGCCGTCGACGTCGGCGGCGGCGACGGTGCGCGCCGCTTCCGCGCCGGTCGAGATGGTGCGCGTCACCCAGACCGACCCGTCGCCCTGCGTGTTCTCGTACCAGGCGACCTTGTCGTCCGCCTGCGAGGCGGACAACGCGTCCTGGTCGCCGTCACCGTCCACGTCGGCCGCCCGCACGGATGTCGCCATCGGTGCGTCGGTCGTGATCGTCCGGGGCACCCAGGCGCCGCCGTCGGCCATCGTGTTTTCGTACCAGGTGATCGTGCCCGCGGCCGCGGCCGCGAGCACGTCGGGGTCGCCGTCACCGTCCACGTCCGCCGACTTCACCGACCAGGCGCCGAGTGCCGTGTTCGAGATCGTGTGCGTGAGCCAGGCCGATCCGTTCCCCGTTGCGTTCTCGTACCAGGCCACGCGGTTGTCGATGACGGAAGCGGAGAGGACGTCCATGTCTCCGTCGCGATCGAGATCGGCGCCCCCCACGTCCTGGGCTCCGTCGGCGGTGAGCGCGATGGTGCGCTGCGCCCATCCGGACGGACCGAGGTTCTCGTGCCAGGCGATCTTGTCGTCCTGGAAGGACGCGGAGAGCGCGTCCAGGTCTCCGTCCCCGTCCACGTCGGCCAGGGCCACCGCCTGGACGACCGGTGTGCCGGTCGAGATGGAAGGCTGCGTCGAGAAGGGCACCTCCCCGGCTCGCGCGGAGGCAGCGCCCAGGCAACACCAGGCGAAGGCGCTCGCGCCGACGAACGTCCGAGCGCAAGACACAGACAGGGGTGTGAACCGCACGCGCCTGGTCATGGCAGACCTCTTTCCCTAGTGTCCGCCAGCGGGCAGACGTTTCACCAGTCATTCCAGGGGCACACTCCACCCGCACCCAGCCTAGAATCGCCCGCATGGCGGATGCTCCCGCATTCCAGGTCCAGTCCTCTCGGCACTTCGGCGCGTTCCTGGCCGCTCAGCGGACCAGCCTCGCCTTCAGCACCTACCAGAGCGGCAAGCTGTTCCTGGTCGGCCTGAAGGCGACGGGCGAGCTGTCCATCTTCGAGCGGACGTTCAACCGATGCATGGGCCTGTGGTCCGACGGCCAGACGCTGTGGATGTCGACCGCCTGGCAGCTGTGGCGCTGCGAGAACGCGCTCGCACCCGGCGAGGTCGACAGCGGGTTCGATCGGCTCTACGTGCCGCGCACGGGCCACACCACCGGGGACGTCGACGTGCACGACGTGGCCGTGGACGGCAACGGGCAGCTCGTGTTCGTCAACACGCTCTTCTCGTGCCTGGCGACCGTCAGCGACACGTCCAGCTTCCGCGCGCTGTGGCGTCCGTCGTTCGTCTCCCGCCTGGCCGCGGAGGACCGCTGCCACCTGAACGGCCTCGCGCTGGAGGAGGGCCGCCCGCGCTACGTCACCGCCGCCGCCGCCACCGACGTGGCCGACGGCTGGCGCGAGCGCCGCCGGGACGGCGGCATCGTGATCGACGTGCCTTCGGGCGAAGTGGTGGTGCGCGGCCTTTCGATGCCACACTCGCCGCGCGTCTTCGAGGGCCGGCTGTACCTGCTCGACTCGGGCACCGGCTTCTTCGGCGCCGTGGACCTCGCGCGCGGCGCGTTCGAGCCCATCGCGTTCTGTCCGGGGTACCCGCGAGGCCTCGCGTTCGTGGGTGGCCACGCGATCATCGGGCTCAGCAAGCCGCGCGACGGCACGTTCAGCGGCCTCGCGCTCGACGAGAACCTGAAGGCGCGCGGCGCCGAGGCACGCTGCGGGTTGCTGGTCGTGGACCTGAGGACCGGCGACGCCACGCACTGGCTGCGGGTGGAGGGGGTCGTGGAGGAGCTGTACGACGTGGTCGCGCTGCCCGGCGTGGTGCGGCCGACCGCGCTCGGCTTCAAGACCGACGAGATCCGCTACACGGTGACGGTCGAGGGCGAGCGCACGATCTGGCGCGCCGGCGCCACCGGCCCCGCCGCCCCCGCCCGACGGTGAAGCCGGCCGAGCGCCTCTACGCGAGGGCGTCGCGCGCGCTCGCGGACGGGCAGCTCGACCTGGCCCGCGAGACGGCCGAGCGGCTGGTCGAGCGGGCCCCGCGCTTTGCGCCCGGCCACGCGCTGCTGGGCGCGATCCACCAGCAGCGCCGCGACTGGGCGTCCGCGGTGGCCTGCCACCGCGATGCGGCCGCG
>JAICEW010000219.1 GCA_025923995.1 Vicinamibacteria bacterium | reverse complement strand
CCAGGACGCCGCGGCAGACCGGGCAGAAGTCGACGTGCGCCTGGAAGGCGGTCCGGTCCTCGCCCACGAGCTCGCCGTCGAGGAAGGGGGAGATGAGCCGGCGCGCCGCGTCGCAGGTCAGCACGCTCATCGCCGGCCTCCGCCCGCGGCCGCCAGCCGCACGGGGCCGAGCGCGCGGCGCAGCAGGGCGCGCGCCCGCGCCAGCCGGCTCATGACCGTGCCCGCGGGACAGCCGACGACCTCGGCCATCTCCTGGTAGGAGAAGCCCTCGACGCAGCGCAGGACGATCGCCTCGCGGAACGGGTCCGGCAGGTCATCGATCGCAGCCAGCACCCGGCTGCCGGCCTGCTGGCGGTCGACCGAGGTGAGCGGATCGGGCTCGTCCGACGGGAGCTGCTCGACCGACTCGTCCAGCCGGTCCGTCGGGCGCCGCCGCCGCACCTCGTTCCGCCACACGTTGTGGAGGATCGCGAACAGCCAGCTCTTCATGCCCGGCCCCGGCTCCGCCTTGCGCGGCGCCTTGAGCGCACGCAGATACGTCTCCTGCACGAGGTCCTCCGCCGTCACGCGGTCGCGGCACAGGCTGAGCGCGAAGCCGTAGAGGCCGTCGAGGTGCTCGATGGCCCCTTCCCGGAACGTGCGGTCCGCCTCCGTCTCGACCACGAACCTCCTCGGGCGACGTTCGCCCGCAAACATAACACCCGACCCCCCCGATTTCGTCCCGCGGGAATAAACCCCCATCACTCGTGTTCTTCGGGCAGCGGCAGTCCACATGATGGTCGGCGATCCGCGGCCCGGGCCGCGGAGTGCGCCGCGGGGGGTTTAGCCTCATGCAACTCAGCCGGACGCTGGGATGGGCGGCGTCGTTTGCGGTGCTGGGTCTGGCCTGGGCCAGAGCCGTCGAGGCGCGCCCCCCGCTGCCGCGGGCCGGCCGTTAAGGGGGCTGGCGCTGGAGCCGGGCAAGCACTCGAGCGACTCGCGCGGCGCGACGAGCTCGGCCGTCACGCCGACATGTTCCGGAACATGTTGAGTCCCCGCCACTCAACCGGCCGCGCGGCCGGTTGAGTCGCTGGCGCGCAATCTCGGTCCCTCCTCCTTCAAGATGAAGCAGGAGGGACTCCCATGGATCTCGGGCTGAAGGGCAAGCGCGCGGTCGTCACCGGCTCGACCGCGGGGATCGGGTTCGCCACGGCGCGGCTGCTCGCGGCGGAGGGCGCACGCGTCGTCGTCAACGGACGCACGCAGGCGCGGGTCGATACGGCGCTCGCGCAGGTCCGCGCGGAGGTGGCCGGCGCGACCGTGGAGGGCGTGGCGGCGGACCTCTCGACGGCGGCCGGCTGCGACACGCTGGTGCGGGCCGTGCCCGACGCGGACGTGCTCGTCAACAACATGGGCATCTTCGAGCCCAAGCCGTTCGCGGAGATCAGCGACGCGGACTGGATGCGCTTCTTCGAGGCGAACGTGATGAGCGGCGTGCGCCTCTCGCGCCACTACGTGGCGGGCATGAAGGCGCGGGATTGGGGCCGCATCGTGTTCGTCTCCAGCGAGTCCGGGCTGCAGATCCCGGTCGAGATGATCCACTACGGCATGACCAAGACCGCGCAGCTCGCGGTCGCGCGGGGTCTGGCCGAGTCGCTGGCCGGTACCGGCGTGACGGTGAACAGCGTCCTGCCCGGGCCGACCGCGTCGGAAGGGGTCGGCAGCTTCGTCTCGCAGATGGCCGCGCGTCGCGGGACGGACGCGGCGACGGTCGAGCGCGACTTCTTCCGGACGGCGCGCCCGTCGTCGATCCTCCAGCGGTTCACGACCATCGAGGAGGTCGCGGCCATGATCGCGTACGTGTGCAGCGCGCAGGCCTCGGGCACGACCGGCGCGTCGGTGCGCGTCGACGGCGGGGTCGTGCGCTCGATCGCCTGACGCGAGGGCTCGTTGGAGCTGCTGCTGGGCGTGATCGTCCTGGGCGCGATCGTGGGTGGCGGCGTGCTCTGGCAGAAGCACGTCGCGGACCCGGATCCTTCGCCCTGGCAGGCGTTGGCCGAAGCGGCCGGCGTCACCGACGTGCGCCGCATGAACATCTTCTCGTCCGACGTCGCGGGTCGCCTGGGCGGGCTCGAGGTGGTCATCGGCTCGTACAGCTCGGCCCGGTACCAGCGGTCGACGCGGCTCCGCGTGCAGGGCCTCTCGCACTTCGTCTTCTTCAAGCGGGAGGGGCTCGCCTCCCGCATCGAGAAGGCGCTGGCGGGCGGTGAGATCGAGATCGGTGACGAGGCGTTCGACCGCGCGGTCTTCCTGCAGGGCGAGTGGCGGTTGTTGCGCGCGGTGCTGGACGCGGAGACGCGCCGCCACCTGCTGGCCGCCTTCTCGTGCGGACCGGGCCCCGAAGGCCCGCCCGACCGGTTCCGCCTCAGCATCGCGGGCGGCGCGATGGAGGCCGGCTTCTTCGACACGCTGGGGTTCGACCCCCTGCCGCGGGTCGAGACGGTGCGCGCCCTGCTGGACCTCGCGCGGCGGCTGCAGGAGCCGCGGGATGTCGTGGCCAGGCTAGCCGCGAACGCGGCGCAGGATCCGCTGCCGGCCGTGCGGCGCAACGCACTCCGCGCGCTCGAGCACAGCGCTGCCGAGGCGACGGCGACGCGGGCCGCCATGGAGCGCGCGGCGCGCGAGGATGCGGACGGCAGCGTCCGGCTGCAGGCGGCCCTGTGGCTGGGTGCGGCCGGTACGACGACGCTCGAGGCCCTCGCGGTCGACGGAACGGTCGAGGATGCCGTCTCGGCGCGAGCGATCGCAGAGCTGGGGGAGCGCATGGACCCGGACCTGGCGCTCCGGGTGCTGGACCGTTCGATGGCGGAAGAGCGCACCCTCACGAGCAGCGCGGCGGCCCTGGCCGCGGGACGGGGCGGCGAGAAGCAGGTGGCGCCGCTGGTCGCGGCGCTCGAGCAGGCCTCGGGGGCCGTAGCGGTCGCGGTGGCTCGGGGGCTGGGTCGGACGGGGAGCGCGCGCGCGGAAGCGGCGCTCCTGGCGGCGCTCGGTCGCGAAGGCGAGGACGTGCCGGCGGCGATCGCGGCCGCGCTGGGACAGGTCGGCACGGCCGCGTCGATGCTGCCGCTCCGAGAGCTGGCGCACGCCCGCCGCGGCCTCGCATCCGACGCGGCGCTGGGCGCGCTTGCGCTCATCCGGGAGCGGTTGGGCGCCATCGATCCCGGCCGCCTCTCGCTCGCGGTCGGCGCCGACGGGCAGCTCGCGCTGGCGGAAGACATGCACGGCGGGTCGCGCTGCCGGATCCCAAGGAGCCGCCCTGATCCTCGGCCGCGCGCCTTGCTGTCGCGCGGGTGTATGGTGGCGGCCATGACGCCAGACGACCTGCTCCTTGCCGCCGTCGTAGTGGGGGGCGTGCTGGTGAGCGCGTCGGGATTCCTCCGCCGCCTCGTGCGCTCCGAGCCGGTCGACGTTCCGCCGGGCCTCCAGGCGCCCGAGGTCGAGGCGGAAGAGGTGCTCTCCGATCGCCCCTGGCGCACGGTCGCCGGCACCGGGGGCGCGCTGCGCGTCCGCATCCGCTCCGTCTCGCGCGTCGACCTCTCGGAGGGCGAGGTCGCCGTGACCTCCGTGGAGGTGGCGGGCGCTCCCAGGACGGTGTCCATCCACGTGGAGGAGTCGGAGGCCCAGCGGCCGGAGGGCGCGATCCGCGTGGGCGATCCGGAGTTCGATGGGACGATGATCGTCCAGGGCCCCGAGGTGCACCTGCGGGCGTTGCTCGACCGGGACACACGCGCGCGGATCCAGCGCGTCTTCAAGGGGCGCGTGGACAGCGGACGGGGCCCGACCGTCCGCGCGGTCGCGACCGACGTCCGCCTGGAAGGCGGCGTGATTCGCGCGACGCTCAACCGGGCCATGGAGCACTCGCTGCGCCACGAAGGACCGGCAGACGTGGCCCGCGCGCTGGTGGACGTCGCGCTGGCGCTCCAGCACCCGGAGGGGGCGCTCGTCCCGATGCTCGCGCGGAACGCGCGCGAGGACCCCTGCGCGGGTGTCCGCCTCGGCGCGCTGGCGACGCTCCTGGAGGCGCACCCGCGCGATCCGAAGGCGATCGAGGTCCGGCGCGGCGCTCTCTCCGATCCCGACGCGCGCGTGCGTCTGGCGGCGGCCGGGGGCGACGCGGCCGAGGGCCGCGACGCGCTGATCGCGCTTGCCCTCGATACGTCGCTGGACGATCGCATCAGTGCGGAGGCCGTGGCGCACTTCGACGCGCAGGTTTCCGGCGCGCAGCTCGCGAGGTCGCTGGCGAGCGCCGTCGGGAGCCGGCGCTGGGCCACGGTCGGCGCCTGCATCGCGCGGGCGCGAACGTTCCTCGCGCGCGAAGCGGTTCCCGCGCTCCTGGACCTGGTGCACGCCGGGCGCGAGCCGGTGGCCTCCCAGGCCGCGGACGCGCTGGCGGCGCTCGCGGACCCGGCCGCGGAGCCGACGTTGAACGCGGCCCTCGCGTCCCCATCGGCCGCGCTACGGGCGGCGAGCGCGCGCGCGCTGGGTGCGATCGGCACGGTGGCCAGCGTGCCCCCTTTGCGGGAACGCGAGGAATCGGACCCCGATCGCGGCGTGCGGCGCGCCGCGCGGGAAGCGGTCGCGGCGGTGCAGGCCCGGCTTACCGGCGCGTCGCCGGGGCAGGTTGCGCTCACCGAGGAGGCCGATGGCCGCGTCAGCGTGGCCGACGACGTGGCTGGCCGCGTGAGCGCGACGGATGCCCGGGAGCTCACCTGAGCCCAGGCATCGAGGTCGTCGGCGCGCTGGTGATGCTCGTCGCCGCTTTTGGCATCGCGCTCGTTCGCGGCGGCGCCACGGTGAAGCGTGGTTCGCCGTCGTCCCGCTGGCACGCGATGGCGCAGGCCTGCGGCCTGAGCGACATCAGCCCGCCCGATCGATTCTCGGGATCCGTCTCGGGCCGTCTGGGAGATCTGATCGTCGGGTTCAGGAGCGCCCGAGAAGGCGTGGCGACGGCCGTGACGGTCCACGGTCTCGCGAAGTTCGTGGTCGTGAAGCGGGAGGGCCTCGGGACGCGGATCGACAAGGCCCTGAGCGGCGGCGATCTGCAGACCGGCCACCAGGCCTTCGACGAAGCGGTCTACGTCCGCGGCGACAGGGCGCTCCTGCTGGCGCTCCTGGACCACGAGACGCGCGGCGGCTTCCTCTCCACGTTCTCGATGCTCGTGCGCGGCGGCGCATCGGCCACGATGGAGCTGGAAAGAGGGGAGCTGCGCGTCGTCTTCCCGTCGGGATCCGAAGAGCCCGACGCGGTGAGGACGATCCTCGAGCTCGCCCAGCGCCTTCGCGAGCCGCCCGATCCGGTCGCGCGCCTGGTCGCGAACCTGGAGCGCGAGCCGCTGCCGTCGGCGAGGCGGGCCATCCTCGACGCCCTGGACCAATCGGAGTCAGGTCGTCCCCAGGCACGATCGGCGATGGAGCGGACGGCGCGGCTGGATGACGACGCGGGTCTGCGCCTGCGGGCCGCTCTCTGGCTCGGACGCGACGGATGGCCCGTCCTGCAGGAGCTGGCCGAGGACAGCACGGCCCCTGACGCCGTGTCCGAGCGCGCCATCAAGGAGCTGGGCGGGCAAGTGGCGCTCGACCTGGCGCGGCGGATCGTCGAGCGATCCCTGCCGTCGGGCCGGACCCTCACGGCCCGCGCCGCGGTGAACGTCCTCGGTGGCGGAGGCGCGGCCGAGGTCGGGTTCCTCACGGCCGTCATGGAGCGCGCGGCGCTGCAGGCCGCGCGCGAGAGCCTGATCGCGGCGGCCTGGGACGAGCTGGCGGCGGCGGCGGCGCGGGCTCTCGGACGGACGGGCGCCGCGTCCGCCGAAGAGCCGCTCCTTCGCGCGCTCACGAAGGGGCGCGCGGAGCTGCAGGTGGCCGCCGCGGATGCGCTGGGCCAGGTGGGTTCCGCGGCGTCGATCGAGCCCCTCAGGGAGCTGGTCCGGAGCGCATCGGGCTTTGTCCAACGACCGCACTCGCGGCGATGGCCCGCATCCGGACGCGACTGACGGGCGTCGACCCGGGACGGCTCGCGCTCGTCGAGGGCACGGACGGGCAGCTCGCTCTCGCGGACGACGAACAGGGCCGCGTGAGCCTGCCGAAAGATCGGGCCTGAACAGGAGACGATCGCCGGTGGACCTCACGACGATCGCGATCGTGCTCGCGTGCGGCGCGGCCCTGTTCGTGTCGTTCAGGAAACAGGCTCCACCGCGCGTCACGAGGGACGACCTCGAGCGCTGGCGCAAGGTGGCCGAGCACTGCGAGCTGCAGGACATCGAGGTCCTCACGTCCGGGACGCGCGGCGTACGGGCCTCGCTCGGCGAGCTCCAGGTGTCGTTCGAGAACGGCATGCGCTACGGCATGGCGCCGGCGAACGTCGTGACGGTGCGCGGGCTGGCCCGGACGATCGCCTTCCGGACGGAAGGCGCCGGGACGCGAGCGGGTCGGGCGCTGGGCGGAGACGATGTGACGATCGGGGATCCCGAGCTCGACCGCACCCTCTACGCCGAGGGCCCCGAGCGAATCCTGCGCGCGCTGCTGGACTGGGAGACGCGACGTCGCCTGCTCGACGCGTTCGGCGGACGCCTGGTCGCGCGGGGGTTCCTGCGACCCATCGCCATCCGCGTCTCGATCGGCGAGGGTGCGCTGCGGGCGGACTTCCCGGCGGACGTGCTCGACGCGGGCGAGGAGCCGCGGCCGGCCACGCTCGAGTGCCTGCTCGATCTGGCACGTCGACTCCAGGAGCCCGCAGACGTGGCGGTCCGCCTGGCCGAGAACGCGCGCAACGACATCCGCCCTGGCGTCCGGATCGCGTGCCTGCGCACCTTGCACCGCGAGGACCCTCGAACGGCGCGCGCGGCCCTGGAGGCGGCCGCTCGGAGCGACGAGGACGCCGAGATCCGTCTGGAGGCGGCGGTGCTGCTCGGGGACGACGGCCGCACGCTGGTGGAAGAGCTGGCCGCCAGCAGTTCGGTCGACGACGCGGCGTCCGCGCGTGCCCTCGATCATCTGGTACCGCACGTGCGGCCGGAGCTCGCCCGGCGGATCCTCGAGGAATCGAGGGTCACGCGCCGCGTGGCGACGGCCTCGGCCGCGGCGCGTGCGCTCGGCGCGGCGGGCTCGCCTGCCGACGAGGCCGCGCTGCTCGGCGCCCTGCAGGACGAGGACCATGCGCTGCGCACCGCCGCCGCGGAGGCGCTCGCAGTGGTCGGCACGACCGACGCGGTGCTGGCGCTGAAGACGCTCGAGGCCCGAAGCAGCGACCGCCTCCAGAAGGCAGCGCGCGAGGCGGTCGCTCGCATCCAGGAGCGCCAGGTGGGCGCCCGCCCTGGACAGCTCGCGCTCGCGACGGATGCCGCGGGGCAGGTCACCCTGGCCCCGGACGAGCGCGGGCGCGTCGCGCTTCCGGACGAGCGCGACCCGGCCTGACGGCCGTTGCGTCTTACGCGGGTTGCCCCTAGAGTCTGAAGCTTCCATGGACGCCTGGGCGCTGGACCTGGGGACCACCAACTCCGCCGTGGCCCGCTGGGACGAGGGGCGCGGCCAGCCGCAGCTCGTCGAGCTGGCCGGCGTCTGCCGCAAGCCCGAGGGGGACGACGCGCTGGAGGCGCCGCGGCTGGTGCCGTCGGCGGTCGACCTGGTGGAGCACCCGGGCCTGCTCGACCGCATCGGCCGCTGGCCGCCCGTCGCGCGGCGGATGTTCCTGGGCCGCCAGGCGCTCATCGGCCGCCCCGCGCTCGCGCGCAACGACGGCGGCGCGCATCCGTCGTTCGTGCCCTCCTTCAAGACGGCGCTCTACGGCGAGCCGCTGCGCCCGCTGGCCCGGGTCGGCCGCCGCGCGGTGACGGCGCGCGAGGCGGCGCGCGCGTTCATCCGCGAGCTGCTGGCCGAGGTCAAGCGCGCGACGGGTCGCCGCCTGCGCGACCTCGTGGTCACGGCGCCGGTGTCGGCCTTCGAGTCCTATCGGGCCGAGGTGCAGAGCCTCCTCAAGGACCTGGGCGTCAAGCGCGTCCGTTTCGTCGACGAGCCGGTGGCGGCGGCGCTGGGCTACGGCCTCAACCTCTCGCAAGAGCGCGACGTGCTGGTCGTCGACATCGGGGGCGGCACCATGCACGTGGTGCTGGTGCGGATGTCGCCGCGGGGCGCGGTCGGCGGCGAGGCGCAGGTGCTGGCCAAGCGCGGGCGGTTGATGGGCGGCAACGCCGTGGACGGCTGGGTGCTGACCGACCTCTGCCGTCAGATGGACTACGAGCTGGAGGGAGGCGAGGAGGAGTCCCTCCGCCTGTGGCGCCGGCTCATGCTGGCGGAAGCGTGCCGCGTGAAGGAGCAGGTGTTCTTCCGCGAGAGCGAGACCTTCCTGCTGACGCCGCCCGGGCTGGCCGCGCGCGAGGGCTCGCACCCGCCCGGCAGCAGCTTCGTGACGCTCACCAAGGCGCGGCTGGGGGAGATCCTGGAGGAGAACGGGTTCTACCGCGGCCTGCGCAGCTCGCTGGACGAGGTCTTCGAGCAGGCGAAGATGACGCCCGCGGACGTGGAGGACGTGCTGCTGGTGGGAGGGTCCACGCTGCTGCCGGGCGTGTTCCCGATGCTGGAGGAGCGCTTCGAGCGCCGCCGGCTGCGCGCCTGGCAGCCCTTCGAGGCGGTCGCGTACGGGGCGGCCTGCTTCGCCGCCGGCCGCGTGGCGGCCTCCGACTTCATCGTGCACGACTACGCGTTCGTGACCCACGACTCGAAGACCGGCGCCGAGCAGCACACCGTCATCGTCCCGCGCGGCACGCGCTTCCCGACGTCGCCCGAGCTGTGGAAGCGCCAGGTGGTCCCGACCTGCTCGCTGGGCGAGCCGGAGACCATCTTCAAGCTGCTCATCTGCGAGATCGCGCGCGGCGACGGCGAGCGGCGGTTCGTGTGGGACGCGGCGGGCGACGTGCACAAGGTGGGCGGCGCCTCCGGGCAGGACCAGGTGGTGGTGCCTCTCAACGCGTCCAGCCCCACGCTGGGCTACCTGGAGCCGCCGCACTCCCCGCGCGACAAGCGCCCCCGCCTGGAGATCGCGTTCGGGGTGAACGCCGACCGCTGGCTGGTGGCGACCGTGCGCGATCTGCTCGCGCAGAAGGAGCTGATGCGCGAGGAGCCGGTGGTGCGCCTGTTGTAGGGTCGATCGTGGATCTCGCGCTCGAGGCGTTGAGCTTCGCCTGGAACTCCGCGCGCTGGGTCTGGAACGGCCGCGAGCGTGCCCGCTCGTGGCTCCTGGCCGCGACGGAGTGCGGCCTCACCGGGATGGCCGCGCGCAAGACGCTCGGATGGAACTGGGCCCTGGAAGGCCGCGCCGGTCCCCTGCACGTGCGGCTCGACTCGCTGTTCCCGGGTGACGACCCGCTGGCCACCGAGGTCACGATACGGGGCCTCCCGACCGATCTCGTGGGCCCGAGCAGCGACCGGCTCCGGTGGCTGGGGGGCGTCGATCTGGACCCGGAGGCCTTGCGCGGCATGCCTCCGGTCTCGGGTCCCGCGCTGCTCCTGTGCGCCGTCATGGACGGCCCCACGCGGCGTCTGGTGCGCAACCTCTTCGCCGGCCGCATCGACGTCGACGGTGCCGTCCAGACGTGGACGGGATCACCGCGGCTCCGGCACGGAGCGCTGAGCGCGTCGTTCGGCGCGGACACCGGATCACCGACGCTGGCGCTGGCGGACGTGCTGGCGGCCCTCCTCGACATCGCGCGGCGGCTACTGGCCCCCGAAGATGTGGCCCGCGCGGTCGCGCGGAACGCGCAGTCCGATCCCGAGCCCGGCGTCCGGATCCATCACCTGCGGACGGTGCTCTCCGATGCGGCCGATCCGCAGCTCGCGCAGGCGACGTACCGGGCCGCCCTGGCGGATCCGGCGGCCGAGGTGAGGCTGGAGGCCGCCACGGCCTGCGGACCGGAGGGCGAGCCCGTGCTGCGCGCGCTGGTCGCGGACGAGCAGGCGCCGGACCGTTGCCGTGCCCGCGCCGTGAGGGTGCTGCGCGCCGCGCTGTCCACGGAGCGGGCCGAAGCGGCGTTGGTGCAGGCGCTTCGCGCGCACGCCTCGATGACGGCGCTCGCATGCCTCGAGCTGTTGCAGGCGCGCCGTCCCGCCTCGATCGACGCGATCGTCCCGACGGCGGAACCGGCGCTGGTGGAGGCGCTGGCCCAGCACGGGGACGAGCGCCTGGCGGCGGCCGAAGCGCTCGGCCGCATCGGCACCGCCGCGGCGGTGCTGCCCCTGCGTGAGGCCGCGCGCGCTCATCCCGGTGACGGCGCGCTGAGGCAGGTCGTGCGCGAGTCCGTCGCGGCCATCCAGGCCAGGCTCACGGGCGCGTCGCCCGGGCAGCTCGCGCTCGCGGGCGGCGCCTCCGGCCACGTCAGCCTGGCCGAGGATGCGCGAGGACGGGTGGCGATGCCCGACGAGCCGGGGGGCGGGTCGGAATGATCGCGCGTCGGATCGGCGAAGGCGTCGCCTCCCTGTTCGCGAGGATGAGGGGGGAGGACCGGATCGTGAGCTGGAGGGGCCGCGCCGAGCAGGCCGGCCTGACCGACATCGCGGTGGGCACGCGGTTCCCCTACAGCGACTTCTTGACCGGGCGTCGCGGCCGACACGGCGTGCAGATCGAGAGGTTCAGCGAGAGCCGGTCCAAGAAGGGCGTTCGCGTCGTGATCGACGGGCTCTCCGACAGCGTGGGCCTGCAGAGCGAGGGACTCGGCACCGCGATCGCGAAGGCGCTGGGCTCGCGCGATATCGAGACCGGCGACGCCCCGTTCGACGAGAGCTTCT
>JAICEW010000218.1 GCA_025923995.1 Vicinamibacteria bacterium | reverse complement strand
CGTGGTGCTCGCGCTGGGCGACGTGTGCGGCAAGGGCATCCCGGCGTCGCTCTTCATGGCGGTCACCGTCACGCTGCTGCGCACGCTGGCGCGCCAGCTCGACGGTCCGGGCCAGATCCTCTCCCGCCTGAACGAGGAGCTGGCCGCCCAGAACCCGCGCGGCATGTTCGTGACCATGGCCTGCCTGGACGTGCGCGGGCGGCGCGTGACCTGCGCGAACGCCGGGCACGACTCGACGCTGCGGGTGCGCCCTTCGGGAGCGGTCGACGCGGTCTTCCGCTCGTCGGGGACGGTGCTCGGCCTGTTCCCCGGCCGCGACTACGAGACCGAGACGCTCGAGCTGGAGGACGGCGACAGCCTGGTCCTCTACACGGACGGGGTGACCGACGCCGCCGATCCGGCCGGCGCGCTCTTCGGCGAGGAGCGCCTGCGGGCGTGCTTCGCCCCGGGGGCGGGGCCGACGGCGGAAGGGACGGTCGACCTGCTGCTGCGGGCGGTGCGCGCGTTCTCGGGGGGAGCGCCGCAGTCCGACGACATCACCATCCTCGCCCTGCGGCGAAGCGCCGCGAACGCCCCGGGAGCCTGACCCCATGAGCCACGCCGAGCCGTCCGTCCTCATCGTCGACGACGAGCGGGTGAACGTCGACCTGATGGTCGACCTGCTGAAGCCGCACTACCGGACCCTGGTGGCCACCAGCGGCGAGCAGGCCGTGAAGCGCGCGTCCGGCGAGCCGCGCCCGGACATCGTGCTGCTGGACGTGATGATGCCGGGCATGGACGGCTACGAGGTCTGCCGGCGGCTCAAGGCCGACAGCACCACGCAGAACATCCCGGTGATCTTCGTGACCGCGATGAGCGAGATGGGCGACGAGATGAAGGGTTTCGCGCTGGGCGCGGTCGACTACATCACCAAGCCCATCTCGCCGCCCCTGGTCGAGGCCCGCGTGAAGGCGCACCTCGAGAACAAGCACGCCCGCGACTTCATCGAGGACCGCAACCGCGTGCTGCAGGTCATGGTGCTGGAGCGCACGCGCGAGCTGGCGGCCACGCAGGACGCGACCATCCTCAGCATGGCCACGATCGCGGAGACGCGCGACCCCGAGACCGGCCATCACATCCAGCGCACGCAGGCGTACGTGCGTGCCCTGGCCGTGCGGCTCGGCGCTCACGTGAAGTACCGCGACCAGCTCGACGACCGCGTGATCGACCTGCTCTTCAAGTCGGCCCCGCTGCACGACATCGGCAAGGTGGGCGTGCCGGACGCGATCCTGCGCAAGCCCGCCAAGCTGACGCCGGAGGAGTGGGTGGAGATGAAGCGCCACGTGATCTACGGCTACGAGGCGATCGTGGCCACCGAGAAGGTGCTCGCCACCGCGGGCGTGTCCGGGGCGGCCACTTCGTTCCTGCGCTACGCGCGCGAGATCGCCCGCAGCCACCACGAGAAGTGGGACGGCTCCGGCTACCCCGACGGCCTGGGGGCGGACGAGATCCCGCTCTCCGCCCGGCTCATGGCCCTGGCCGACGTCTACGACGCGCTCATCTCCCCGCGCGTCTACAAGCCGGGCTACTCGCACGCGGAAGCGGTCTCGCAGATCCTGGCCGGGCGCGGCGCCCACTTCGACCCCGAGATCGTGGACGCGTTCTGCGAGATCGAGATGGAGTTCGTCCAGATCGCGCGCGCCCACAGCCAGTGAGCGCGAGGCGGGTCAGTCGGGCGGCGGCAGCAGGGCCAGCAGCAGGAAGGTCTCGGCGCTGTCCGAGCGGTCCACGATCGTCGTGAGGTCGTCGCTGCGTCGCAGCCGGTCGAAGACGGCCGCGGGATCCCCTCCCGCGTCGCGGAGCCGCCGCGCGAACGTCGGATCCGCGACGAGGTAGCGATAGCCCCGGTCGCGCGCGAAGCGCACCAGCCCCGACAGCCCGTCCGGGTGCTCGAGGCCGCGCTCGAACCGGCGCTCGGCCGGCCCCCAGGGCTCGCAGCGACGGTCCAGCCCCACGACGAACGCGGAGCGCTCGGTGACCGACAGCGTGAGCACGCGATCCCCCGGCCCCGTGTGGTCGAGCAGGCCCAGGTAGCCGTGGTACTCCAGGTCGCTCGCGTAGCCGAGGGGCTGCACGAACCGCGTGAGCGCGCGCAGCCGGATCGGCGCCGCGACCAGCACGTGGGCCAGCACCACCACGCTCGCCACGCCCGTGCGCCATCCTCTCCCCGGCGACACCGCGCGGCCCATCGCCAGGGCGGCCAGCGCGACCGCACCGAACAGCGGCGCGCCACCGAGGAAGAACCAGGGCGACTCGGGCCCCGGCGCCGACCCGTGGCTCCAGAACGACCGCGTCGGGAGGTCGTGCGCGTGGTCGAACCAGACCGCGGCACCGGCGTTGATCGCCGCGGTCGCCGCCAGGACCGACAGCGGCACGGCGCCTGCCAGGCCCCGGACGCGCGCGAGGCGACACAGCACGTCGGCGGCCGCCAGGCACGCGAGCGGCGCCAGAAGCATCCACCCGCGCCAACCGTAGAAGTCGAGGCCCAGGCGCGGGCCCAGTACCAGCGCCAGCGAGAGCGCGAGCCAGCACCGGAGCAGCCATCTACGCGCGCCGGCCCGGCGCCGCGGCCAGGCGAGGAACACGACGGCCGGGGCGGCCACGACCAGGCCCAGACCGATCGGCGAGATCTCCTCGGTGAACTTGGGGTCCGTCGCCAGGCCGAAGAACGCGTACGGACGGAAGAACAGGAAGTCGTCGGCCGTGTACCGGCGGGGCTCGGGTGCGCGCTCGCCCTCACCTCGCGGCGCGGTGGTCGACGGCCGCGTCGAGGCCCGCACGGCGGATCGCCGCGCGGCGGGGGCCTGCATCGCGTCCTTCAGCCCCGAGCCGTACCGGACCGCGGCCGGCGCGTACCACACGGCGGCCATCGCGAGGGCGAGGGCGCCCTGCGCCACGATCCGCAGTGACCAGCGTCGGCAAGTGAACATGGCGACGGCGGCCGTGGCGCCCGCGAGTGCCAGCGCGTTGAGACCCGCGGTGGGCGCGGCCAGCAGGACTCCCGCGAGTGCCAGCGCGCCCGGGAGCAGGAAGCGCGGCGACTCGCGGAGCCGGACCGCCGCCGCCAGCGCGGCGAAGGTGAGCACCAGCGCGAGCGAGTGGGCCCACACGTGCCTGGTCAGGTTCGACGGCAGCACCACCCAGAGAGCCGTGGCCACCGCCGCGCGCCTCGGGCTGCGCAGGACGCGCAGCGCCAGGTAGTGGAAGACGGGCACCGCCAGCGCCGCCGCCAGCGCCGCGGCCGCCTTGAGCGGCGCGTTGACCGAGCCGCCCGCCCGCACGGCCATGGCCAGCAGCAGGTCGAGCAGCGGCGGATAGGCGTCCACGTAGTGCACGAGCGGCCAGTCGGGGAAGGGCTGCCGAGGCACGCCGGTCTCGAGCAGGTAGCGCGCGCCCAGCGCGTGCCCCCAGCCGTCGCGGCCCTCGAAGCTCGGGAACGCGAGGGCCCCCTTGAGGCACACCCAGAAGACGGAGAGCGCCAGCAGCGCGAGGAGCAGGCGATGGGAGGCGGGCTCCGACCCGGGAGGCGCCCGCCGCAGGTCGCGCACCAGCAAGGGGAGGCCGGCCGCGCCCAGGAAGAGCGCGAGCTCGGGCCGCGCACGCAACCCCATCGTCTCGTAGAGCGCGATCGACACGAGGGGCAGCGCCGCCGCGCCGATCGCGAGGCGGGTGACGAGGCGCTCCATCCACGACGCACGCTCGGCCAGCCGGGCGCAGGCTAGCGCGCCGGCTCCGGCGGAAGCGAGCGCGACGGCGGCCCCGGCCGCCAAGCCGGCCCCCAGGTCGGGCGGGCTCAGGGCCGGCGCCCCGGGGGGGCAAAGATCCGGCGAAGGTTGAAACGAGGGGCCCGTGGAGAGAGCATTGGGAACCGGCGAGAGCCTACAACGGACATGGGCGAGAACGGCGCCAAGCGCATCCTGGTCGTGGACGACGAGCGAGACGTACGCTCGCTCGTGTGCCACATCCTGGTCGACCAGGGATACGAGGTCGACCAGGCGGTCGACGGGCGCGACGCGCTGGAGAAGATCCAGGCGCGGACGCCCGACCTCGTGGTGCTCGACCTCATGATGCCGGAGGTGGACGGCTGGCAGGTCCTGCGCGAGCTGCAGGGCCGGGCCACCCGCCCGCGTGTCGTCGTGCTCTCGGCGTTCGGCGACGTGAAGCGCGCGACGGAGGCCGGCGCCGTCGGCTTCCTGGCCAAGCCGTTCCGCTTCGCCCAGCTCGTCGACACCTGCCAGCGCGCGCTCAGCGCGTAGGCGCGGCCGGCGTTCCGGTCGCAGAGACCAGCGCCTCCCGCAGGTGCCGGCGCTGCGTCCGCAGCTCGGCCAGCAGGCGCTCGTGCACGTCGAGACGCGGCCCGTGCCAGGGGCGGCCGCGCGAGAACGCCCGCAGGGACGCGTAGCCGGTCAGCGGAGCCAGCACCAGCAGCGCCAGGCCCCACAGCGGACCGCCCAGGCGCGCCGCGATCGTCGCCTCCAGCGCCCAGAACAGCGGGAAGAAGGCGAGGGCCCCGATCAGCTTGGTGGTGGCCGGCTCGTCCGGCGTGCGCGAGAGCCGCCCCGAGATCCAGCCGGGCAGCCGGAAGGGCAGCCAGTTGAGCGCGAGGCCGATGAGCCCGGGCACCACCAGCAGCGCTTCCAGCCCGCGTCCGCCCGGCGCGGCCACGTCGCGCGGAGCGTCGAGGTCCGCCTCCTCGATGCCCAGCTCGCTGAGCGAGCGGTCGTACGCGGCGACGGCCTGCTCGAGCGAGGCGGCCCGCTCGGGCGCGGTCTGCCGCAGCGCGAAGTACTCGCGCAGCACCTGGGCGCGCAGCGTGAAGCGGTGCGACATCACCGTGTCGTCCGCGATCACGCCCGCGGCGCGGTCCACCAGGCGCGCCTCCTCCCAGGTCGCGTGGCTGACGGTGACCGCCTGCAGCTCGTCCGACATGCGGGCGGTCAGGTCGCGCACGGCGCCGCGCGCGTGCGCGCGGTAGGCCTCGACGAAGGGCGCCACGGGGAGCGGCTCGCCCACGAACACCAGCACGCGCGAGCCGAAGCGCTCCTTGGCCTCGTACGTGAGCCCCACCGGCACCACCTGCAGCCCCAGCGGGCCGTGCTTCGCCTCCGTCTCCAGCGCGATCCGGGCCGCGCCCGTCTTGAGCGGGAGCTGGTGCGGCTGGTTGTGGCTCCTGCCCTCGGGGAAGAGCAGCACGTTCCCGCCCGCCGCCAGCGTCTCGCGGCAGCGGGCGAAGGTGTCGTGGTTCCTGGAGACGTCGGCGTCGTCCTGGTGGCGGTATACGGGGACCGCGCCCGCCAGCAGCAGCAGCGGCGCCACCACCGGGTGGCGCCACAGCGTGCTCTTGGCCAGGATGCGGGGACGCGCCCCCACGTAGCCCATCACGAGGATGGGGTCGATCAGCGAGTTGACGTGGTTGGCGATCAGCAGCAACGGCACGCCGCGCGGGATCCGCTCGCGCCCGACCACCTCGACCTCGCGGAAGAACACGCCGATCAGCAGTCGGGCCAGCCCGGCGACGGCGCGGTCCAGGAGGCGCCTCAAGCCGTGCCTCAGGCGGTGAGCGCCCGGGCCTCCGACTCGCGCGCCGCGCGCTGGCCCTTCTCCACGTCCACCATCGCCAGCAGTGCGCCTCCGGCCAGGAAGAACAGGATGAGCGAGAGGATCGCGCCCCGGCTGCTGCCGGTGGCGCCGATCACGAGCGTGAAGACGGCCGGTCCCAGGATGCCCGCGAACTTCTCGAACACGGAGAAGAACGCGAAGAACTCGGACGACTTGTGCTTGGGCACCATCGTGGTGAACAGCGAGCGCGAGAGGGCCTGGCTGCCCCCCTGGACCGTGCCCACCAGGAAGGCCAGCAGGAAGAAGTCACGCGCGTTCTTCATGTAGTACCCCAGCACCGCGATCCCCAGGTAGACCGCCAGCGCGATGAAGATCGCGCGCTTGGCGCCGATTCGGTCGGCGATGCTGCCGAAGAGGAAGGCGCACGGGATGCCGACGAACTGCACGAGCATGAGGGCGATGATCAGCTTGTTGGTGTCGATGCCGATCTCGCGTCCGTAGATGGACGCCATGCGGATGATGGTGCCGATGCCGTCGTTGTAGATGAAGAAGGCGACGAGGAACAGCAGCGTCTGCTTGTAGAGCTTCATCTCGCGCATGGTCTGGGCCAGCCGTGAGACCGAGATCTTCAGGAGCCCCTGGCCCGGGTGCTCGTGAGCGGCGCGCAGGGCCGGCGGCTCCGGCACGCGGCGGAACAAGGGGATCGAGAAGACGGCCCACCACACGGCGGCGAACAGGAACGAGATGCGGGTGGCCACGTTCGCATCCGGCAGCCCCAGCCAGCCGGGCTTCACGATGGCGAGCACGCTCACCGCCATCGACAGGCCGCCGCCCACGTAGCCCATCGCGTAGCCCGCACTCGACACGCGGTCCACCTCGCGCTCGTTGCAGATGTGCGGGAGCAGCGACTCGTAGAACACGATGCTGGAGGTGACGCCGATGTTGGCCAGGATGAACAGGCTCGCTCCCAGCGCCCAGTCCCCCTCGCCGACCAGGGCCATGCCCGCGGTGGTGACGACGCCGAGCGTCAGGAAGCCCGCCAGGAACTTCTTCTTGGCCGCCGCGTAGTCGGCCGCGGCCCCCAGGAACGGCGAGAGCAGCGCCACGAGCGTCATCGAGACGGTGGTCGCGAACGCGAAGCGCCGGCTGGCCTCCGCCGCCGGCAGCCCCTTGGCCGCCACGTCCGCGAAGTAGATGGGGAAGATCAGGATGACGATGGTCATGAAGACCGAGTTGGCCCAGTCGTACATGGCCCACGCCCGCAGCACGGGGCGGTCGAGACCCAGCCGGGACAGGAACGAAGGCCGTTCGGTCGCCGTCCCGGAATCCGCCATCTCGTGGCCTCCTGGTCGGCGCCAAGACTAACCGAACTCGGTGCCCTGCTCCCGGGAGGGGTGACGGTGTGCGCGGCGTCACAAGCCGGATTGCCGCCGGCGGGCCACCGGGCGTAGCATCCGCCAGGTCGTCAATCCCCCAGGGTTCGCGTCCGCGCCTCGCCGCGACGGACGCATGGAGGTCGCCATGCGACGTTCCCTCCTCGCGTGGTCGCTCTTGGCCGTCCTGGCCGGCTGCCGTTCCGGCGGCGGGCCGCCCGTGCGCACCACCGCCGCGCCCCCGCCCGAGTTCGTGCAGTCCTACGTCGGGCAGAAGCGTGTCCTGCTCCACTCCAAGGACGAGGCCCGCCTCACGATGACGCGCGCCGAGGCGGCGCGGCGCACCGCCTCGTGCGGCTCGGCCGTCGAGGTGAAGCGCGCGACGCTGACGGACGGCGTGCTCCGGCTCGACCTGGAGCACCTGGGCCGGGCGCGGCTGGCCGGCGGGACCGGGAAGGACGTCGAGCCCGCGTGCGCCGCGCCGGCCGCCGTCTACGCCGTGGCGGTGAGCGGCTTCTCGAGCGACGAGGGCGGCCCCGCCGTCGAGGAATCGCTCGCGAAGGTGCTCGTCACGCCGGAGGCGTTCCTGCAGGCGCGCGGCGTGGCGTTCGACCGGGCCGCCGTCACCGACCCCGGCACCGCCGCCACGAAGGACGTGCCCGGGTCGTCGGCGGACGAGCGGAGCCTCGGCCGCAAGGTGACCGCCTGGCCGAAGCCGCTCCTCTCCGTGAACCCCGAGGTGTTCGTCGGGCGCAAGGAGATGCGCAGCGAGAGCGAGGTCGAGTTCGACGGCGTCGTCGGGCCCGACGGCCGCCTGCACCGCGTCAAGGTGACGACGCCGCTCGCGGCCTCGCAGGCCGGGCTGGTTGAGCGCGCGCTGGGCCTGTGGCGGTTCGAGCCGGCGGAGACGAAGGACGGCGCGGTGTCGGCGAAGGTGGCGCTGCGGACGTCGCTGCGGATCTACTAGGACACCTGGCGAGGGCGAACGCGATGCTGTCGGCGCAGGAGGCGTTCCGCCTCCACCTTGCTCTCCAGTCCGGGATCACGGATCGCCGCTCGCACCCATTCGACCCACGCCGGTGAGGCTTCCTCGTTGACCGCGGCCAGGGGCGCCCAGGCCGTCGTCCATTGCTCGCCGGCACGTTTCAGGAAAAGCAGGTATTCGAGACCGACCTTGTAGTCGCCCGCGAAACAATCTCCGGAGCGGCCCCCGGGTCGGACCATCGTATAGGGCACGGGCCCATCGTTCGCTCCGAGGTACTCCTCGAGCTGTCCGCAGCACACCTCCACCGAAGCTGTTGGAGGGGCGCCCTTGAGCATCTCAAGGACTTCGAACCTGATGGTGCCGGGACGTTGACCCTCCTTCAGGGGGCTTGCATAGCCCTGCACCCTCACACGAAGGATCCATTCGGCGCGGCTCACGAGCTCGACCCCTGTCGCTGGCCAGGACGCGAGCTTGCAGGCCCGCGCCTCCGAGAGCGATGTTCCGCTCACGATCGCGGCTGAGATCAGCGCCGCAACCGTGGTTGGGCGGCAAGCACTCACGCGACCCTCCGTTGGTTCCTGCGCCCAGTATCACATCCCAGGCTTCGTGTTCACGAGCTCCCGCGCGACGTCGCTGGGCGCGCGGCGCTCGCCGTCCACCGCCTGGTTCATGCGGCGCATGGCGCGCGCGTCGATGCGCCCCGCGAGCGACTCCAGCGCCTCGCGCAGGCCCGGGTGGCGGGCCAGGCTGGCCTGGCTCGCGACCGGCACCGCATCGTAGGGCGGGAAGTAGGCCCGGTCGTCCTCGAGCACGCGCAGGCCGCGCGCCTCGATGAGCCCGTCGGTCGCGCTTCCCACCACCAGGTCGACCTCGCGCGCCTGGAGCGCGGCGTAGAGCAGGCCCAGGTCCATCTCGCGCGGCGGGTGCGCGAAGCGCAGGCCGTACGTCGCCACCAGCCCCTTGAGGCCGTCCTCCCGCTCCAGGAACTCGCCGAAGAGGCCGACGCGCACGTCGGGCGTCCGGGCCAGGTCGGAGATCCGCCGGACGGCGCGCGCGTCCGCGTCGTCCGGCCGCATCACGAGCGCGAACGTGTTGTTGAAGCCGAGCGGCGGCAGCACCGCGAGGCCCAGCGCCTCGTAGCCCGAGCGGACGACGGCCAGCACCTCGGCGGGTTCGGATCGCACCGGCCGCTTCAGCACGTCCGTGAGCGCGGTGCCCGTGTACTCGACGTAGACGTCGAGCTCGCCCGAGAGCACCGCCGCGTGGCACAGGCTGGTGCCGCCCAGGTTGAGCTTCCGCTCGACCGCGAAGCCGCGCTGCTCGAGCCGGGCGGCCAGGATCTCGCCCAGCAGCACCTGCTCCGTGAAGTTCTTGGAGCCGACGACCACCGGCGTTCGTCCGCTCCCACCGGACCCGAGCGCGGAGACGGCGAGCACCACCCCGACCGCGCCGAGCAGCCACCCGGCGGTGCGCAGCGGACGCCGCGAGTGCTCGAGCCGGCCCAGCGCTCCGTCGACGACGAGCGCCAGCAGCGCGGACGGCACCGCGCCGAGCAGGATCAGCCGGTGGTCCACGGTCGCGATCCCGCGGAACACGAACGTGCCCAGCCCGCCCGCGCCCACGGCGGCGGCGATCGCAGCGGTCCCCACGGAGATCACGGCTGCCACGCGGACGCCCGCCAGGATCACGGGGAAGGCGAGGGGCAGCTCGACCAGCCGCAGGAGCTGCCCGTCCGTCATGCCCATGCCGACCGCGGCCTCGCGCACCGCGGGATCGACGCCGCGCAGCCCGGTGAGGGTGTTGCGCAGGATCGGGAGCAGGGCGTAGAGGACGAGCGCCACCACGGCCGTGCGCGCCCCGATGCCGCCGACCAGCGGGAGCGGGATCAGCAGGCCGAACAGCGCCAGGCTCGGCACCGTCTGCAGCACGCCCGCGACCGCGAGCGCCGCTCTCGCGAGCGCGGGCCGCCGGAAGAGCGCGATGCCCAGGGGCAGCGCGATCGCGGTCGCCGCCAGCGTGGCCACGAGCGTGAGCCACACGTGCTGCCGCGTCGCGAGCAGCAGCTCGGAGCGGCGCTCGAAGGCGAAGCGCAGCAGCTCCACGTCAGCCCAGCGCCGCCGTGACGAAGTCGCGCACGAAGCCCGGCAGCGGGCGCTCCCGGATCTCCTCCGGCGGGCCCTGCTGCACCACGCGGCCTTCGTGCATCACCGCGACCCGGTCGCCCAGGCGGAGCGCCTCCGGCACGTCGTGCGTCACCAGCAGGACCGTCCGGCCCAGGCGCCGCTGCAGCGCGCGGAACTCGTCCTGGAGCCGCCGGCGCGTGAGCGGGTCGAGCGCGCCGAAGGGCTCGTCCATCAGCAGCAGCGGCGGGTCCGCGGCCAGCGCTCGCGCGATGCCGACGCGCTGGCGCTCGCCGCCGCTGAGCTGGGCCGGCAGCAGCGGCGCGAAGCGCTCGGGGGGGAGGCCCACCAGCGCGAGCAGCTCGTCCGCGCGCTGGCGCCGCCGCTCCTCGGCCCAGCCCAGCAGCCGCGGGACGAGCGCGACGTTGGCACCCACCGTGTGGTGGGGGAGCAGCCCCGCTTCCTGGATCACGTATCCGATGCGCCGGCGCAGCTCGATCGGATCCCACGCGCCGACGTCCCGTCCCAGCACCGTCACCCGCCCCTGATCGGGCGCGACCAGGCGGTTGACCGTCTTGAGCGCGGTCGTCTTGCCCGAGCCGCTCGTGCCCAGCAACACCAGCGCCGTGCCCTCCGGCACCTCCAGCGACACGCCGTCCAGCGCGGTCGCGCCGGATGCGAACCGCTTGTGCACGTCGCGCAGCTCGACGGCGGTGGGGGGCACGGGAGGATCCATCTTAGCGGCTATACTCTCTTG
>JAICEW010000217.1 GCA_025923995.1 Vicinamibacteria bacterium | reverse complement strand
TTCCCCCATTGCGAAAAATTCCCCACTGCTGCCTCCCGTAGGAGTCTGGGCCGTGTCTCAGTCCCAGTGTGGCCGTCCCCCCTCTCAGGCCGGCTACCGATCGTTGCCTTGGTGGGCCATTACCCCGCCAACTAGCTAATCGGACGCGGGCTCATCTTCAAGCGCCAGGCCTTTCGGTCCCCGGCTTTGATCGACAGCCCCGAAGAGCCGTCGATGTCATGCGGTATTAGCCCCAGTTTCCCGGGGTTATTCCCCACTCGAAGGTAGATTACCCACGCGTTACTCACCCGTTCGCCGCTCTACTCGGGGATTGCTCCCCTTTCGCGCTCGACTTGCATGTGTTAGGCACGCCGCCAGCGTTGATTCTGAGCCAGGATCAAACTCTCCAGTTAAACTTTGAAGCCGCTTGCGCGGCCCCTTCGTTACCGAAGAAACGATTGGTCCTAAAGCTGAACCTCGCTCGAAATGATTGCGCGCTACCTAGTTTTCAAAGAGCCACCCCGTTTTCACGGGAACCCGACCAGAATATCGAAACCACATGACCGTGTCAAGCAGTTTCGAACTCCTTGTACGACCGGCGTTTCTGGGTGGGTACGACAGGCGTGACCGGCACCCTCTAACGCAGCTGCAACAGCCCCTGAATATAGGGCAGGGCCCCTCCGGTGTCAAGCCTGGGGGTCGCTTTTTCCCTCCAGCTCCACCCGGAAGAAGCGGCTCGGCCCGATCGAGAGCACGAAGGGAGCGCCGTCCAGCTCGGCCCCCGCCTCCACCACCGCCCCATCGCGCTTCACGGCACGCGCCCGCAGCAGGCGCATGGCCTCACTCTTGGATGGCGCGAGCGCGTGACGCGCGAGGAATTCGTGGGCCTTGCAGGGCAGGCCGCCGGCGGGGACCCGCACCACGGGCATGTCCTGCGGCGCGCGCTTCTGCTGGTGGACGCGACGCCACTCCTCCTCGGCCGTACGCGCGGCGTCGGCTCCGTGGAAGTCGGCCACCAGCCCCCGCGCCAGCGCCATCTTGGAGGCCATGGGCTGAGCCCTCGCGCGCTCCGACTCGATCTGCTCCGGCGTCAGGTCGGTGAGCAGGGTGTAGTACCGCCACATGAGCTCGTCGGAGATCGAGAGCAGCTTCGCGTACATCGATTCCGGCGGCTCGGTCACGCCCACGTAGTTGCCGAGGCTCTTCGACATCTTCTCGACGCCGTCGGTGCCCTCGAGCAGCGGGGTGGTGAGGACCACCTGCGGAGGCAGGTCGTAGGCGGGCATGATGTCGCGCCCGACATTCAGGTTGAACAGCTGGTCGGTGCCCCCCAGCTCCACGTCGGCCTCCAGGAACACGGAGTCGTAGGCCTGCGCGAGCGGGTAGAGGAACTCGTGCACCGAGATGGGCGCACCGGCCTCGTAGCGCTGGCGGAAGTCGCGTCGCTCCAGCATGCGCGCGACGTTGTAGGTGGCCGCCAGGCGGATGAAGCCCTCGGAGCCCAGCGCAGCCAGCCACTCGCGGTTGAAGCGGATCTCGGTCTTCACGGGATCGAGGATCTTGAAGACCTGCGCCTTGTAGGTCTCCGCGTTCCGCGCGATGTCCTCGAGCGAGAGGGGAGGCCGCGTCTTCGAGCGGCCCGTCGGGTCGCCGATCATGCCGGTGAAGTCGCCGATCAGGAAGATCACCCGGTGCCCCAGGTCCTGGAAGTGCTTCATCTTCCGGATGAGCACCGTGTGGCCCAGGTGCAGGTCGGGGGCGGTGGGATCGAACCCGACCTTCACGGTGAGCGCGCGACCCAGCGCCAGCTTCGCCCGCAGGCCCTCCGCGGTCACGACGTCGACGCAGCCCTTGGTCAGGTACGCGAACGCCTGGTCGGGCGTCATGGGGCGGTCTCCTCGAGCAGCCGCCGGCCCTGGCGCACGAGGCGCCCGGACAGCACGAGCCGCACGGCCTGCGGGTAGATGCGGTGCTCCGCTTCCAGGATGCGCGCGGCCAGCGCCTGCGGCGTGTCGTCCGCGAGGACGGGCACCGCCTCCTGCAGCACGATCGGGCCCGTGTCGAGCCCCTCGTCCACCAGGTGCACGGTGGCCCCGCTGACCTTCACGCCGTGCTCCCAGGCCTGCCGCTGCGCGTCCAGGCCGGGGAACGCCGGCAGCAGCGAGGGGTGCACGTTCAGCACGCGGCCCGGATACGCGCGGATCAGGACGGGGGAGAGCAGGCGCATGTAGCCGGCCAGGCAGACGAGGTCCACGCCGTGCGCCTGCAGATGGGCCAGCAGGGAGAGATCGTGCTCTTCGCGGCTTCGGCCCCGGTGATCCTGCACGATCGCAGGAACGCCCGCGCGGCGCGCCCGCTCCAACCCGGCCGCCTCCGCCACGTTCGAGACCACCACCGCCACGCGTCCGCCCAGGCGGTACGCGGCCGCCGCGTCGAGCAGTGCCTGCAGGTTGGACCCGCGGCCGCTGATGAGGACGCCGACACGGGCGGGATCGCCGGGCACGCTCACTCGAACGTGACGCCCGGGCCTTCGACCACGGAGCCGATGAGGAAGCTCGGCTCGCCCCGCCGTTCCAGGGAGTGCTCGACCTCGTGCAGATCGCCGGGGGCCACCACGACGATCATCCCGACGCCCATGTTGAACGTGCGGAACATCTCGTCGTCCGGCACCTCGCCCGCGGCCTGGATGAGGCGGAACAGCGGCGGCACCTCCCACGACCCGCGGCGGACGACGGCCCCGAGCCCGTCGGGAAGCACGCGCGGGATGTTGCCGGGGAAGCCTCCGCCGGTGATGTGGGCCAGAGCGCGGATGCGGCCGCGCTCGATGAGCCCCTCGAGCGCCGCCAGGTAGGACTTGTGCGGCGCCAGGAGCGCGGCCCCGATGCTGGTCCCCAGCTCGGGCAGGACCGTGGCCGCCTGGTGGCCCGCTTTCGCGAACAGCGCCTGCCGCGCCAGCGAGTAGCCGTTCGTGTGCAGTCCGGCGGAGGGCAGGCCCAGCAGGGCGTCTCCCGCGGACACGCCCGCCGGCAGCGCCTTGCCGCGCTCCACCACGCCGACGATGAAGCCGGCCAGGTCGTAGTCGTCGTCCGCGTAGGTCCCCGGCATCTCGGCCGTCTCGCCGCCGACGAGTGGGCAGCCGAACTCCTGGCAGGCCCGCGTCACGCCCGAGACCACCGCTTCCACGCGGTCGGGATCCATGCGGCCCAGCGCGAGGTAGTCGAGGAAGAAGAGCGGGGAAGCGCCCTGCACCAGGATGTCGTTGACGCAGTGGGCCACGAGGTCGTAGCCCACCGTGTCGTGCACTCCCATCAGACGAGCGACCTGGATCTTGGTGCCGACGCCGTCGGTGGACGAGACGAGGACCGGCTCCTGGTAGCTCGCGAAGTCCGGTCGGAACAGCCCGCCAAACGAGCCGATCTCGGACAACACGCCGGGGTTGAACGTGCCGCGGGCCAGCCGCTTGATCCGCTGCTTGGCCGCGTCGGCGGCCGAGATGTCGACACCCGCCTCGCGATAGTCCATCTACCCGCCTTCTCCGCGCGTCATGGGACGGCGATTCTATCGAAAAAGCCGCGCGGGCGCGGTCCTTGGCGGGCTCGCGGGCGCGGCGCTAAGATGCCCGTCGAAGCCGTGGGGCGGGGAGACCTCGAGGGGGAGGAATGGTCAAGGAAGGCAACAAGGCGCCGAGCTTCACGCTGCCCTCGTCGGAGGGCGGCGAGGTGAGCCTCAAGGACTTCGCGGGCCGGACCGTCGTGCTGTACTTCTACCCGAAGGACGACACGCCCGGCTGCACGCGCGAGGCGTGCGCCTTCCGCGACACGCAGGCTCCGCTCAAGAAGGCGGGCGCGGTCGTGCTGGGGGTGAGCCCCGACTCGGTCGCCTCGCACGAGAAGTTCCGCGGCAAGTACAAGCTCAACTTCCCGCTGCTGGCCGACACCGACAAGGCGGTGGCCAGGAAGTACGGCGCCTTCGGCGAGAAGGTCCTGTACGGCAAGAAGGTCACGGGGATGATCCGCTCCACGTTCGTCATCGACGGCGAGGGCGTCGTGCGCAAGGTGTTCCCCCGGGTCAAGGTGGACGGCCACGCCGAGAAGGTGCTGGAGGCGGTGAAGGCCCTCTAGCACGCAGGAGCACGCTTGACCACCGCCACGCCCGACTTCGCGACGCTCGAGTCGACGCTGGGGGAGCTCCGCCTGCGGGTGGAGGCGGCGCTGCGCACCCTGACCGAGGACGCGACGCGGTCGCCGCGCATCGGCGCCGCCATCGAGGACAGCCTCTTCGCGCCCGCCAAGCGCCTGCGGCCCATTCTGACGCTGCTGGTGGCCGACGTGCTGCGCGCCGATCCGGAAGCGGTCCTGCCCGCCGCCGGTGCGGTGGAGATGATCCACACCGCCAGCCTGATCCTGGACGACCTGCCCGTCATGGACGACGCGCGTACGCGCCGGGGACGTCCCACCTGCCACGTGACGCACGGCGAGTCGACCGCGATCCTGGCCGCCTTTGCGCTCATGAACCGCGCGTTCGGCCTGCTGGGCGAGGGGTGGCCAGGCGCGCCCGACGGAGCCCTGCGCGCCCAGGTCGCGCGCGACCTGGCGCGGGCGGTGGGTCTCGACGGCATGATCGCGGGCCAGGAGTCGGACCTGGCCATGACGGGCCGCGCGCTCGACTTCGCGACGCTCGAGTTCATCCACTCGCGGAAGACCGGCTCGCTCTTCACCGCGTCGGCCGACCTGGGTGCCCTGGCCAGCCGCGCGCCGGCGGCCGAGCGTGCGGCCGTGGTGGCCTACGCCAAGAACCTGGGGCTGGCCTTCCAGATCGTGGACGACGTGATCGACGCGGCGGGGGATCCCGCGCAGGCGGGCAAGGACGTGGCCCAGGACCGCGGCAAGACCACCTTCGTGACGTTCGCGGGCCTGGACGGGGCGCGGCTGCTGGCGCGGGAGCTGGTGGAGACGAGCGAAAAGGCGCTCGTCCCCTTCGGCCCGCGCGCCCAGCCGTTGCGCGACCTCGCCTGGTACGTGCTGCACCGAAAGAAATGAGAAGCATCAACGTGGAGGGGAGGACGCGATCATGACTCGATGCCCCGAGTGCGAATCCGATCTGGAGCTGGACGGCTACGAGATCGACGTGGGCGAGACCATGAACTGCCCGGAGTGCGGCATCGAGCTGCGGGTGACCTCCTCCGAGCCCGTCACGGTGGAGCTGGCCGACCAGGAGCCGTAGCGGCGGACGTCAGGCGAAGGCGGAGACCGCCTCCTTCTCGTCGCGGTAGAGCTCGAACACCGGCAGCAGGCGCGAGATGTAGAGCGTCGAGTGGACGCGCTCGTTCGCGTTGAGGAGCCGCAGCGAGGCCCCGAAGCGCTTGGCGGTCTTGAGGCCGGCCACCAGCTCGCCCACGCCCGCGCTGTCCATGAAGGTGACTTCCGAGAGGTTGAGCAGCACCTTCTTCCACTGCTCGCCCAGCAGCTCGTCGATCGTCTCGCGCAGGATCTGGTCGCCCAGACCGGCGGCCAGCTTGCCCTTCATGTCGACGATGACGATATCGCCTGCCTTCCGGATCTCAACATGCATGATGGCAATCCTACCGCGCCGCGGGGGCCGCTACCCGATCAACTGGTCGAGATCGGCCCGCCGCTCGACCGGGAAGCGCTGGCGCGCCTGCGTCATGTAGGCGCGGAAGAGCTGCTGCTTGCGCGCGTCGCGCATCCCCGCCGCCACCGCGTCCTTGTCCTTCGCAAAGGCAGCGGCGTCGAACGCCTTCCTCTCCAGCACGCGCAGCACCGCGTAGCCGGCGCCCACGCGCACCGGTTCCGAGACCGAGCCCACCGGCAGCTCGTACGCGGCCTGTTCGAGCGCCAGGCTGGCGCCCAGGTCGCCCAGGTCCATGCCGCGGCCCACCGGCGTCGGCGTCTCCTTGCGCACCAGGCCCATCGCGCTGGCGGCCTTCTCCAGCCCCTCCTTCTCGGCGCGCGCGCGCAGGTCCGTCGCCCGCACGCGTGCGCGCTCGGCGGCCCGCTCGCTGGCCAGGTCGGCCTTCACCTGGGCCTGCACGTCGGACAGCGCGGGCACGCGCGAGGGCTGGACCTCGGCCAGCGCGATGAACGCCTGGCCGCTCGACACGCCGAAGGGCTCCTTCGCCGTCTCGCCCGCCTTCAGCTCGAACGCCCGCGCCACCAGCGCCGGTGAGTCCAGCGGCGGCTCGGAGGCGCCGCGCGCGAGCGGCCCGCTCTTCTGGACGGTCAGCCCGGTCTCGCGCGCCACCTCGTCCAGCTTCCGCCCGCGGGCCAGCGCCGTCGCGACCTGCTGCACCTGCGTGGTGCCCAGGGACTGGACGCGCTTGGAGACGAGGTTCGCGCGGATCATCTCCTTCACCTGCGACAGCGGCTGGTCCCGCTCCTCGATGCGGGAGTTCACGCGGATGACGTGGTAGCCGAAGCTACTGCTCTTCACCAGGTCGGAGATCTGTCCGGGCTGCAGCTTGGACGCGGCGTTGTCGAACTCCGGCACCATGCGCCCGCGGCCGAAGCAGCCCAGGTCGCCCCCGCGCTCGGCCGAGCCCTTGTCCTCGGACACCTTCTTCGCGACCGTCGCGAAATCGGCGCCGGCCCTCACCTGGTCGAGCGCCGCCTGGGCCAGCTTCCTGGCCTCCTCCTCCGGGTGGCCCTCCTTGGCGTCCGGCTCCGCCTTGACCTTGACCAGGATGTGGCTGGCGCAGGTCTCCTCGGGCGTGCGGAACTCGGCCTTGTGCTCGCGGTAATAGCTGTCCAGCTCGCCCTCGGTCACGGTCACGCGCGCCCGCAGCGCCTGCTCGTCGACCAGCAGGTAGGAGACCACGCGCTTCTCGGGGATGCGGTAGGCCTCGGGGTTCTTCTGGAAGCGCTGCGACACCTCCGCGTCCGTGGGCGTGTCGGCCGCGGCGTCGGGGGGCGCGTTCGCCAGCACGTACTCCACCTTCACCTGCTCGTTCCGCCGCCGGTACTCGCGCTCCACCTCGGCCGGCGTCACCGTGACCCCGTCCGTGATCGCGCTCAGCAGCCGCTGCCCGAGCATCTCCGCCCGCATCGACTCCTGGAACTCCTGCTCGCTGATGCCGCGCAGCTCCAGGCGGCGCCGCACCTCGGCCGCGCCCATGAACTGGCCGTTCTCCTGCAGCGCCGGCGAGGTCGCGATCTCGCGGGCCAGGGTCTCGTCGTCCACGACCAGCCCCAGCCGGTGCGCCTCCAGCGCGACCAGCTTCTGCTCCACCAGCGACTGCAGCGCCTGTTCCTTGAGGCCGAACCGCTCCAGCATGGCGGGATCCAGCCGGCCCTGGGACATCTGCTCCAGCCGCTCGCGCTGCCGCCGGTAGGCGCGCTGGTACTCGCCGAGGGTGATGGGCTGGCCGCCCACCTCCGCCAGCACGCCGCCGGGATCGCCGGCCTGCGCGTTCTCGGTCGGGATGTACAGCGCGACGAAGGCGATGATCATCGCGGGGATCGTCATCCACAAGAAGATGTGAAACCACTTCTTGTGGCGCCTCATGAATGCGAGCGCCATGTCCTTGCTCAGCTCCCGCAGGACCCGACAGGCCGGGCCTGCACAAACCGCGATTCTAGACCCCGCTTTTGCCGGGGAGCAAGCCGCGCCTGGCCGCGTTGCGTGCCCCGGCGGCTTCACATAGAATCCCCGCGACCCTAAGTCGCTAGGGCTCTAAGGGATTTTGGGGACTCTTGAGCGGCGATCCTGCCGCAGCTCGTCATGGCCACCAGCAAGAAGACACAGACACACGGAGACCTGGTCGAGTGGTTCACCGTGTCGTACCGCACCATCTACCTGGCGGTGGGTGGCCTGGTGCTGGCGGCCGGCCTGGTCTACTACTTCGTGTTCGCCCGCGCCCAGCGCGCTCCCGCCGAGACGCCGGCGCCGCCCATCAGCGTCACCGCCGCCCGCTTCCGTTCGCTGGAAGGGAATGTCCGCGTCAAGCCCGTGGGCCAGTTCGAGTGGATCCCGGCCGACTCGAACATGATCCTGCGCAAGAGCGACCTGGTGCGCACCGGCCCCGGCGCCGCCGCCGAGATCGCGTTCTTCGACGGCACCGTCGTCCACGTGCGGCCCGACAGCCTCATCACCATCGAGGAGACCTCCGAGGATCCGTCCACCAAGAAGCGGCGCGTGGCCTGGCACATCAGCTCGGGCGAGGTGAACTTCCAGACCGTGCGGCGCAACGTGCCCGGCAGCGCGACCGAGTTCACCACGCCGACCGTGAAGGCCACGGCGGGCGAGAACACGGACGGCGGCATCCGGGTCGAGGAGTCGGGCGTCAGCGACGTCAAGGTGTTCCAGGGCACGTCGCAGGTCGAGACCAAGACCGGCGAGCGCGTGGCCCTGGGCGCGAGCGAAGCGCTCAAGATCGACTCCGCGGGCCGCCCCAGCGCCAAGCAGGCACTGCCCGGCGTGCCCGTGCTGCTGGCGCCGTCGCACCAGGCGGAGATCATCTACCCCGACCCCGCCCGCGCCACCACGCTCCTCATCTGGAAGCCGGTTCCGGGTGCCGTCTCCTACCACGTGATGCTGGACTACAGCGCCTACTTCAACCGGCCGCTGGTGGACCGCACCGGCGTCGCGGAGAACCAGGTGCAGCTGCGCGCGCTCGACACCGGCAAGTTCTACTGGCGCGTGGCGGCGGTCGACAAGGACCGGGTGGAGGGCGCCTTCTCCGACTTCTCGCGCTTCACGGTGACACGTCGCGAGGCGGGCGTCGCCGCCGGCGGCCCGCCGCCGCCCCTGGTGATCGACGCGCTGGACGTGCGCACCAACATCCTCCAGGTGAAGGGCCGCACGGAGGCGGGCGCGTCGGTGACGGTCAACGGGCAGCCCGTCGACGTGCAGGAGGACGGGACGTTCAACGAGTACATCACGCTCGACAAGCCGGGCAAGCAGACCGTGATCATCCGCTCGACGGGCCTCTCCGGCGGCGTACGCGAGGAGAAGCGTTCCGTCGTGGTGGTGGGCTAGTGGCCCGGGGACGCCCGCCCGTGAGCGCCGCCCGCTAGGCCCGATGGCGCGGGTGGCGGTCTTCGCGGGGCCGGCGTGGCGCAGCAAGCTGCGTGGCGGAGCGCGCCTGGACTACGCGTTCTTCCCGCCCGCGGCCACCGCCCCGCCGCGCGGTCAGTTCGCGGGTGCCTTGGTGGAGCTGGGCCGGCGCGCGCCCTCGGTGCGGGACGCGCTGCGGCGCCAGTGGCCGAGCCGGCGGCTGGGGAGCCTCTCCGCCCGCGACGACGCCCGCACCAAGGAGCGCTCGCGCAGGCTGGGCTTCGACTTCCACCTGGCGGTGGGCGACGGCGCCCGGCCCTCGCCGCCCGACGTGCTGGCGCTCCTGAAGAAGCCGCGCACGCGCACCGTCCCGCGCGAGTCGCGCCGCGTGCCCCTCTCGCGCCAGCTCCGCCGCGCGACCCAGCGCCTGGCCGTGCTCACCGACATCGTGAAGACGGCCAACTCCATCCTGGAGCCGCGCAAGGTCATCGAGACCATCATGACCCGCGTCCAGCAGCTGATTCCCTCCGAGGCCTGGTCGATGCTGATGGTCGACGAGGAGAAGCAGGAGCTCACGTTCGAGCTGGCGCTGGGGGAGAAGGGCAAGGACGTCTCCGGCTTCCGCGTGAAGATCGGCGAGGGGGTCGCGGGCTGGGTGGCCCAGACCGGCAAGCCCACCATCGTGAACAACGCGACCAAGGACCCGCGCTTCGCCAAGCGCTTCGACACCGAGACCCAGTTCCGCACCCGGTCCATCCTGTGCGCGCCCCTCATCTCGCGCGGACGCACCATCGGCGTGGTGCAGGTGATCAACCGCAAGGGGGGGCGCTTCACCCAGACCGACCTGGACATGCTGATGACGATGGTGGAGCCGTGCGCCATCGCCATCGAGAACGCGATCCTCTTCCAGCGCACCGAGCAGCTGACCATCACCGACGACCTGACCAAGCTGTTCAACTCGCGCTACCTCAACGTCTACATCGGGCGCGAGATCAAGCGCTGCAAGCGCCACGGCATCCCGCTCTCGATCATCTTCCTCGACCTGGACGGCTTCAAGAGCGTCAACGACCAGCACGGGCACCTGGCCGGCTCCCGCACGCTGACGGAAGTGGGCGGCATCCTGGCGGAGGCGGTACGCGAGTCCGACATCCTGGCCCGCTACGGGGGCGACGAGTTCGTGGTGGTGCTGCCGGAGACGCCTCCGGCGGGCGCGCTGGTGATCGCCGAGCGCATCCGCCGCGCCATCGCCGCCCACCCTTTCCTGCGCGAGGAGGGGCTGGAGGCGCGCATCTCGGCCTCCTTCGGCATCGCCTCCTATCCCGACCACGCGCTGACCCCGGAGGGCCTCATCCAGAAGGCGGACCAGGCCATGTACCGCGTGAAGGAAAAGGACAAGAACGGCATCGAGGTGGCGGTCTGACGACGGCTGCCTCCATTTTCATAACGACGACCGAACAGGAAGAAGACCTCCTTCCATGAACCTGCGTTCCATCGCCAACCTGAGCTTCCTCTCCAGCGACCTCGCCATCGACCTGGGCACCGCCAACACGCTGGTCTACGCCAAGAACAAGGGCATCGTCGTCTCCGAGCCCTCCATCGTCGCCGTCAACAAGCTGACGGGGAAGGTGGAGGCCGTGGGCAAGGACGCCAAGGAGATGCTGGGCAGGACGCCCGGCAACATCGTGGCCATAAGGCCCATGAAGGACGGCGTGATCGCCGACTTCGAGATCACCGAGAAGATGCTCAGCCACTTCATACGCAAGGCGCACAACCGCAACACCATGGTGCGCCCGCGCATCATCATCGGCATCCCCTCGGAGGTGACGCAGGTGGAGAAGCGCGCGGTCAAGGACTCCGCGCTCAAGGCCAAGGCCTCCGAGGTCTACCTGGTGGACCAGGCCATGGCCGC
>JAICEW010000216.1 GCA_025923995.1 Vicinamibacteria bacterium | reverse complement strand
TGTGGTTCCCCTTCACGGGATCGGGACGGCGTTGGGCGGCGCCAGGATCGTGATGACCGGCGGCGTCGTGTCCTCCGGGTCGCCTTCGGGGCACTGCAGCGTGTGATCGAGCGGGAAGCAGTCCGTCGCGTCTCCCGTTCCGTCGCCGTCGGTGTCCGCGCGGAACGGATCGGTCCCCTGGGCGATCTCGGCCGCGTTCAGGAGGCCGTCGCCGTCCATGTCGGGATTCGTGGGGCTCAGGCCCAGCGCGACGGCCAGGCCGTCGTTGATGCCGTCGCCGTTGGTGTCGGGGTTCTGTGGGTCCGTCCCGAGCGCGATCTCCTGGGCCAGGCTGAGGCCGTCTCCGTCGGAGTCGGATGCGCCCGTGGGCGGCGTGAGCACGAAGTCCGGAACCGGAGCGGGCACTCCGCCCTGGTCCCAGAACCAGATCTCGCCGGCGGGCGTGACCGCCGCGGCGCGCGTGCGCGCGACGTCGATGGCCACGACCTCGGCCGCGATGTCCACGCGCGCGTCGCTCGCGACGTCCCACAGGACGTTGCCTTCACGCAGGACCAGCCATCCCGCGGAGACCGCGATGGCGTCGTGGAACTCGCCGACCGCATGCGGGGCTGTTCCGCCGCCCCAGGTCACCACGCTGCCGGAGCGCGTCCCGTCCAGGGCGAGCCCGAGCGAGAACCCTGCAACGGGACCGCCATCGACCGCCGCGACCGACACGGTATGGATCCAGGTCGGGAACGAGAGGATGTGGCCGAAGCCGCCCGAGGGCAGCACGCCGGCCTCGCCAAAGAAGTTCCGTCCCCATCCCCACAGGCGCCCGGCGGCGTCGAGGGCCTGAGCATGCTCCTCGCCGGCGGAAATCCCCACGAGGCCGTCGGACAGGAAGTGGGTCACCTGTACGGGCGACGGCAGGTTCTGGTCGGTGCCGACCCCGAGGGAATCGGCGCGTCCCCACGTCCAGACTGTGCCGTTCGACTTCAGGGCGACGCTGAACCACTTCCCCGCCGCGATCGCGACGACGCCGGTGAGCTGCGGGACCTCGACAGGCTCGAGGTGTGGATCGAAAGTGCCGACTCCGAGCTGGCCACGCGAGTTGTCTCCCCACGACCGGACGGTGCCGTCGCGCATCAGGGCCAGCCCGTGGTTCCCGCCGGCCGAGATCGCGACGACGTCCTCCAGGCCGTCGATCGGCCCCGGCTCGGACCGCGGGTCGGTGGAGCCGTCGCCGAGCTGACCCGAGTCGTTCGCGCCCCACGACCAGGCGCTGCCGTCCGACTTCACGGCGAGCGTGAACTCCGCCCCGGGTCCTCCGCCGAGCGAGACCGCGCCGGTGATCCGGAACGACCCCGTTCGCGTGGGACTCTGCGACTCCAGGTTCGCGGACCACGCGCGCGCTTTCAGCGTCATGGTCCGGTCGACGGACACCGTCGAGCCGGACACGACCTCGGGATCGTCGAGGTCAGGCTCGCTGCCATCCGTGGTGTAGTGGATGACGAGCCCGGGCGCGGCGGTGACGGTCACGGGCTGCGCCCGGACGAACGTGCCCGACGCGGGAACGAACACCGGCGCCGGCAACGCTTCCGGGTCCACCACGTATTCGCCCTCGGCCAGCTCGCCCATCGTCCAGCCGACCACGAAAGCGCGGGCCCGGAGGGTGGTGGTCACGTCCACGAGCACCGGCCCCTGATAGAGCGTAGATGTCGGCCCGGGCACCGAGCCGTCGGTGGTGTAGCGGACGGTGGAGCCCGGAGCCGCCACGATCGTCACGAGCGGGCCGGTCTCGTAGCTGCCGGGCGGCGGTACGAAGAACGGTGCGGGGACGCGGAACTCGAACGTGGCGACCGTGATGTCGCTGACGTAGCCGAACTCGGTCCAAACCGCGACCGCCTTCACGGTCATGTTGCGGTCGACCGTGAGCGCGAAGCCGGGCAGGACAACCGGGTCGGCGGCCGTGGGCGTGGTCCCGTCCGTCGTGTAGTGCACGACGGACCCCGCGGTCGGCGCCGAGAAGGTCACCTGTTGCGGCGCGTCGAACACGCCGCCCGCGGGGCTGATCACCGGGGGCCTCGGCGCGATGCGGTACTCGCCGAGCGCCTGGCTCGACTCCCAGCCGTCCTGGAACGCCTTCACCCAGAGCAGGCCGAAGGGCGCCGGGACCGTCGATCCGGACTGGACGATCGGATCCTCATCGTCCGGCTCGCTGCCGTCGGTCGTGTAGTGCATCGTCGCGTCGGGCGCGGCGATGGTCACGACCACGTTCGGGAGCACCTCGAAGGCGCCGTGCGGCGGGTCCAGGATCGGGGCGGGCAGCAGGAGCCGGTATTCGCCCACGGCGACCGTGCTCCAGGCCCGGCCGGTCCGGAACGCGCGGACCATCAGCGTGGTGCTCTGCTCGATGAGCAACGAAGCGCCGGACTCGATCTCCTCGTCGTCCGTCTCGGGCAGGGTTCCGTCCAACGTGTAGTAGAGGGTCGCTCCCGGATCGGGCACGGTCACCACGACCGGGAACGGCGCGTCGAAGTCTCCCGAGGCCACGCTCAGCGTCGGGCGCGCCGCCTTCCAGAGGAAGTTGCTCTCGCTGATGGCCTCGGGCAGGGGCCGGTCTTCCGTCGTCCAATCGCCTACCTGCCCGGACTCGTTGGCACCCCACGCGTAGACGGTGCCGTCCGCGGTCGAAGCGAGGCTGTGCTCGGAACCGGCGGAGAGGCTGGCGACGTCGGCCAGCTCGAGCTGGGCGGCCGGGTTCTCGTCGTCCTCGCCCGACCCCGTCCCCGCCTGGCCCCTCGCGTTGGCCCCCCAGGCACGCACCACGCCGTTGTTCTTGAGGGCGAGCGCGTGCGCGCCGCCCGCGCTGGCCGCGATGGCGTTGACCATCGGATCGACGGTGCAGCCGCCTTCGCCGCAGCCGCCGTCCTCCATCACATGGACCGGCGACGTCTCGGGCGGCAGGCCATAGCGCGCGCCCCACTCGAAAACGCTCCCGTCCGCGCCCCCTCCGGAGAGCGGCTCCAGGGCGAGCGAGTGCGCGCCGCCCGCGGCGATCGTCCGCATCGTGGCGAACACGGGAGCCGGCGTGCTGCTCGACTCGAACGTCCCGGTGCCGAGCTGTCCGGAGTCGTTGCAGCCCCACGCCCACACCTCGCCGTGCTTCGCAGTAAGGGCCAGGCTGTGGCAGCGACCGGCCGCGATCGCCACCACCCCCTCGGGCAGCCCCTGGACCTCGATAGGCGTCAGCGCCGAGATGGTCGATCCATCGCCGAGCTGGCCATGGGTGTTGTCCCCCCAGGCGAGGACCCGGCCCTCCTTCGTGAGGGCCAGGCTGTGGCGGTCGCCGGCCACCACGTGGGTGGCGCCCATGAGGCCGGCCACCTCGACCGGCTGCGCCCGGTCGTCCAGTGTCCCGTCGCCGAGCTGGCCCGCGTCGTTGCGGCCCCACGCCACGACGGTGCGGTTGGCGTCGGCGCGGATCGCGAGGGCATGGTCCTTTCCGGCGGCGATGTCGATGGCGTTCGTGAGGCCGAACACCGGATCGGGGTACGAACGCGACGTGACCGTGCCGTCTCCCAGTTGGCCGAACTCGTTGTCGCCCCAGGCCCAGACCCGGGAGCCGTCCGCAGGCAAGGCGAGCGAGTGCGCACCGCCCGCCACCACGTATCCCGCGAACGTGATGACGTATGTCGCGGACGAGACGCTGCTCTCTCCCTTTACGGGATCGTAGGTGCGCGCCTTCAGCGTCAGGCTCGTGCCGACGCGGATGGGGCCCGTGTACAGGGTCGAAACCGCGGTGGGATCCGACCCGTCCGTCGTGTACCGGATCTGCCCTTGCGAGGCGCTCGTCGTGAGAGTCACGTGCTGCGGCCGGTCGTACTCGCCCCCGGGAGGGGAGATCTCAGGCGGAAAGGTCAAGGCCCACGCGTGCACCGGGCACGCGAGGGCGAGCCCGACGACGGTGGAAGCGATCCGGAGCACGCTGAAGACAAGTCGGCTCATGGGTTGCCTCGTGAACGGGACAGGGCCTGCGTGGACGTCTAGTCGTGCCGTTCGCGAAGAAACGTTTCAAGACGCATCCATGGGGCGAGGTGGAAGGATGGCCCGCGCCTCGTGCGAGAGCTTGTCGCGAGAACGAGCGTGGGCTAGCTTCGCCCGGTGGCCCCGAGCGTCCTCTTCTTCCGCGACGCGCGATCCGCGGCCGATCTCCGCGACACCACCGACGCAAGGGCCACCGACCAGCCCAGGCGCGACGAGCCCTGGCGCGTGCTGCTGCACAACGACGACTACACGCCGGCCGAGTACGTCGTGAAGATCCTGCGCGAGGTCTTCCGGCTGGGCTTGTTCAAGGCGACGACCGCGATGCTGCGCGCGCACATCGCGGGCATCGCCCCGGTCGGCAGCTTCCCGAAGGACGAGGCCCATCGCCTGATCGCGATCGCGCACGACCGCGCAAGAAGCGACGGCTGGCCCCTACGGCTGTCGGCCGAGCCCGGCGAATCGGGATGACCGAACCCGCCGGCTGACGATCACCGCCCCTTCTGATACGTCCCCATCAGCTCGGCCTGCTCCAGCACGTGCCCCTTCATCGCGGCCTCGACCTGCGCCTTGGTCGGCTTCCCCAGGTCGGAGAGAACCGCGTCCAGCGCGTACAGCTTGAAGAAGTACCGGTGCCGGCCGATCGGCGGGCAGGGTCCACCGTAGCCCGTGCGCTTCCAGTCGTTGACGCCCTCGCGCGTCCCCGGCGGCAGGTCGGACCGCACGCCTTCGGTCAGCGCGGCCGCGTCGGCCGGCAGGTTGTAGAGCACCCAGTGCACCCAGGTCGTCTTCGGGGCGTCCGGGTCCGGCGCGTCCGGGTCGTCCACGATCAGCACGAAGCTGCGCGTCCCCGAAGGCGCGCCCGACCAGGCGAGACCGGGCGACACGTCCTCGCCTTCGCACGTGAACTTGGACGGGATCGCCGAGCCCTCGGCGAAATCAGGCGACGTGATGGTCAGCGGCATGGTGCACCTCCTCCCAGGTCGAGCGTACCGCCCGACCGCGCGGGACGCAGGCCAGGGGCGACTTGTAACGGATCGCCGGTCTCCAACACATCAGGGTAGGCCGGCCTGACCGCAGCGCGCGACCCAGATGAGCCTTTTCAGCACGATATCCGCATCTCTCGACTGCCCGCGGTGCCACCTGCCGGTGGACGCGGTCGTCCATGTGCAACTGGGCTACGCGGCGGAGCGGGTCCGGCTGGCCGTCGGCGACGTCTATCCCGGCCTGGCGGGCGCCGGCGGACCGCTGAGCGGCAACCTCGACGCCGATGGCTGGTGCGTGTGCCCCGAGTGCGACGCGGACTTCTTCTGCCGCGTGGAGATCCGGCGCGACCGGATCAGCGGGCTCGAGCCCGACCGCACGCGCTTTCCCCTCGGGCCCGACGCGACGCTGCACCGGCGCCTCTTCTGCCCTCGGGAGGGGAGGTTCCGCGACATGGAGGTCCGGCTGTTCGCCGGCCACGCCTCGCCCGTCCGTCAGCTCCAGCCCGGAGACACGTACCTCGCGGACGAGTTCCCCGCGGTCGACACGACGCTGCGCGCGCTCGGTGTCTGCGGAGACGAGCGCCAGCTGCACATGGTCGAGCTCCTGGTGCGCCTCCGCTCCGGACGCATCGCCGACGTGGAGCCCGCGGCCGCGCCCGAAACGGGCCGGATCTTCCTCTAGTACCAGGGCTCCCGCTTCTCTCCGGCCTGCTCGCGCAGCCAGGAGACGATGGCCTCGGCCGCGCCCGCGTCGTAGCGTCCGCCCTCCTCGCCGAAGGCCGCGCCCGCGTCCGGGAACCTCTCGAAGTGGTGGTTCATGCCCGGCCGCACGACGAACCGCAGGAGCGAGGGGTCCACGATCGACACGATGCGCTCCTGGTCGTCGCGTCCCATGATCCAGTCCAGCTCGCCCCACAGCAGCAGCGTGGGCACGCGCACCAGCGGCCACGCGCCCTCGACATCCAGCTTCTGGACCTGCTGGTAGTACGCCGCGCGCCGGCCGAACTGGTGCCCGGGCTCGTCGTACCACAGGCCCGCCAGGTCGGGTCGCGCCGCAACGATCTCGGCCGGGGTGCGCCCGCCATTGAGGTACAGCGAGTAGAAGTCGGCGAAGCCCTTCATCGCCTCGTTCACCTTCGAGGCCTTGACGCCCGAGAGCGTGAGGCGGCGCCGCTCGAAGCCGAGGATGTGCTCGATCCAGGAGCGCGAGAACCCGCCCGCGGCCACGATCCCCTTGACGGGGAACTCGAGCGAGAGCAGGGGCACCAGCGCCGCGCCGATCGAGCCGCCGAAGAGGTACAGCCGCTGCGGGTCGGCCGACTCGAGCGCGAGTGCGACGCGGATGCCCGCGCGGTACGCCTCGAGGTCGTCCTCGAGGTCGGTCTCGGAGCAGTCCGGCCCGCCGCTGTCGGCGACGCCGGGCTTCTCCACGCGCACCACGACGTAACCCGACCGGGTGACGACGTCGCGCATCATCAGGGACCAGCCGTCGGTGGGGCGGGCAGGCAGCTCCACCGGCGAGCAGGACAGCCAGGGGATGAAGACGAGCACCGGCAGGCGTCCGCTCGCGTTGGCCGGCCGCGTGGTGATGGTCCGCACGTGGTAGCCGCGCGCGCTCGCGGCCGCGCCGTAGGTGACGGTCAGCCCGTCGTACGACTCCTCGGGCCAGGGATCGGCCCGCAGCCGCGCTCCGAAGTGCCGACCCTCGCGGTGCAGGGCGAGCTCCAGCGTGTCGCCGGCCCGCAGCTTCCGGAACGCGGCGAGCGCCTTCGCGTCGGCCCCGTCGATCCCGTTCAGCCGGACGACCGTGTCGCCGGCCAGCAGACTCGCGCGCGCGGCCGGCGTGTCCGGCCGCACGCCCGCGATGCGCGCGGGCTGGCCATCCGCGGAGGCCGCCAGGGAGAGGCCGAACTCCGCGCGGCGGGGGAGCGTGTCGAGGGCGGCCGAAAACGAGGGCGCGGCGAGGGCCGCGGCTACGGACCAAAGTGGGAATCGCAAGGCTGACGTCTCCTCGAAGGCGGACGGCCCCGTGTGGCCGCCTTCGAGGAGAAGCTAGGACGACGCCCTGGGGACGACTCGCCGATCCACCTGCGCGCCCTGGCCGATTCCGGAATCGGCCAGGGGCGGGCCAGGTGTCTGCCGGCAGTGAGCTCTCAGTCGCTCTTCCTGAAGGCCGCTTCTCCGGCGTCGGACACCTCCACCCACTTCGGGTCGGGCGAGGCCTCCGCGTCGTAGTTGTCGTGCCAGTTCCACCACTTGTATGGGGGCGTCTGCGGGTAGCCCTCCGGGGAGTCCTCCCAGGCCTCCTGTCGGCCGAGCGCCGTGATGTCGAGGTAGCTCCAGGTGCTCCCCATCGCCTCGTCGCCACGGTTGTTGACGAAGTAGGTGCGGAACACGCGGCTGCCGTCGCGGATGAACGCGTTCGTGCCGTGCCATTCGTCGACGCCGAAGTCGGCGTCGAAGCCGTCCTTCACGGTGTACCACGGCATGGCCCAGCCCATCCGCGCCTTCAGGCGCTCGATGTCCGTCTGCGGCGCGCGCGAGACGAATGCGAGGGTGGTGTCGCGGGCGTTCAGGTGGGCGAGGTGGGCGACCTGGTCGGCCAGGAAGGAGCAGCCGCGGCAGGCGTGCTCGGGCCAGCCGAACACGCCGGGCTCGAAGAAGGCGCGGTAGACGATCAGCTGGCGGCGGCCCTCGAACAGGTCGATGAGGCTCGCGCGGCCCCTGGGCCCGTCGAACGTGTACTCCTCCTCCACGGCCAGCCACGGCATCCGCCGACGCTCGGCGGCCAGGGCGTCACGGGCGCGGGTCAGGGCCTTCTCCTTCACGAGGAGCTGCTGGCGCGCGGACTCCCACTCCTGCTGCGACACGATCGGCGGCATCTTCATCTCCATTTCCCTTCTCCCTGCCCCTCGTGTACCTGGCGCGCAGCCTGCTGGCGACCACCGTGACGAGGCCACCCGTCGAGGTGGCGCCCGCGGCGATCAAGGCCCAGTTCGTCAGACAGGCGGGACACATCGTTCTTGCCTCCCCGGCCGGCCCTCGGCAGTTCCGGTCGTTCACTGGTATGGCGTCCGAGGGCCGGCGGTTTCGACAGGAGGCGGGGTTTCGATCAGCCTCGCTCGGCGAGGAGGAACTGCCGGGTCGCCGGGTCGACCGCCAGGCCGATCGCGCGGTCGTACGCCTCGGCCGCATCGGCTGTCCGGCCCAGGTTCCGCAGGAGGTGCGCGCGCACGGCCCAGTACGGCTGGTAGGTGGCCGCGGCGGCAAGGTCGATGGTGTCGAGCAGGGCCAGGCCGTTCGTGAGCCCTTGCGCCACCGCCACCGCGGCCGCCTGGGCCACCCGCGCGCCGAGAGTCGGCGCCAGGGCGACGAGGTGCTCGTAGAAGACGACGATGGCGGCCCAGTCGGTGCGGCCGCCCTGCACGCGCTCGGAGTGGACCGACTGGATGGCCGCCTCGAGCTGGAATCGACCGGGCCGTCCCATTTGCGCAGCCGCGCCGAGCTCCGCCTCGGCCTCCCGGATCGCGTCCATGGACCATGCCGCGGGATCCTGCTCCGAGAGCGGGACGTACCGACCGTCGGGCGTGCGACGCGCGGCCCTCCGCGCGTCGCAGAAGAGCATGAGCGCCAGCAGCCCGCGGACCTCGGGTTCGTCGGGCATGCGCTGCTGCACGACGCGCGCCAGCCAGATCGCTTCGCCGGCGAGGTCCTCGCGGCGAGGGTCCACGCCGGCCACCTCGTCGCTGCCGATGCCGTAGGCGGCGTAGATGGCCTCGAGCACCGCCTCCAGCCGCGGCGCCAGCTCGTGCGGCGGCGGGATCTCGAAGGGGATCCCGGCGGCCCGGATCTTCCGCTTCGCGCGCACGAGTCGCTGTCCCATCGTCGCCGGCGGGACCAGGAACGCCTGGGCGATGCGTGCCGCGTCGAGCCCGAGCACGGTCTGGAGCATCAGCGGGGTGTGCAGCGCAGGGTCGATGACGGGATGCGCACAAACGAAGAGCAGCTCGGCGCGGCGATCGGGAAACGCGTCACTGTTCGAGACCGGCGCGGCGGAGCCGGCGGCCAGGGTGCGCAGCGACTCCTGGTGCTGTTCCCGGACGCGCCGGCGCCGCGCCTGGTCCACGAGTCGGTGCCGGGCCGCCGTGAGCAGCCAGGCCTCGGGCTGCTTTGGAATGCCGTCGCTCGGCCAGGAGGCCAGGGCCGAGACGAGCGCTTCGCCCAGTGCATCCTCGGCGCTCGCCACGTCGCGCGTCGCCGAGCAGAGGTACGCGAGGAGCCGTCCGTACGACGATCGTGCCACCACCTCGACGGTGCCGGGCGCGTCGTTCATCGTCAGGGTGCGACGATCGCCTCGTGGGCGGGGTCGTCGATCGGCCGCACCTCGACGGCGCCGGTCGCGGCGGCGGGGCAGCGGGCGGCCCATTCGAGCGCCGCGTCGATCGTGGGAAGCTCGAGGATCATGAAGCCGCCGAGCTGCTCCTTCGTCTCGGCGAAGGGACCGTCCTGCACGCGGCGTTGTCCGTCCTTGATGCCCACCGTTGTCGCGGTCCCAGCGTCCTGGAGAGGCGCACCGCCAACGTAGGCGCCGGCCGCCAGGAGGGCCTTGTGGTATGCCCGCCACGCCGCAATGTACGGATGGTCCGGGCCGCTGCCTCTGGCCTCGAAGTCCCGGGTGCTCTCATAGATCAGAAAGCCATATCGCATCGTGACCTCCTCACGGGTTGGCGCGGCTCACGCGCGACCCCCGACCGCTCCACCCTGTTGACGGGCGAGGAGGCCCGCTTTCGACAGGAGGCCGGTCGCAGGGGAGACCTCCACCCATGCCTAGACGGCTCCGGACCTCTCCCGCGGGACCGCTCGCGGTTCCGCCGCGAGTCGGAACGCGGTCGGCGTCAGGCCGATGCGCTGCTTGAACGCGCGGTTGAACGGGCCGATCGAGCCGTAGCCCACCTCCAGCGCGATGGACGTCACCGTGGACGCGGGCTCGGCCCGCAGCCGCGCGCACGCCTCGCGCAGCCGCCAGGAGTGGAGGAAGTCGTTGAAGTTCCGGAACCCGAGCCCCTGGTTGATGGCGCGCCGCAGCAGGTGCTCCTGCGTGCCCAGCCGCGACGCGAGCGCGGCGATGGTCAGCCCCTCCTCGCGCCAGGCGCGCTCGGCCTCGAACGCGTGCCGCAGCCGCTCGAGCAGGCGCTGCTCGCCCGGCGCCAGCTCCGACGGCCGCGCGCTCGAGGCCGGCGCGTCGAGCCAGCTCACGGGCCGCAGCTGCACGAGCCCGAGGAGGGCCGCCAGCGTGCCGGCCAGGATGAAGACGAGGTTGGCGGTCGCCAGCGCGGCGGGCGTCTCGGCGCGCTGGAGCAGGTTCGTGGACTGCACGGCCACGACCGCGGCCAGATAGGCGGCCGCGCCCACCACGAACCAGAGCCGCCAGCGGCGCCTGCGCTCCTCGAGGTCGCCGACGCGGCCGCGCAGGACGCCGAGCGGCGCCGCCACCACGAAGGCCAGCGTGGCCGCCTTGAACGCGAGGCTCCCGGCCATCTCCGCGTGCGACGGCGCCCGCTTGTCCAGGGCCAGCTCGTGCCACAGGCCCGCGGCGACCATCGCGAGGAGCGCGGCGACGTGCGGGCCGCGCAGCCGGAAGGCGTCCGAGAACAAACCGCGGGTGAAGAGCCACAGCAACACCGGCTTGGCCACGCAGATCGCCGTCAGCGGGACGACCGCCGCCCCCAGGACCCGTCCGGCGCCGCTCGCCGACGTCACGACGAAGGACGCGACCGCCACCGCCAGCGCGACGCCGAGCCACGGCGTGTGGTCGCGCCGCCGGGACTGTGCGATCAGGCCCGCCAGCAGCAGCAGGAGCGCCGCGTCCGCGGCGCGCAGCACGAGGTCCACCGGCCTGCCCTCGACGAAGGG
>JAICEW010000215.1 GCA_025923995.1 Vicinamibacteria bacterium | reverse complement strand
ATCGGTCGCGTCGTGTACCGCTACGCCGACGAGATACTCGGCCTCGATCGCGAACTGCTGGAAGCCGTGAAGGGCCGACGGCCCATCCGTCCCGGCAAGCTGGCCGTAGGCGTGGCCATGGTGGTGCCGAAGCTGGTCGCCTACCAGATGCTCGAGCCGGCCCTGCGCCTGCCCGAGCCGATCCAGCTCGACTGCATTCAGGAGAGGCCGGAGCGCCTCCTGGCCGAGCTTGCCATCTACGGCCTGGATGTGGTCCTGGCGGATGCGCCAGCGACGCCCGCCGTGAGGGTGCGGGCCTACAGCCACCTCCTCGGTGAGTGCGCGGTGTCCGTGTTCGGAGCCGAGCGGGTGGCCGCGGCCCACCGCCGGGGATTCCCGCGCTCGCTGGACGGCGCGCCGTTCCTGCTGCCGAGCGAGGACTCGGCGCTGCGGCTCTCGCTCGAGGAGTGGTTCCAGAAGAAGAAGATCCGACCCCGCGTGGTAGGCACGTTCGAGGACAGCGCCCTGCTCGACGCATTCGGACAGGCGGGCGCGGGGTTGTTCGCGATGCCGGCCGCCATCGAGTCCGAGGTGCGGCGGCAGTACCGGGTGCGGGTGGTGGGAAGGCTGGAGCCGGTCCGGCAGCGCTTCTACGCGATCACCGTCGAGCGCAAGCTCCAGAACCCCGCCGTCATCGCCATCTTCGAACGCGCGCGGGCCCTGTTCAGCTAGCAGCACAGAGGGCCGCCCAGGCCCTCGAGGTCAGCGTCAAGACCGTCTCCCACCGCTTGCGCGAGTACGGGCCCACGGCAGGAGCGAGCGGACGCGACAGATCGACCAGAAGGTGGCGACCTTCCGGCCGCCCCGCGGACAGGGCGCGGTTCCGGCGGGCCCGAAGCATGGGCGGCAGCCTATGGATCGCGAGGAAAGAACGTATTGGATGTTCTGATGGCGGGGGACCAGACTGGGTGTGGAGGTGCTCCGTGAAGAACATCCTTGCACCGGTTGTCATCACGGTGGCGGTGGCGGGCGCCGCGCTGGCGGTGGTCTGGGGCTTCGTCCTTCCCTACGGCTATCCATGGCTGAGTCTCGCGTCGGCTCTCGTGGCTTGCGGTGCCGGGGTCTGGCTGGTCAAGAGGTCCGCCGGCTCGACACGTGCGATGGGCGACGTCATCGGCGATGTCGAACGTGAGCCCGGACGGGTCGCCGTGCCCAAGCAGGGGGGTGTCCCGAGATGATCGCCGGCGCCGTCGTCGTCGGTGTGTTCCTGTTCTGGCTCCTGCTGTCGGTCAAGGTGCTGAACGAGTACGAGCGGGGGGTGATCTTCCGGCTCGGCAAGCTCCTGCAGGCACCGAAAGGGCCGGGCCTCATCCTCGTGGCCTGGCCCGTCGACCGCATGGTCCGCGTGAGCCTCCGGACCGTCGTGCTCGACGTTCCGCCGCAGGACGTCATCACGCGCGACAACGTCACGGTCAAGGTGAACGCGGTCGTGTACTTCCGCGTGCTCGACCCCCTGAAGGCGGTGGTCCAGGTGGAGAACTACCTCTACGCCACGACCCAGGAGGCCCAGACGACCCTCCGCAGCATCCTCGGCCAGGCCCATCTGGACGAGCTGCTCTCTGCGCGCGACCGGCTGGGCGCGCTCCTGCAGGAGGTGATCGACCAGCACACCGACCCCTGGGGCGTGAAGGTGTCGCAGGTCGCGGTCAAGGCGGTGGACCTGCCCCAGGAGATGCAACGTGCGATGGCCAAGCAGGCCGAGTCGGAGCGCGAGAAGCGGGCCAAGATCATCCACGCCTCAGGCGAGCTGGAAGCCTCCAAGCAGCTCACCGAAGCGGCGCAGACCCTGCACGCCGAGCCCATCGCGCTTCACCTTCGCTACTTGCAGACCCTCACCGACATCGCCGCGGAGAAGAACTCGACGATCGTCTTTCCGATCCCGATCGACTGGATGAGGGCGCTGCTCGGGCAGCCCAGAGAGTAGCGGGCGCCGCCATGGCCTCGAGCGTCCGAACGGACCATATCCAGATCGCGCGGGTGCTCGGGATCCCCATCTACCTTCACTTCAGCTGGCTGATCGTCTTCGCGCTGATCGTCTGGACCCTGTCGACGGGCTACTTCCCGGCGCACTATCCGGACCTGCCGGCCTCGTCCAACTGGGCGAAGGGCCTGGTGGCCTCGGTCCTCTTCTTCGTTTCGATCCTCCTCCACGAGTTGGGGCACGCGGTCGTCGCCCGCCGCCACGGGCTGCGCACGCGGTCGATCACGCTCTTCATCTTCGGAGGCGTCGCGCAGCTGGAAAGGGACCCCAAGGACGGACGGGCCGAGTTCTGGATGGCCGCCGCCGGCCCCGGGGTGAGCCTGGTTCTGGCGGGCATCTTCTACGCGAGCGCGGTCCTGCCGTTCGTGAGCGCATCCATCGCTGCAGTGGCGAAGTACCTGGCCGTGATCAACCTGCTGCTGGCCGTCTTCAACCTGGTGCCCGCCTTCCCGATGGACGGAGGACGATTGCTGCGCGGCGCCCTCTGGGGATCGATCGGCAAGGCGCGCGCCACCCAGGTCGCCAGCGCGGCGGGCAGTGTCTTCGCGTACTTCCTGATCGTGGCGGGGGTCTTCAGCCTGCTGGCCGGGAACACGCTGAGCGGCGTGTGGTACGTCCTGATCGGCTGGTTCATCAAGGACGCGTCCGCGGCCAGCTACCAGCAGGTGCGTCTCGACGCAGCACTCCGAGGCCTGTCGGTCCGCGACGCCATGGTCGACCCCGTGGCGACGGTGTCCTCCAGCGGCTCCGTGGCCGAGGCTGCGCGCGAGCACTTCATGCGCACCGGCTACGGCGGCTATCCGGTGACGCGCGGGGATGCCACCGTCGGCCTTCTCTGCCTCAAGGACGTGCTGCGGCTCACGCAGGAGGAGAGGGAATCGACGTCCGTTCAAGGTGCGATGCGCCCGCTGACGGACGCCATCGTCATCGATCCGGACGCCCCGCTGGCGACTGCCATCGCAGGCATGGCCCAGGCAGGGACGGGGCGGCTGGTCGTGATGCAAAGCGACCGCCTGGTGGGCCTGTTGACGCTGCACGGGGTGATCCGCCGCCTGAAGGTGCGGGAGGAGCTGGGGGGATAGGCGGGGGATGCCCGAACTGGCATGAGCAGAATGGAACAGATGGGCCTGGCGGTGCTCGGTACACTCCGATCGTCCATGAGTGCATCGGGGCCTGCGGCCCGGAAGACCTGCCTGAACGATGCGTAGTGCGAGCGCATTCGCGGTAGACGCGCAGCACGGGGCCACTCTTTACGTCGAGACGCCCCGAGATCTCGCCCCCGCGAAGCCGCCGCCCGGCAACCGATCTCGCGCTCTGGAGGCGGGGAGCATGGTCGCCGCCGCCGCTTGCAGGCCCCACCGAGTGGACCGCTTCGGGGCGCTCATCGGCGCCAGCCCGTCGATGCAGAGCGTCTACGAACTGATCGGCCGCGTGGCAGGCACGAACGCGGGCGTCCTGATCTCGGGAGAGACCGGTACCGGCAAGGAGCTCGTCGCGCAGACGATCCACTCCCTGAGCCGCCGGAGCCAACAGGCCTTTCTACCGCTCAACTGCGGGGCGGTGTCCGCGGCGCTGATCGAGAGCGAGCTGTTCGGCCACGAGCGCGGCAGCTTCACGGGCGCCGACCGCCTTCACCGGGGCTACTTCGAGCGTGCGGATCGAGGGACCCTGTTCCTCGACGAGATCTGCGAGATGCCTGGCGACCTGCAGGTCCGCCTGCTGCGTGTGCTGGAGACCTCCTCCGTCGCTCGGGTGGGGGGGACGGAGCCGTTCAAGTTCGACGTGCGCATCATCGCCGCCACGAACCGCCCGCCCGAACAAGCCGTGGCGGCGGGCCGTCTCCGGCAGGACCTGCTCTACCGCCTGAACGTCTTCCCCATCGAGCTCCCCCCGCTGCGCGAACGCGGTCGCGACGTACTGCTGCTGGCCGAGGAGTTCCTGGGCGCCCTCAACCTGGCCGAGGGGACCGGGAAGACGTTCAAGGCGACCAGCATCGAGTGGCTCCTCCGCCACACGTGGCCGGGCAACGTCCGCGAGCTGAGGAACGTGATCCACCGCGCTTTCATCCTCGCGGGGGAGGACGTGGAAGTGGATTGTGTCGTGCCTCCGCTGGGCAGCGCCGGCGATCACGGGGCGTTCGCCACCGGGGAGTCGCGCGCTTCGAGCCTGGTCATCCGAATGGGCACCTCCCTTGCGCAGGCGGAGCGCCGCCTCATCCTCGCGGCCCTCGCATACCACGGAGGCGACAAGCAGCAGGCCGCCCTGACCCTCGGGATCAGCGTCAAGACCCTCTACAACCGCTTGCGCGAGTACCGGGTCGACGGCGGGAGCGTGCGCACGGGAGAGACTCTCCAGCAGGTGGCGCCCGTCGGGCCGGACCGCGGGACCAGAGCGGTGCTTCCGATCTGATCGACCGGCATCCGCAGGGCCACCCCCGTTCGAGTCGTGGCGGACGAAGCCACGCGGCCCTCACCGACGCGTCGCGGAGACCGGGCCGAGACGAATGCGCACCAGGCCCTCGCTGATCGCGCTCACCCACAGGTCGCCGCGCGCATCGAACTTCACGACGCCGAGCTGGTAGTGCGGCAGCGGAGACGAGCCGTAGGACCAGTTGGTCCAGCTGGCCGGGTTCGCGATGTCCCCGACGATGACGCTCACCCCGTTCGGGAAGGGCGTGGAGGGCCCGAACTCGATGCTGCTGACCGCGATCGTGCCGTCGGCCCGGACGTCGACGCCCTTCACCTGCTGGGCGGGCAGCGGGGAGTTCGTGGTGTCGAACACGGTGTAGGTCGAACCGTCCCACCGCACGAGCCCCGTGCCGGTGCCGATCCACACCCTGTCGTCGGGCCCGATCGTCATGCAGTTGATGCCGCCCCGGTCGAAGAAGAAGTTGGCCGGCTGGGGGACCTCGGACCAGGCCAGGCCGTCCCAGCGGTAGAGCGCGTAGGGCTCGGCCGCATAGACGGCGCCGGTGCTGTCCGCCTCCAGCCAGGAGAACTCGGAGGTGTAGCCGATGGGCGACAGCGGCTCCTGGACCCACAGCGAGCCGTCGAAGCGGAAGATCTCGCCGTAGGCGGTGCCGGCGAACAGCGTGCCCGCGGCGTCCTCCGCGAACGCGGTGAACAGCGTGACCCCCATGCCCGGGTTGTTCTGCCAGTTCCAGAAGCCGCTGAAGGTCCCGGTGCGGGGGCTCCAGCGCCCGATGCCGTTGCCGCCCATCCAGCCGACGCCCTTGCGGTCGATGTAGAAGGCGCCCATCGGCTCGTTGCCCGCCCACGGGTACGGCTCGGAGCCGTCGTTGTGGTTGCCCCAGTTGCGCCAGCGCTCGCCGTCGAAGCGCGAGAGGCCTCCCTCACCCGACGCGAACCAGGTGTAGCCGAGCGAGTCGACATGCACGCGGTCGATGAAGAAGTCGAGGCCGGTGTTGAAGGTGTTGAACCGCTCGAGGAGCGTGCCCCCCGAGTCATAGTGCCGCACCGTGCCGAGCGTGCCGTTGCCGCCGTAGTTGTTGATCCAGAGGTCGCCGTCGGGCCGTCCGATCAGGCGGCTGGGGATGCTGGCGGCGTTCACGAAGAACTGCGGGGTCGTGCCGCCGATCATCTTGTAGACGTCGCCGAACCAGGTGGCGACGTACACGACGCCCTCGCGGTCGAGGCCCAGCCCGGACATGGTCGCGGTGCCGCCGAGGGTCGGCCACTGCTGCCAGCTCGACCCGTCCCACTTGTACAGGCCGGCGTCCGCGGTGGTGACCCAGATGTTCCCCTGGGGATCCTCGAGCATGCCGCCGAGCGGCCCCGGCGTCGGGTGCAGCGTCCATGTGGTGCCGTCGAACTCCGCCATGCCGCCCAGCACGCTGTGCGTCACCCAGACGTGGTCGTCGGCTCCCACCATCACCGCGTTGACGTTCTTCCACGGGAGGAACCACCCCGCCGGCAGCCCGTTGCCCACGGAGTACTCGGTCCATTGGCCCGTCCCGGGGTTGAACTTGAAGACGGCGCCGTTCACGGTCAGGACGTTGACGTTCGTGAGCCAGAGGTTGCCGCGGCTGTCCCAGTCGATCGAGCGGACCTCGTCGAGGATCAGCGGCGAGTTGGCCGCGTTGTAGGTCTGCCAGTGGCCGTGCTTCGTCCACCGCGGGTCGAAGCGCGTGAGCCCGCCGTCGCTCGCCAGCCAGACGACGCCGTCGGGGCTGAAGTCGATGTCGGACAGGAACGGCGAGGGAATCGGATGATCCTCTCCGGACCAGACACGCCACACCCCGGTGTCGAAGCCTCCGCCGGGCAGGGGTGTTGCGGGGAGCTCCTCGGCTCCCAGCCGCGCCAGGCCGCTCACTCCCCGGAGCGTCCAGCGGGCCCCCACCCACAGGTTCCCCTGCGGGTCGAAGGCCATGAGCCGCACCTCCTCGCCGGGGATTCCGGTGGTGGTGGGTCGAACCTGGGCCCAGGGGACGTCCACGGCGGAGACGCCGGCTCCCGGAACGAGAGACGAAAGGGCGATGGCGACGATCTCGAACGGCTTGCGCATGAGCTCCTCCCGCTGAAAGGAGCCGAGAAAGCTCGCCCTCGCGCCAACGCGAGGATTTCGCGGCAATCCAGTTGCGTGGGAGCAAGCACTTCTCGTGCCGCGACCCTCCGACGTTGAGGCAGAGCGACTTGCGGCCTCCGCAGCGCCGAGGGGCGGATCGGTTCGCGCAGGTCTTGCGCCCTGGCGAACGAAGGCAAAGCGCCCAGGAAGCCCCTGCTAGAATGGCTTCGTCCCCACGGAGAGCCATGCCCGACCGCTTCACGCTCGGCATCGAGGAGGAGTTCCAGCTCGTCGATCCGCAGACGCGCGAGCTCAAGAGCCACATCGAGGAGATGATGGCCGCCGGCGCGCACCTGGGCGACCAGCTCAAGCCGGAGCTCCACCAGAGCGTGGTCGAGGTGGGGACCCCCATCTGCGCGGACATCCGCGAGGCGCGCGAGGCCGTCACCCACCTGCGCCGCTCGCTCATCCGCATGGCCGACGAGTCGGGCGCGCGCATCGTGGCCGCGGGCACGCACCCCATCAGCCACTGGAAGGACCAGCAGATCACCGAGCGCGTCCGCTACAAGGACATCGTGAACGAGATGGAGGACCTGGCGCGGGCCAACCTCATCTTCGGCCTGCACGTCCACGTGGGCGTCGACAGCGACGAGATGCGCATCCAGATCATGAACGGCGTGCGCGCGTTCCTGCCCCACCTGCTCGCGCTCTCCGTCAACTCGCCCTTCTGGTGCGGCCGGCGCACCGGCGTGAAGTCCGTGCGCTCGACCATCTTCAAGCGGTTCCCGCGCCCGCAGATCCCGGACTTCTTCTACTCATGGGAGGACTACGCCAAGTACGTGGAGCTGCTGGTCCGCACCAACTCGATCGACGACGGGCGCAAGATCTGGTGGGACATTCGGCCGCACGCGTACTTCAAGACGCTCGAGTTCCGCATCTGCGACATCCCCTGCCGCGCGGAGGAGACGATCGCGATCGCCGCGCTCGTGCAGGCGCTGGTGGCCAAGCTGTCCCGGCTGTTCGAGCGCAACCTCGGGATCCGCAGCTACTCGCGTGCGATCCTGATGGAGAACAAGTTCCGCGCGCTCAAGCGCGGCCTGGACGGCAGGATGATCGACTTCGGCCTGCGCGCGGAGCAGGACACGCGCACGCTGGTCCACGAGATGCTCGACTTCGTGGAGGACGTGGTGGACGAGCTCGGCAGCCGCGAGGAGATGCGCTTCCTGCGCGCCTGGGCCACGTCCGGAGACACCGGCGCGGACCGCCAGCTGAGGGCCTTCGAGCAGGCGGGCGACCTGCGCGCGGTCGTGGACCTGCTGGTGGACGAGACCCGAAGGGGCTTGTAGACTGCCTCGCCACATGCCCATCGCGTGCCGCAACAAGCTGCTCTACGGCAAGACTTACTGCGTCACCGACTGTCCGACGCGCGCCGAGAACAGCCCCCTCGGGTACGTGCGGGTGACCGAAGCCTCCCAGGTGCCGGCCGCGCACCCGCGGGTGATCGACGTGGCCATCCTGGACATGAACCATGGCTGGCCCAACCTGGGCCACGACTCGCTCGTGCACGCGGTCATGGACGCGGGCTGCGACCTCATCCCGCAGCTGTTCGAGGTGGGCTTCACCATCCGCGTCCTCTCGTTCGAGGTGCGCCAGCACCGGATGATCCCCGAGGGCCCGGGCCGCTACGCGCTCTACCTGGGCACGGGCGGCCCCGGGCACATCGACCCGTACCTCAACGACGGCGGCGAGGGCAGCCAGGGCATCCACGAGGACCCGTCCTGGGAGCCGGAGCTGTTCCGGCTCTTCGACGCCATCCGCGACCACCCCGAGGCGGCGCTCGTCTCGGTCTGCCACACCTTCGGCGTGATGTGCCGGTGGAGCGGGATCGCGCAGCCGGTGCTGCGGCCGGCGACGAAGGGCGGCAAGAGCGTCGGCCTGCTCGAGAACGTGCTGACGCCCGAGGCCCAGTCGCACCCCTGGTTCGGCCAGCTGGCGGACGAGCTGCCCGACCACCGCCGGCTCCGCATCGTGGACCACCGGCTGTTCGACCTGATCCAGGAGCCGGCCGAGCTGCCGCGCGAGTTCACCCCGCTGGGCCACGAGACGCTCGGCATCGGCGGACCGGTCGGCGACGCGCTCACCATGCTGGAGTTCGCGCGCGACGCCGGCGGCATCATGCCCCGCATCCTGGGGGTCAACCACCACCCGGAGATCGTGGACCGCTCGCGCCAGCTCATGATCCTGCGCCAGAAGCTGGGCCGCGGAGAGGTGACCGAGGAGTGGTTCGAGGACCGCACGCGCACGCTGGCCGAGACCTATCCGGAGGACGGCACCGACCAGAGCCTGCACCTCACGTCCGACTTCACGCTGCTGGGACCCCTGCGCTTCCATCTGTACCGCCAGGTCCGCCTGCGCGCCGAGGCGCTGGGCCGCTCGCTGGACGTGGACGAGCGCCGGATCGCGGAAGGCGTCCGCACCTAGCGGGGTCGTCGTGATTCCGAAACCCCCTTTCCCCGGCGACCTCTCGCTCGAGCAGGAGATCGAGTCGTTCGAGGCCCTGCGGCCGCGGCTGCAGGAGCTGTGGGACACCATCATGAACCGGGAGGAGGAGCCGCACACCTCCGTGGTGGTGCCCTCGCTCACCCTCGACCAGTCGGAGCTCAAGAAGCTGCCGGGCGCGTCGTTCTACGAGGAGCGCCTGCTCTTCCTGCTGATCCGGCTGCGCAACCCCCGCGCGCGCATGGTGTACGTGACGTCGCAGCCCGTGCACGCGATGATCCTCGAGTACTACTTCCAGTTCCTGGCCGGCATCCCCGCCAGCCACGCGCGCGCGCGCCTGACGCTGCTGTGCGCGCACGACTCCTCGCCTCGCTCGCTGACGGAGAAGATCCTGGAGCGGCCGCGCCTGATCCAGCGCATCCGCCTGGGCATCCAGGATCCGGCGCGCACCTACCTCACGGTCTTCAACTCGACGCCGCTCGAGCGGAAGCTGGCGGTGCTGCTGGGCATCCCGCTCAACGGCGTCGATCCCAAGCTCACGCACCTGGGGACCAAGTCGGGCAGCCGGAAGGTGTTCCGCGAGGCCGGCATCGACCTGCCGCTGGGCACGGAGGACCTGCGCACCGAACACGAGGTGGAGAGCGCGCTGCTGGACCTGAAAGCGCAGAGGCCGAACCTGCGCCGCGCCGTGGTCAAGCTCAACGACAGCTTCTCCGGCGAGGGGAACGCGCTGTTCCGCTACCCCGAGGAGGGCGGCCGCGCCGGGGTCAGGGAGTGCATGCAGAAGCTGGAGTTCGCGGTGCCCAGCGAGACCCCGCCGATGTACTTCGACAAGTTCTCGCGCATGGGCGGGATCGTCGAGGAGTTCATCGAGGCGCCGCAGAAGTTCTCGCCCAGCGCCCAGCTGCGCGTGAGCCCGCGGGGCGAGGTGACGCTGGTGTCGACGCACGACCAGATCCTGGGCGGACCCAGCGGCCAGGTGTTCCTGGGCTGCAGCTTCCCGGCCCACGACGACTACCGCATGCTCGTCCAGCAGGCGGGCGAGCAGATCGGCCACGTGCTGGCCACGTACGGCGTGGTGAGCCGGTTCGCGGCCGATTTCCTCGTCTACCGCAGCCACGACGACGAGGAGTGGAAGCTCTCCGCGCTCGAGATCAACCTGCGCATGGGCGGCACCACCCACCCGTACCTCGCGCTCCAGTTCCTCACGGGCGGGACGCTCGACCCGCGGTCGGGCCTGTTCCTCTCTCCCAGCGGGCACGTGAAGTACTACCGCGCCACCGACAACCTGAAGTCCGAGCAGTACAAGGGCCTGCTGCCCGAGGACCTGATCGACATCCTCACCTTCAACAAGCTCCACTACAACCACCACACCGAGTCGGGCGTGCTGTTCCACCTGATCGGCGCGGTGTCGGAGTTCGGGAAGCTGGGGCTCACCGCGATCGGCAACAGCCGGGACGAGGTCGTGGACCTCTACCAGCGCACGCTCGGCATCCTCGACGCCGAGACCTCGCTGGGCCGTTGACGGCAGACGACCGCCGCATGGGCGTCGGGCACCTCCTGCTGGAGCTGCTCTGGATCGCCCTGGTCGTGCTGGCGCCGGCGCTCGGCGCGTGGACCGCGTCCTCGCTGGCCGCGTACCTGAACGGGCCCGTCTGGCTGACGGCCGCGGCCGGCCTGCTGCTCTTCCCCGTGCTGCCGCTGGGCTGGGAGGCGTGGGCCGCGCGACGACGGCGCGTGAAGCGGGTCGAGACGACGCGCTGGCTGAACCTGTGGGACCGGCTGGCGCTGCGCACGCTGGCGATCAACCTCGTGTTCCTGGGTGCGCTCGTCGTCCGCTTCCCCGCCGCGACGTTCACCGCCCTCTCGACGCGCGGCGACTGGTT
>JAICEW010000214.1 GCA_025923995.1 Vicinamibacteria bacterium | reverse complement strand
GTCGTTGAGGCAGCTCGCGTTAACCTCCGTGACCGAGCCGCCGTCCTTGAACGCGGCCATGAGATTGCCCAGCGACTCCGCGGTCGTGCCCGGCCGCGGGTGCTCGTCCGTGTCCACCACGACGGGGGCGCCCTTCTTCGCCGGAAGGGAGACGGGGACGATCTCGTCCTTGAACCGCCCCTGGCGGATGGCGGCGGTCGCGCGCTCCTGGCTGCCGGCGGCGAACGCGTCCTGGTCCGCGCGCGAGATGCCGTAGCGCTCGACCAGGTTCTCCGCGGTCACGCCCATGTGGATGCCGTGGAAGGCGTCGGTCAGCCCCTCGTGGATCATGTGGTCGAGGACCTTCCCGTGCCCGAGCCGCTCGCCCCAGCGCGCGCCCGGCAGCAGGAACGGCGCGCGGCTCATGCTCTCCGCGCCTCCCGCCACCACGACCTCCGCGTCGCCGCACTTCACCGCCTGCGCCGCCAGCATGACCGCCTTGAGCCCCGAGCCGCAGACCTTGTTGACCGTCATCGCGGGCACGGACTCGGGCAGGCCGGCGTGGATGGCGGCCTGGCGCGCGGGGTTCATGCCCAGGCCGGCCTGGAGGATGCAGCCGAGCACGACCTCGTCCACCTGCTCGGGCCGGACGTCCGCGCGCGCGACCGCCTCGCGCACCGCGACGGTCGCCAGCTCGACGGCGGAGACGTCCTTGAACGCGCCGCCGAACGTCCCGATGGGCGTGCGGCAGCCGGAGAGGATGACGGCGTCGGTCGTGGTCATGGGCGTGCTCCGCGAGACGAGGCGCCCTGCGTCGAACGGGCGCGTCAGGCCAATGATCGCAGATGCACGCGGGCGCGCGCCAGCACGTACGCCCGTCGCGTCTGGACCTCGACCCCCGGATAGGGCTCGCGCTCCACGACCTCCTCCACCTCGAAGCCCGCCGCCGCCAGCGCGCCGCGCATCTCCCCCGCCTCGAAGAACACGAAGTCGAGGGCCACCGCCTCGCCCCACAGCTCCTCCACGCGCCGCACCTCGCTTCCCAGGTGGAACGCGAGCAGCAGGCGACCGCCAGGCCGCAGGACGCGCGCCATCTCGCGCAGCGCGTCCACGACCTCGCCGCGCGGGACGTGGATGATCGAGTAGAACGCGGTCAGGCCCGCGAGCGTGCCGCTTCCGAACGGAAGCGCGCGCAGGTCGCCGACGTGGAACGCCAGACCCGGATTCAGCCGGCGGGCGATCGCGATCATGCCCGGCGAGAGGTCCAGGCCCGAGGCGTCGACGCCGCGGTCGTGGAGGTAGCGCGCGACCTGCCCCGGGCCACAGCCGAGGTCGCACACCGGGCCCTGGCCGCGGCGATCCGACGCGAACCGGTCCAGCAGCTCGCGGTCGAGCGGCTTGTGCCGCAGCTCGTCGTAGATGCGCCGCGCGTACTCGTCCGCGACGCGATCGTAGCTGCGCTTCGTGTCGTCCGTGCCGGCCCCCGTCATCTCGACAAGGTACGGCGCTCGCGCGGCAGGCGAGCCAGCTATGTCGGGATCGCGCGCGCGCGTGCGCGACATAGCGCATCCACCAGCGCCCGCAGGTCGTCCGGCCCGACCTCGTGGTGCGTGATGCAGGCGCGCAGCCAGCGGGCCCCGTCCGGGAGGCGCACCTCGGAGATCCACACCGCGCCCTCGGCCACCACGCGCTGCACCAGCGCGGTCGTGTCCTCGGGACCCAGGCCGTCGCGCGTGAAGCAGACGAGCGGAAGCGGCGTGTCGTTCGCGATCGTCCAGGCGTCCTCGCGCAGCAGCGCGCGCAGCCGGTGCGCCATCTCCGCCTGCCGGTCCACGAGGGACTGGACGCCCGCGCGCCCCAGCTCGGCGAGCGTCAGGAACACCTTGAGGCCGATGAACCGGCGCGACCACTGCAGCGTCTGCTGGTACGCGTCGAACGTGCCCGGGTCCGTGCTCGGCACGTAGCCCGTGCGCACCGAGAAGACGCCTTCGGTGAAGCGCCGGTCGCGCACGAAGAACATGCCCGCGCCCATCGGGACCGGGAGCGTCTTGTGCGCGTCCCAGGTGATCGAGTCCGCCCGCTCGATGCCGGCCACGTGCCCACGCAGCGCGTCCGAGAGCAGCGCGATCCCGCCCCAGGCCGCGTCCGCGTGGAGCCAGAGGCGCTCGCGCGCGCAGAGGTCGGCGAGCGGGACCAGCGGGTCCACCGCGCCGGTCGCGGTGGTGCCGACCGTCGCGACGACGAGGAACGGCACCAGCCCTGCCGCGCGGTCGACCGCCAGCGCGTGCTCCAGAGCGCGCACGTCCAGCCGCTGACGCGCGTCGCTGCGGATGCGCCGCACCGCGCGCTCGCCCAGGCCGACCGTGCGCGCGATCTTCACGAACGAGTCGTGCGCCTGGTCGGACGCGTACAGGGCCGCTCGCGTCCCCTCCAGACCGTCCCGCGCGAAGCGCGGGAACGCCGAAGCCAGCGCGGCCAGCACACCGGTCAGGTTGGCTTCGGAGCCGCCGGTCGTGAACGTCGCGAACGAGGACGCCGGCAGGCCGATGCGCTCGCGGAAGAAGCCGAGCGCCCTCTGCTCGACCTGGGCCGCCGCCGGCCCGTGCCACCACGCGCCGAGCTGCGGGTTGTACGCGGCGGCCAGCGTGTCGGCCACCACGCCGGCGGCCCGCACGCCGGGCACGAACAGGCCGAAGTACCGCGGGTGCGTCGAGTGCAGGCTGCCCTGCTCCACCAGCTCCGCGACGTCGCGCGTCAGCGCGGTGAGGTCGCGCGGCGCCTCGAAGTCGTAGCCGGCGAGGCGGGCCGCGAGCGCCTCGTTCGAGAGGCGGGGGGTGACGGGCTGCTGGCGGACGCGGGCCTCCCACGAGGCCCAGCAGGCGGCGGCGGCGCGGAGCGCGTCGTGCATGGCCCCTTATCGCGCGCGAGCCCGTTCGGAATCAATCGAATACACTTCGGTCCAGGAGGCCCTTCATGGCCCTCGACCGAATCGACTTCGCGATACTGGCGTCCCTGCAGAACAATGCTCGGCTCAGCAACAAGGAGCTGGCCGCGAGGGCGGGCCTGGCGCCATCGTCCTGCCTGGAGCGCGTGCGCGCCCTCGCGCGCGCCGGCGTGCTCAAGGGCCACCACGCGGAGGTGGCGGGCCCGGCGCTGGGGATCGGGCTCGAGGCCCTGGTGGCGGTGCGGCTGGTCAAGCACGCGAAAACGACCTTCCGGAGGCTCTACGCGCACCTGCTCTCTCTGCCCGAGGTGCTGACGGTGTTCCACGTCAGCGGCGTCAACGACCTGCAGGTCCATGTGGCCGTGCGCGACATCGACCACCTGCGCGACCTGATCGTCGAGAAGTTCGCGGGACGGGCGGAGGTGGACCACTGCGAGACGGCGGTGATCTTCGGGCTCCACCGCAAGCACCAGTGGCCCTGCTACGTGCCGGTCACGCCATCGCCTTCACGTCGTCCGGCACGCGCAAGGCGGCGCCGGTCGCCTTGACCACGGCCTCGACCGTGGTGTCGGGCGCGACCTCGCGCAGGACGAGGCCCTCGGGCGTCACTTCGATCACCGCCATCTCCGTCACGATGACGTTGACGCAGCGGCGGCCGGTGAGCGGCAGCGTGCACTGGTCGAGGATCTTGGGCGTGCCGTCCTTGGAGACGTGCTCCATGGTGACCACGACGCGCTTGGCCCCCGACACCAGGTCCATGGCGCCGCCCATCCCCTTCATCATCTTGCCGGGGATGGTCCAGTTCGCGATGTTGCCCTCGCGGTCCACCTGCAGCGCGCCCAGGATCGTGAGGTCCACGTGGCCGCCCCGCACCATCGCGAACGAGTCCGCGCTCGAGAAGTAGGCGGTGCCCGGCAGCTCGGTGACCGTCTCCTTGCCCGCGTTGATGAGGTCGGCGTCCTCCTGCCCCGGCTCGGGGTAGGGCCCGACGCCGAGCATGCCGTTCTCGGAGTGCAGCACGATCGACACCCCGGCCGGCACGTAGTTGGCCGCGAGCGTCGGCATGCCGATGCCCAGGTTCACGTAGTACCCGTCCTTCATCTCCTGCGCGGCCCGGCGCGCGACGCGCTCGCGCTTGGGATCCGTCTCCGGCCCCGCACCGCCGCGCAGGGTGCGCTTCTCGATGCGCTTCTCGTAGGGCCCGCCCTGGAAGAGGCGCTGCACGAAGATGCCCGGCGTGACGATCGCGTCCGGGTCGAGACCGCCCGCGGGCACCAGCTCCTCGACCTCCGCGATGGTCGTGCGCGCGGCCATGGCCATCATTGGCGCGAAGTTCCGCGTGGTCTTGCGGAACACCAGGTTGCCCAGCGTGTCGCCCTTCCAGGCCTTGATGAACGCGTAGTCGGCCCGCAGCGCGGTCTCCAGGAGGTGGGGCCGGCCGCCGAACCAGCGGACTTCCTTCCCCTCCGCGATCAGCGTGCCGTACGCGGTCGGCGTGAAGAACGCGGGCACGCCGGCGCCGCCCGCCCGCATGCGCTCGGAGAAGGTGCCCTGCGGGTTGAGCTCCACCTCGATCTCGCCGGCCAGGTACATCTTCTCGAAGACCTTGTTCTCGCCCACGTACGTCGCGATCATCTTGCGCACCTGCTTGTTCTGCAGCAGGAACGTGATCCCGAAGTCGTTGGTCCCCGCGTTGTTGCTCATCAGGGTCAGGTCCTTCGACCCGCGGGCGCGCAGCGCGGCGATGAGCGTCTCCGGGATGCCGCACAGTCCGAAGCCCGAGATCATGATGGACGCGCCGTCGGGAATGTCCCGGACGGCCTCGGCGGCGTTCGCGACGACCTTCTTCATGAGCGCGCTCCTTGCCCCGCAAGCATATCGTCGGATCAGTCCCGGTCGGCGCCGCGCGGGGGGATGACCAGCTGGCCCGAGAGCAGGCCCATGGCCAGCGAGATGGCGACCAGCGTCATGCGGAAGGCCGCCTCGATGCCCGAGACCGTCTCCCGGTCGATCAGCGACGACAGGCTGCGGAAGCCCAGCGCGCCCGGAACCAGCAGGAGCAGCGCAGGCACCAGCGGGACCGCCGAGGGCCGGTCGAGCGCGCGCGCGTAGGCGTTGCTGGCGGCGGCCACGGCGAACGCGCCCAGGAAGGTGCCCAGCTCCGCGCCCAGCAGCAGCGTGCCCAGGCGCGCGCCGCTGAAGGCGAGGATGCCGGCCAGCTCCACCCAGAGCAGGTCGCGCAGGGGCGCGCGCAGGAGCACCATCAGCGCGAGCGGAGCCACCAGCAGCGCGACCCACTCGGTCCACAGCGGCAGCGCCACCGGCCGCGCGACGGGAAGCCCGCCCAGCATCGCCTCCCCGATGCGCGTGCCCAGCGCGACCCCGAACCCGATCGCCAGGAAGGTGCCGGCCGCTCCCGCCAGCCGGGCGGTGCCCGACACCAGGTTCCGCGTGGCCAGCTCGGTCATGGCGACGGTCAGCGTGAAGCCGGGCACCAGCACGATGATGCCGGCCAGCGTCGGGATGTAGATCGACAGCGGGCCGCCGTACCGCGCGGCCAGCGACGCCAGCAGCGCCGAGGTCAGGGCCGCGACCGCTTCGAACACGCGTCCCAGCGGCGCCCAGCGCCGCGCCAGCAGGGCCAGCAAACCGACCACGAGGCCCACGCCGGCCGAGGCCGCGATCTCCCGCAGGCCGCCGCCGAAGAAGCGCGCGGCCGCCGCCGAGGAGACGGCGAAGCAGAGCGTGCTCAGCCAGGCCGGGTACGGCGGCGGCGACGCCATGGCCGCGTCGATGCGCAGGCTCCCCTCGGCCGGGCCGATCCGTCCCTCCGCGACGTCGTTCGCGACCGCCTCCAGGGCGACCAGCGTGCGCAGGTCCATGGCGCCCGGGTCGACGCGGATCTGGAACGTCCGCTGGTCGTCCTCCCGGCCGAAGGCCGCGAACAGGCCCGTGGGCATCGAGAAGAACTGGCCGCGCATGCCCAGCTGGCTCGACACGCGGACGAGCGCGGCCTCCAGCCGGTGGGCCGGATACCCGTGCGCGTGCAGGCCGCGGCCGAGCTTGAGGACGAACGCCACCGCGCCCTCTGCGGCGGGCTCGCTCATCCGCGCGCGACCCGCGCCAGCTCGCGCAGCAGGCCGGCCCGGGCACGGGCCACCTCGCGCGCGTTCTGGGCCAGCACGTCGCGCCACCATCCGCGGGGGCTGCGCGCCAGGCGCGTCATGCTGGCGAACCCGGGGCCCGCCAGCGCCAGATGGCGGCTCGCGACGGGATCGCTCCGGGCCGCGCCCAGGAGCGCCCAGGACACGACCTGGGGGACGTGCGAGAGGAACGCGACCACGCGGTCGTGCACGGCCGGCGTCAGCAGGGCCGGGCGCGCGCCCACCGCCCGCACGAGTCGCGCGACGACGCGCGTCGCCGCGGCCGACGAGCGGCCCGGCGTGAGGATCCAGGCGCAGCCGCGGAACAGGTCGGCGGACGAGGCGGCGAAGCCGGAGCGCTCGCGCCCCGCCATGGGGTGGCCGCCGACGAACCCGCGCAGCCGCAGCCGCCGCGCTTCCGCGCAGATCTCACGCTTGGCGCTGCCCACGTCGGTGATCACCAGGCCGTTGGCGCCCGCGCGCGCCGCCTCGCGCAGCAGGCGCAGGTTCGCGGCGGGGGGCGCGGCCAGGACCAGCACGTCCGCGCGGCCGCAGGCGTCGGTGACCGAAGTCGCCGCCTCCGAGATCGCGCGGCGCGCGGCCCGCGCGCGGGCCGGGGTGTCCACGCCGATCACGCGGTAGCCCGCGCGGCGCAGCGCCCGCGCGAGCGAGCCCCCCACCAGCCCCAACCCGGCGATGGCGACGTTCGGTCGTCGGGGCGAAGCCCCTCCTCCCTTCTTGTCGACGGTCCGCTTCGCGGACGCGTCGGGCGGTCGTCGGGGCGAAGCCCCACCTCCCTTCGTGTCGACGGTCCGCTTCGCGGACGCGTCGGGCCGCGGTCGCTGGCGAGCGCTCATGCCTCGCCGAGGATCCGCTACAGCAGCTCGGGCTCGCGGCGCAGCAGGAGCTGCTCGGCCCCCCCCACCAGCAGCGCGTAGGTGGCGGCGGCGCCGACCAGCGCGAGCGGCAGGGCGACCCACCACCACGCCAGCTCGCCGGCCCACACGGGCAGCCACGCGAGCACGACGAAGGGCGAGGCCAGCAGCATCGCGCCGGTGAAGAGCAGGGCCGACAGCAGCGCCGTCGCCAGCCCGCGTCCTCCGGCCGAGGCGGCGGCGTGCGGGCTGCGCCCCGGCTCCGGGGCCGCGACCGGGAAGAGGATCGAGATGAAGTTGTCCGCCCCCGCCGCCACGCACATCGCGCAGAGGGCGATGGTGACCGCCGCGGGCAGGTACGACGGCTCGAGGAGCGCGCCCGCCACGACGAGCGCGAGGACGCCCGGCAGCCGGAACAGCATGCCGCTCAGGTTCTTCCCCACCAGGACGCGCCAGCGCGCGAGCGGGAACCCCAGCAGCAGGGCGACGCCCCGACGCTCCACGCCGAACGCGTTCGACCCGAACGTCGACAGGCCGATCCAGGTGGCCAGCACGAGCAGCCCGGTCCCGGAGCGGCCGAACGCGCTGGTCTGCGTGACGAGCACGAAGAAGACGAGCGGCGTTGCCAGCCCCATGAACAGCGTCGCCTTGAGCGCCGGGTCACGCCACGCCACCCGCAGGTCCTTCTCCAGCAGCGCGCCGGTGGCGCCGGGCAGCCACATGCGCGCCCGCGTCGCCGCGCGGGCCGCGGCGATGCCCAGCTTCAGCTCCCCCTGGTAGATGCGCCGGATCAGCAGGACCGACACCGCGATCGCGCCGGCGATCGCGATCCACTGCGCCCCGAGCCAGGCGGCAAAGGAGACGAGGTCCCCGCGGCCGCCGGCGACCGCCGCCCGCGCGCCCCAGGCGAAGGGCGAGAGCGCGAAGACGTCGCCGCGCACCGCGGCGCGCGCCAGGCTGCCGGCCACCGGCCGCAGGCCGCCGGCCAGGATCAGCATCGGCAGCAGGCTGAGCACGAAGCCCATGCCCAGCGCGACGAAGAGAGCCGCGTCGTGCAGCCGGCGGTTGCGGGTGAGCGCGTGCAGGACCAGCCCGGCCGCCTGCGACGCCGCCAGGAAGAACAGCAGCGTCGACAGCACGCCCGCGAGCGCCAGCGGGAACGTCGGTCCCCCGCCCAGCGCCGCGGCGATGGCGAAGGCGATCGGGACCTCGGCCAGGACCGTGGGCTGCGCCAGGTTGGCGATCAGCGACGACAGCGCGAGCGTCGGCAGGGGCACAGGGAAGTGCACCAGGCGCGTGAGGTCGTGCGTCTCGGCCAGCGCGAATCCGGTCAGGAGCGGCGAAAGGATCCAGAAGACGCCCAGCGCCGTGGCCACCGCGGACAGCACCGGCGCCACCACCTCCGGGGCCGCGTGCGACAGGCTGCGGACCCCCGCGTAGGCGACCATCGACCCCAGGCCCGCGAAGAGGAGCAGGAACGGCACCGCCAGGGCCAGCCCCACGCGGCGCTCGCGCGCGTGCAGCATCGCACGCAGCTCGAGCTTGAAGCGCAGGAGGACGATCGCGATCAGTCGATCCACGACAGGTCCTCGCGCTTCACGTCTGCCGCGACCAGCTTGAGGAACACGTCCTCCAGGCTGGCGTCGCGGCCCACCTCGCGCTGGCGGCGAATGTCGTCCAGCGTGCCCTGGGCCACGATCCGCCCGCGGTCGATGATCGCGACCTCGTCGCAGAGCCGCTCCACGACGTCCAGCACGTGGCTGGTGAAGAACAGGGTCACGCCCTTCTGCGCCAGGCGGCGCAACAGGTCGGTCACCACGCGTCCGGAGACGGGGTCGATGCCGTTCAGGGGCTCGTCCAGGAAGAGCACCCGCGGGTTGTGGATGAGCGCCGCCGCCAGCGCCACCTTCTTGCGCATGCCCTGCGAGTAGTCGAGGATGAGGCGCCCGCGGTCCTCCTCCAGCGAGAGGAACGCGAGCAGCTCGTCGGTCCGCTTGCGCGTCTCGTCCTTCGGCAGGCCGTACATGCGCCCCGCGAAGAGCAGGTACTCCTCGCCCGTCAGCCGCTCGTAGAGCGGCAGCTCCTCCGGCAGCACGCCGATCAGCTGCTTGATGGCCAGCCGGTCCTTCGCCAGGTCCCGGCCCTCGACGAACGCCTCGCCCGACGTGGGGCGCAGCAGGCCGGTGAGCATCTTGATGGTCGTGCTCTTGCCGGCGCCGTTGGGGCCCAGGAACCCGAAGAAGCGCCCGCGCGCCACCTGGAGGGTGAGCTGGTCGACGGCGGGCTTGCCCTGGAAGACCTTCGTCAGCGCCCGCGCGTCGATGGCCGTCACCGGGGGCGACGGTTGGAGGGACGGAGCGTCGGGGACGGGCTCGGGGGCGGCTGCGACGGGGATCTCGGGCTCGTTCAAACGGTCGCCTCCTCGCTCTCCGCCTCCTTTATCGCACAGCCCGGAGGCGCTTTCGCGCGCTCACGGGCCAGCGATGCCCTGCGGTAGCGTAGGGACGTGCCCGTCATCGACCGGCTGATGCCGACCTACGACCGCAACGAGGTGCACGAGACGCTCGTGCACGCCCCGCGGGCGCGGGTGATGCAGGCCGTGCGCGACGTGACGCCCGAGGAGATCCGCTTCTTCCGCCTGCTGACCTGGCTCCGCGGGTTCCGGAGCCGGCGGCTGCGCGCGATGGGCCTCACGGAGCGCGACCGGGACCTGCCGCTGCTGGAGGTCGCGAAGCGCGGCGGGTTCGTGGAGCTGCCGGGCGGCGACGGCGAGATCGTGCTCGGCGTGATCGGCCGCTTCTGGCGCCCGTCGGGCGGCCGGGCCGAGTTCGCCGACGTGGCGGGCTTCGAGTCCTTCGCGGCCCCCGGTTTCGCCAAGGCCCTGATCGACTTCCGGGTCTCGGAGACGCCCGACGGCTGCTGGTTGCGCACCGAGACGCGCATCCGCGGCGTCGACGCGGCGGCCCGCCGCGCCTTCAAGGCCTACTGGTTCGTCATCCGCGGCGGCAGCGCGCTCATCCGGCGGATGTGGCTGCGCGCGGTGCGGCAGCGGGCGGAAGCGGCCTAGGGCTCCAACTTCGGCATCGGGACCACCTCGAGGCTCGCGGACCGCTCCGCGCGCCGGCCGCCCTGCTCGGCGACCAGCTTCACCGTATAGGTGCCCAGCTGCATCCCGCCGAAGCGGAGGCGCGCGACCTGCCGGATGGCGACGCCCGGCGCCTCGGCCGCGAGCGACAGCGGCACCCGCACGGTCGGCCGTCCCTCGCGGTGCAGCTCGATCGAGGTCGTGAGCGGATCCGCGCTCGCCGGGTCGGGATACACCACGAGCAGCGCCGGGATCGGTCCGTCCGTGCCCACCACCCAGCGCGGCCGCAGGCTCGGGATCATCTCGGCGCCCGATCCCGTGAGCGGGTTGTCGGGGTCGCTGGCGCCCAGGAGCTCGCCCATGCCGAGCAGGAACGTGAGGTCGCCGACGCGCACACCAGGCTCCCAGGGCTCGACGGCGACGTCCGTGCGTCGGACCGTGATCCGGTCCGACAGCCGGTCCATCGCGGCCACCGACGCCTGGTAGCGGCCGGGGCGGAGGTGGACGTGCGAGGTCCAGACGAGCTTGCGCGGATCCCCTGCGTCGTTGATCCTCGCGCCGATCTCCACCGGCTGGTCGAGGCTGCCCTCGTGCACGATGCGGCCGTCCTCCGCCTGCACGCGCAGCAGGAACGAGAGGTGCGCCCGCACGCCCTCGGCCGACGGGGCCACCTTCAGCGCGCCCACGGGCACCTCGGCCACGAGCGTGTGGTGCAGCGTGTCGTCCCGCGTCTCGAAGCGCAGGAGGCCCAGCTCGAACGGCAGCGCGGTCGGCGCTTCGGCCGCATCGAGCGCGGCGCGCAGCGGCACTTCGAACGGGGCCACGGCCGCCACCAGGCGCGGCTTGAGCGCGGGCCCGTCCACGCCGCGCAGGCGCGTGTTGCGGCGGTTGACGCCCACCGCGACCGCGCCCACGCGTCCCGTGGACGGCACGTACCGCAGCTCGTACCAGCCCTTGTCGGGGCGATAC
>JAICEW010000213.1 GCA_025923995.1 Vicinamibacteria bacterium | reverse complement strand
CGAGCTGCTGCTCGCGGCGTCGCGCGCGGCGGCCGCGGGCGACAGCCTGGCGCTGCTGGAGCTGGTCGAGCGGCTCTCCGAGTACGGGGCGGACTACCGGAACTTCAACCGCGAGCTGCTGCTGCACTTCCGCGAGATCCTGCTGCTCAAGCTGGCGCCGGACGAGAGCACGCTGCTGGGCCAGATCGGCCCCGAGGAGCGCGAGCGGCTGCGGCCGCTGGCGGCCGCGTACTCCGAGGAAGACCTGCTGCGCGTCTTCGACGTCCTCATCAAGGTGGAGCAGGACCTGCGGTGGGCGCAGGACCCCCGGGTCACGCTGGAGCTGGCGCTGCTCAAGATCGTGCAGATGCGGCGGCTCGTCCCCTGGAGCGACCTGGTGGCGCGGGTGGAGGCGCTGGCGGGTGGAGCGCCGATGCCGGCGCGGCAGAGCCCGGTGACGGCGACGCCGACCAGGTCCACGGAGCGCACGGAGAGCACGGAACGAACGGCGCCACGACCCGCCCCGCCCCTGCCGGCGCGAGCGCCCGCGGCAGCGGCGCCGAGCGCGCCGGAGGCCGACCCGACCCCGTCGCCGGCTCCGGGCGGCCTGCTGGCCGGCATGCTCGCGCTGGTCCAGGCGCGGCCGTCGCTGGCCACGCCGCTGCGCGGGGCCACGCTGACCGAGGAGGGCGACACGGTCGTCCTGCACGTGAAGACGGACTTCGTGGTCATGGCGCGCATGCACGCGGACGAGTACAAGGACCTGGCCCGCAAGGCCAGCGGCCGCGCGGTGTCGGTGCGCATCGAGTCGGGCCAGCCCGCGCCGGGCGAGCCCGCGCCCGCCGAGAGCTCGCAGCAGCGCCTGCAGGAGGAAGCGGCGCGCCAGCCCGCCGTCAAGGAGATGCTTGACCTGTTCGGCGGGCGCATCGTCGACGTGCGCGAAGCCAAGGAGGAACGCCCGTGAACCCATTCCAGAACCCGCAGAAGCTGATGAAGCAGTTCCAGCAGGCGCAGGAGAAGATGCAGCGGGAGATCGAGGCCCTGGAGGTCGAGGGCAGCGCCGGCGGCGGCATGGTGAAGGTCACCATGGACGGCTCCAAGAACATCAAGCGCCTGGTCATCGACCCCGAGGTCGTGAGCAAGGACGAGGTGGAGATGCTGCAGGACCTCATCACCGCCGCCTTCGGCGACTGCGCGCGGAAGGTGGACGAGGCGGTGCAGGAGAAGCTCGCCGGCATGACCGGAGGGATGAAGATCCCCGGCCTGTTCTGATCCCCTAGCCGCCCACGGCCGGCTCCGCCGGGCAGGAGAGCCGGAGCCGCTCGAACAGGACCTCGAGCCGCTCCTCCGCGCCGCGGGGCCCGTACTGAATTCGCAGCTCGTTCAGCCCCGGCCGGGCCTGGAAGCTCACGGTCCGCTCCTCGAAGGCGCGCGACGGAGGCAGCTCCAGCCGCTCCAGCAGCACGCCGTTGAGCCACACGCGGACCGGCCTGGTGTCGGCCGAGTCGTGGCGCGCCGCCATCTCCAACGACATCGCTCCGCTGGCGCCCACGAACCACAGGCGTGTCTCCGGCGCCAGGCCCCACCGGACGGGCCGTGCCAGTCCCCATTGCGGATACGGGCCCTCGACCGCGCGCAGGCCGGCCGCCTCCACGAACCCCGAGAACGCGCCGCCCGCGCCATCGCAGGGAGGCAGGCGTGCCTCGAACAGCGTGTGGCCGGGAAGGCGGAGGATCGGGACGGGGCGGAAGGGGGGCGGCGGCGCGGCCAGGACGGGGGAGTGATCGGCGACCAGGGCCAGGAGCGTCATCGATCCGTCCGGGCGCTCGTGCAGCAGCGGCACGACCGGCAGCCGCTCTCCGAACGCCTGGATGCCGCCGCCGTGCCACGACACGAACGAGGGGTAGAGGCGATGGAGGTCGGCGCCGAAGCGGCCGCGCGCGAACGCGTTGGCGAGCTGGAGCGCGCCGGGCCGGGACAGGACGTAGCTGTCCTCGACCGCGGGGCCCAGCCGCTCCAGGAAGCCGGCCACCTGCGCGCGCTCGAGCGTGGTCCGCCGCATCGCGCCCGCCGCCTCCCCGAGCCGCAGCGGGGCCAGCGCGATCGCCGCCGCGACGAGTCCCGCCACCACCGCCCGGTGCAGCCGAGGGCTGCGGGTCGGGTGTCCCCGTTCGAGCTGCCACAGGAGCACGGCCTGCAGGCCGTTGAGCAGCGCCGCGGGCACGAGGTAGCGGCGGTCGAAGTGACGCAGCGCCATCGCGAGCCACACGACCTGGAGCCCGGCCGTCGCCACCAGGACGCGCGCCGCCGGGCTGTCCTCCGCCTCCTTGCGCATGAGGGCCAACAGCCCCGCGACCGCGGCCGCCCCGATCAGCGCCAGCGTCAGCCACTCCTCGCGCACCAGCAGCGAGAGGCTGGTGGGCAGCCGCGTGGCGTCGACCAGGCCCACCGCTCCCGTGCCGTACTGGCCCGTGTGGGTCGTCACGCGCAGGAGCCAACCGGCCGTCGCCGGCAGCCGCGTCGCGATGGGAAGCAGGCCCAGGGCGAGGGCCGCGCCGGCGACGATCGCGAAGGTGCGCCGCCCGCGGCGATCGAGAGCCGCCCAGGGAGCCAGCGCGATGGGGGCGAACACGACCTTGGTCGCGAGGCCGATGCCCGCCAGCGCTCCCAGCGCGGCCGCGACACGCCGGGTGCGCCACTCCGGCGCGCGGACCAGCGCGACCGTGAGCGCGCAGACCACGGAGCCCAGCGCGAGCAGCGCGGGCTCGGGCGCCACGCGACACAGCGACGACACGATCTGCACGGAGAGGAGCGGGAGGAGCTGGAAGAGCAGGGCCGAGGGAAGGCTGCGCGTGACGCGCAGCACGAGCGCCCCGCCGGCGGCGAGCGCCAGCGCCGCCAGCGCGCGGTGGACCTCGCGCCAGAGCGCGAGGAAGGCCTCGGGCTCGCGCAGCACGTGCTCCCGCAGCGAGCCGAACGGGCGCCCGGTGGCGAGATGGCGCCCTCCCAGCAGCACCGCGCCCGCCACCTGCAGGGGCGTCCCGGGGTGGTCGGTATGCCCCGGGGCCGCCCCCTCCGCGAGGCAGAGCGCGTTCAACAAATAGATGTAGTCGGGATCGCTCCACTGGAACAGCGGCGCGCGAGACCGGTTGAACGCGCCCGCCAGCGCCAGCAGGAGCGCGGGCAGCGCCAGCAGGGCCAGGTGGCGCGCAGTTTCCTTGCTCGTCATGGCGGCTGTCGACTATAGTGCGCCGGAATCCATGAGTCCTTGTGACGCTCCCCCTGCCCTCCGGGAGCGAAGGAGTGATCCGATGCCGAAAATGCGCGCGCTACGCGTGTGGACGTTCACCCTGCTGGCCTGTCTCCTCGCAATCGGCTACGCCTCGGCCCAGGCGCAGATCACCACCGGCGTGATCCAGGGGAGCGTGCTCGATCCCTCGGGCGCGGCCCTGCCGGGCGTCGAGGTCGAGGCCAAGAACATCGACACCAACTTCTCCCGCCGCCAGACGACCGGCGGCGAAGGCCGCTTCACGCTGCTCCAGCTGCAGCCGGGGATCTACAGCGTGACCTTCACGCTGAGCGGCTTCGCGACGCTGGTGCAGGAGGAGGTGAGGGTCTCGGTCGGCCAGTCCATCACGCTCAACCCGACCATGAAGCTGGCCGCGACCAGCGAGACGGTCACGGTGACGGGCACCGCCACCGTCGACACGCGCAAGACCGAGTCGAGCAGCACCCTCAACGAGACCACGATCGACACGACGCCCATCCTGGGCCGCAAGTTCGAGGACCTGCTGTCGCTGACGCCGGGCGTCAGCATCGTGCAGGGCCCTGACGGCGACGAGATCACGTTCGCGGGGCAGCGCGGCATCTTCAACAACATCAGCCTGGACGGCGGCGACTACAACAACGGCTTCTTCGGCGAGCAGATGGGCGGCCAGCGGGCCGGCATCGACATCACGCTGGAAGCGGTGAAGGAGTTCCAGGTGGTGGCCACCGGCGCCAACGCCGAGTACGGCCGCACGGCGGGCGGCGTGGTGAACGTCATCACCAAGTCCGGCACCAACGACCTGCACGGCAGCCTGTTCCACTTCCAGCGCCTGGAGGCGCTCACGGGAGACCTCTCGGACGGCACCAAGCTGGAGGACTTCCATCGCGAGCAGTTCGGCGGCACCCTGGGCGGCCCCATCAAGAAGGACAAGGCCTTCTTCTTCGTGGCGGCCGAGGGGATCACCGGCAACTTCCAGCGCCCGAACCTGAGCGTGCCCATCGGCGCGCCCTGCCCCGTGCCCAATCCCACGGTGCAGGCCAACGAGGCGCTCATCAACTCGAACCCCGACTGCCAGCGCACGGCGCTGCTCGGCTTCATGCAGTCGCGGCTGGGCCAGAACGAGGGCCTGCCGGTCGAGCACCCCATCGACACCAAGGCGCTGCTGCTCAAGGCGGACGTGCTGCTGAACCCGTCCAACACGCTCTCCTTCTCGTACAACTTCAACCACTCGCGCAAGGAGAACGAGACCTTCGACGTGGCCACCTACGGCACCTCCGCGAACGGCATCGAGGGCGACCCGGCCCGCATCCACGTCGCGAACCTGAACCTCTTCACGACGGTGTCCTCGACGACGCTCAACGAGTTCCACTTCACGTACTCGCGCGAGTCGCGGCCGCGCGTGGCCCGCGAGTCGAACCTGGCGGCCGACACCGGGATCGGCTTCGCGCCCAGCTTCCGCTTCGGCGCCCCCTTCTTCCTGCAGCCGAGCGTCGACGAGCTGCTGTGGCGCACGCAGCTCAAGAACAACTTCTCGCTCATCAAGGGCAAGCACACGATCAAGGTCGGCGGAGAGTGGATGCACACCCTCAACGACCAGGTCTTCCGCGGCTTCTTCACCGGCCGGTACCTGTTCGACAGCGTCACCGGGTTCCTGCGCTACGCCTCGCCCGCGGCGCCCGGAGGCTACGGGCCCGCCACGCAGGGCTGCTCCAACGGCAGCTTCGTGACCTTCCCGGCGGCCTGCCCGTCAGGCACCACCGCCACCGGCGGCCCGCTGCTCTTCTACCTGCAGGGCGCGGGACGCACCGGCCTCGCCACCGACGAGACGGGCGCCTCCAACGTGACCAATGACGAGTTCGCGCTGTTCATCCAGGACACCTGGCAGGTCACGCCGCGCGTCACGCTCAACTACGGGCTGCGCTGGGACGCGCAGTTCATGCCGGAGACGGTCGACCCGACCACGACGGCGTACGCGCCGTTCCTGAACGACCCGCGCTTCCCGTCGGACGGCACCATCCCGGACCAGACCAAGCAGTTCCAGCCCCGCCTGGGTGTCGCCTGGGACGTGAAGGGCAACCAGCGCTCGGTGATCCGCGCCAGCGCGGGCCTCTACTATGCCCGCCAGAACATCCTGAGCCAGGTCGGCTCGGTCACCACCAACGGCCTGCAGCAGCAGAGCATCTTCCGCAACTCCACGTTCGTGAGCTTCGCGGACATGCCGGTGTGGCCCAACGTGCTGACGCCGGCCCCGCTGCCGCCGGGCACCTTCCCCGACTTCTCGGGCGTGCGCGTGTTCGACCGCGACTACAAGAACCCGCGCGTCTTCTCGGTGAACGCGGCCTACGAGCAGGAGCTGGCGGCGAACCTCGCCGGCTACATCGACCTGACGTGGGCCGAGGGTGACCACCTCACGCGCTTCATCAACATCAACCGCGCGGACCGCGGAGCGCCGTTCGCCCCGCGGCTCGACGAGGTCATGGTCACCACCAGCCGCGGCGAGTCCCGCTACCGCGGGATGACCCTCGGCCTGCGCAAGCGCTTCTCGCAAGGCTGGCAGATGGAGGCGAACTACGTGCTCTCGAAGGACGAGGACGACGACTCCAACGAGCGCGACCCCTTCACGGACCGCAGCTTCGACCCGGTGGACCTCTCGCTCGACTACGGCCCGTCGGACCGCGACATCCGCCACAAGTTCAACTTCTACGCGTACGGCGAGCTGGGGTGGGGACTGCAGGGCAACGCGCGCATCCAGGCGCGTGGCGCCCAGCCCATCACGGCCGCGCCCCGCGTGCAGAACGGCGTGGACCTGGGCCGCAACAGCCTGCGCAAGGACAACAAGTACTTCTCGTTCGACTGGCGCCTGCAGCGCCCGTTCCGCCTGGGCAAGAACGCGGAGCTGATCCCGATCATCGAGAAGTTCAACACTTTCAACAAAGACAACAACATCAACCCGCTGACGACGCCCGAGCTCTTCGACTTCAACTGGTTCCTGCGCACGGGCGTGGGCGACCCGAGCCAGACGCAGCTCGCGCTCAAGCTGACGTTCTAGTCCGCCGTTCCCGGATGGAGCGGGGGCCCCGACCGGGCTCCCGCCCCGCCCGGGCGACGCGGTCGCTCAGCGCTCCGGTGCCCGACCAGCGCCGTGAGCCGCTCGCGCAGCCGGAAGCCCACCGACTGCTGCGGCTCGAGGCCGGCGACCTGGGCCACGATCGCGCCCTCGCCGTCGAGCACGATGTAGGTCGGGAAGCCCTTGACGCCGAACGCTTCCGTGAGGCGGCGGTCCCCGTCGCGGCACTGCGGCCAGCTCATGCCGTTCCGCTCGACGAAGGCCCGCCACTTCACCTCCTCGTCGCCCACGTTGACGCTCAGCAGCACGAGCCGTCCGGGGTCGTAGCGTCGCACCAGGTCCTTGAGCTCGGGCAGCGAGGCGACGCAGGGCCCGCACCAGGTGCCCCAGAAGTCCAGCACCACGACCTTGCCGCGCAGCGAGGCAAGCGACAGCTCCTCGCCCGCCAGCGTCTTCACCGTGAAGTCCGGCGCGAAGCGCTCGCGCGCGCGTCGCGGGTTGGCGACGTACTCACGCGCGCGGTCGGCGCCCGGCGACGTGGGCGTGGCCTCGAGAAACGCCCGCAGCTCGGCGACGCCCTCCTCGTCGCGCGACTGCCGCAGCAGCACCGTGCCGAGGTTGAAGCGGGCCGTCGCCTCGCCGGGCGACGCCGCGAGCGCGGCGCGGAAGGCCGCCTCCGCCTCGCGCAGCCGCTCCTTGTTCGTGCCGCCCTCGCGCATCAGGGCGAGGCCGATGAAGGTGTGCGCCTGCCCTTGCGCGGTCGGGTTCCCGGCCAGCAGCGGCAGCGCCTTCTCCGCGGCCTTGCGCGCGCCCTTGTGGTCGCCGAGCGCCAGGCGCGCCCTCGCCTCGCCGGCCAGGCATTCGGCGCAGCCGCCCTTGACCACGCGGCCGGCGGCCGCGAAAGCCTTCGCGGCCTCCTCGTAGCGCGTCGCCTGCATCAGCTCGCGTGCCTGCTGGAGGCGCGGCGAGACTTCGTCGGCCGTAGCCAGTCCTGCAGCGAGCAGGGCGAGCGCCGGCACGACCCGTTTCATGGCCGTGAGCGTAGCAGGTCGGAGGCCGGCGGCGGCTAGCGGACGAGCGTGATGGTCCCGTCGGGCGAGGCGAGCTCGAGCGTCGTCTCGCCGTCCTTGCCGAGCGTCGAGACCCCTTCGATCAGGTTCGCGAACTCGCCGCCCTGGGGCGTGGCGCACAGCGCGAGCGTGCAGGCCATCCCCGGCACCGTAAGCCGGTCGCCGCTCAGCGCGTAGCTCCCGCCGCAGGAGTTGCAGTCGGCCCGAACGCCGATGGTGCCGTCCGCCTTGAACTCCACCGTGAAGCGGCTCGCGTCGTCCGGCACGAAGCTCGACGACGCACCGGCGAGGCGCATCGAGGAGAGACGCCACACCCCGCCCACGACGTCGGACGCTCCTGTCACTCCCTCGCTACACGAGATCAGCGGCAGGCCCAGCAGCGCCGCCAGGGCTGCGGCGGGCAAGGCCCTGCCGGAGAACGGGTTGTGGATGGAAGGATCTCTCATGACGCAGTCCTCGCCCCACCTGGATCGTGCAATCACGATGCCAGGTCAGGGTCGGCCGCCGACCCCGGGCACGCCGTCCGCCAGCATCAGGTCGAAGATCTGCTCACGGAAGGAAACGATGAGGTGGCGCCCGTCGGGGGAGACCGCGAGCGATTCCGCGTCGAGGTCGGGGTCGAGGGCCGTCAGCCGCTGGGGTGCGCCCTGCGGGCGCATGTCGGCGCGCACGGCCTGTCGGTACACGGCGTAGCGCCCGTCGCCTTCGCGGTTGACGTACACGAGCCCGCGGCCGTCCGGAAGCCAGCGGGACCGTCCCTGGTCGATGGTGGTGCGCGGGCTCCAGCGCGGGAACGCGACCTCGAACGGCAGGAGCGCGCCGTCCTCGACGCGCGCCACGCGCAGCGCCGTGAGCGAGCCGCCCCCGTCGGAGACGAACGCGACGTGGCGCCCGTCGGGGGAGACCTCGGGCAGCGTGAGGTTGCCGGGCACCAGCAGCGCCGCCCCGGAGCCGTCGCGGCGCATCTTCACGATGCCGTGCGTGCGCGGGTTGCCGGACCAGTACAGGACGTGGCGGCCGTCGGGCGTGGCCACCGGGTTCTCGGCGTCGACGCCGTCGTTCGTCAGCTGGCGCGGGCCGCTGCCGTCCGCTTCCGCCGTCCACACCTCGAAGCGGCCGCCGCGGTTGGAGGTCCACAGCAGGCGGCCGTCGGGGGTGAACCCCGGATCCGAGTCCTGCGCCGCGTCGTCGGTCAGGCGGCGCACCTCGCCCGACGCGCGTGACACCGCCCACAGGTCGAGGTTCCCGCTTCGGTTCGAGCTGAACACGATCCACCTGCCGTCGGGGCTCACGACGGGCTGCCGGTCGGCGCTGTTCCCGCGCGTCAGCCATCGCTCGCCGTGCGCGCCGGCCGCGAGCGGGATCTCGCGCAGGTTCTGCCGCAGCGAGCGCGCCCCCAGCACCAGCCGTCCCGGCCCGAGCACGTCGAGGTCGAGGATGCTCACGGGGCTCGAGAACAACGCGCGGCTCCGTCCCGACGGGACCTGGACGCGCGCCAGCGTCGAGCCGGCGCCGGTCTGCTGCCCGACCACCGACTCCGGCTGCGAGCACAGCACCTCGTCGGCCGAGATCCAGGCCAGGCCGCCGCGCCAGACGCCCGCCTCGGTCGGCGGCGGCAGCGCCTGCACGCGGCCCGTCTCCACCTCGACCAGCATCAAGGTGGTCGGCTGGCCCAGCTGCTGCGTGCTCTGCGTCGCGGCCAGGTAGCGGCCGTCGGGCGACCAGCGCGGCAGCACGAACGCGCTGCCCACGAACGGGCCGGGCGGCAAGCTCGCCAGGTCGCGTGGGCTGCTTCCGTCGGCGCCGGCCACGCCCACCGTGGTGCTGACGCCCGCCCCGTCCGAACGCGCGCGCACGAACGCGATGCGCCGCCCGTCCGGCGAGAAGTCCCCGTACACCGCGTCGTCCACGACCTTGCGCGGCTCTCCGCCCACCGACGGCACGCGCTGGAGCGAGACGCGGCCGTCCTCGTCGCGCGCGAACAGCACCGTGGCACCGTCGGGCGAGAAGCGCGGATGGTCGTCCTGCCCGCCGGTGAGCGGCGCTTCGCTCCCGGTCGAGAGCTGCTTGAGCCAGATGCGGCGGCGTCCGTCGCGGCTGGACGCGAAGGCGATCGTGCGCCCGTCGGGGGCGGCCGCCGGCGAGGAGTCGCGGCCCGAGTAGGTCAGGTAGCGCACGGCCGGCACCGTCGGCGGCTCGCGGCGCGCCCACCAGGCGACGCCGAACCCCGCGGCCGCGGCCGCCGCCAGCACGACGGCGGCGCGCAGCCAGGACGGCGCGCGCCGTCGCGCCACCGGTGCCGCGGGGAGGCTCAGCTCGCTCAGGCGCGAGAGTGCGAGCTCCAGGTCGCGGGCCAGGTCCGCGGTCGAGCTGTAGCGGTCGTGCGGGTCCTTGGCCAGGCACCGCTCGACGATCCACGCGACCGGCCGCGGGGTGCGTCCCTGGCTCGCTTCCGTGAGCGGCGCCGGCTCCGCCTCGAGCACCGCCGCCAACGTCTGCGCCATCGTCGGCCGCCTGAAGGGGGGCGCGCCGGCCAGCAGCTCGTAGAGCACGCAGCCGAGCGAGAACTGGTCGGAGCGCGCGTCCACCTCCTCGCCCCGCACCTGCTCCGGCGACATGTAGCCGACGGTGCCCAGCACCAGGCCCGGCGTGGTCGCGGTCGGCTTCGTCGTCGCGCCCAGCGCGCCCGTGCCGTCCGGCGAGAGCTTGGCCAGGCCGAAGTCGAGGATCTTGATCTGGCCCTGCGCCGTCAGGAACAGGTTCGCCGGCTTCAGGTCGCGGTGGACGATGCCGCGCTCGTGCGCGACGGCCAGCCCGCGCGCCGCCTGCGCACCGCACTCGAGCGCCTTGCGCGTGGGCAGCGGGCCCTGCGCCAGCCGGGCGGCGAGCGACTGTCCCTCCAGCAGCTCCGTCACCAGGAACGGCACGCCGTCGTGGAGGCCCGCGTCGTAGACCGCGACGATGTGCGGATGGTTGAGCGCGGAGGCCGCGCGCGCCTCCAGCTCGAAGCGCCGGCGCCGGTCCGGATCGAGCGCCATCTCGCGCGGCAGGACCTTCACCGCGACCTCGCGCCCGAGCCGCGAGTCCGTCGCGCGATACACCTCGCCCATGCCGCCGCTGCCGATGGGGGCCGTGATCTCGTACGGACCCAGCCGGTTGCCGGGGGCCAGGCTGGTGCGCGCGGGCTCGCCGTCGCCGGGCAGGTGCACCGGGACGTCCAGGAAGCTGCCCGCCTGGTCGTGGGAAGCGAGCAGCGACTCGAGCTCGCGGCGCAGGTCGGAGTCCCCCGCGCACGCCGCCTCGACGAAGCGCTTCCGCTCCGCCGGCGGATGCTCGAGCGCCGCGAAGAAGGTGCGCCGGACCTGGTCCCAGCGGTCGACGCTCATCCTCAGGCCGTGGGGCAAACGGTACGGCATCGGCCGAACCCGCACAAATCCGGGCATGCTGGGGATCGGGCGGGCGGGAGGGAGCGACCGCCCTGGGCTGCTCGCCTCCCTCCGGCGCCGAGTGGACGACGCCGTCCTCCACGTCATGGCCGCTCCCTCGACGGCCGCCCGTCTCGCCCGAGGTAGACTCGCTCGTGGACTATCCCGCCCCCGTCGCGCGCCTGATCGACGAGCTGCGCCGGCTGCCCGGCATCGGGCCCAAGTCCGCGCAGCGCATCGCCTTCCACCTGCTGCGCGCGG
>JAICEW010000212.1 GCA_025923995.1 Vicinamibacteria bacterium | reverse complement strand
GCGCCGACCTTCGCGCAGACGATCGTGACGAACACGGCGAACGCGCGCGGCGAGATCGCGGGCAACCGCGTGGGCGCGGTGGTGACCTTCTACGCGGCGCTGGGCGAGAACACCAACGGGCGCGTGCGCCGGTCGACCGACGGCGGCGCCACCTGGTCCGCGGCGCTTACGGGCGCCCAGAACTTCTGCCAGGGGCAGTGCTTCTACGACATCGCGATCGCCGTGAACCCCAACGACGCCAACATCCTCAACGTGGGCGGCTCGCCGACGCTGGTGGCGGGACGCTCGACCGACGGCGGCGCCACCTTCACGACTGACCTGCAGTCGGCCGTGAGCGTGCACGTCGACACGCACGTGCTCGCCATCGCCCCGTCGAACCCGAACGTCCTCTACCTGGGCACGGACGGCGGCATCTACCGCTCGAACGACGGCGGGCTGGTCTGGAACAACCTCAACAACGCGACGTTCCGCGCCACCCAGTTCCAGGCGCTGGCGCTGCACCCCTTCGATCGTGAGTTCATGATCGGCGGAACGCAGGACAACGGCACCCCGTTCAAGCGTCCGGACGGCACCTGGTTCCGCGCCGACTTCGGGGACGGCGGCTATGCGGTCATCGACCAGAACGCGCCCGACGTCACGAACGTGGTCATGTACCACACGTACTTCAACCAGACGAACGCGATGGGCTTCGCGCGCGTGACCAACGTGGCGAGCGCCACCGAGGGCAACTGGCAGGGCTTCGGGTGCGGCTTCGGCGGCTTCATCGCGAACGGGATCACGTGCGCGGCGTCGGCCATCCAGTTCTACGCGCCGCTGGCGCGCGGCCCGGGCAACCCCAACACCCTGTACTTCGGCTCCGACCAGCTCTGGCGCTCAGCCGACCTGGGGGTCACGATGCCGGCCGCCAGCCAGGTGCTGCAGGCGGGCCAGTCCATCACGACGATCGGGGTCTCGCCCGCCAACGACAACTTCCGCATCGTCGGCCTGCGCAACGGGCAGATCTGGGCGACCACGACCGGCTCCACCACGATGGTGAACGTCACGAACGCCGGCATGCCTCCCCCCAACCCGCTCGACACGCAGGCTCGCCGCCCGGTCGGCCGCGCGCTGTTCCACCCGACCGATCCCAACACCGCCTGGGTCGCGTTCGGCGGCTACGGAGTCCCGGCCGGGCAGCACATCTGGAAGACCACGAACCTCCCGGGTGGAGCCACCACGTGGGTCGCGTCCGGCAACGGCATTCCGGACGTGCCGGTGAACGGCATGACGGTCGACCCCGCGCAGCCCAACACCCTGTACGCTGCGACGGACATCGGCGTGTTCGCGACCATCGACGGGGGCGCGACCTGGTTCCCGTACAGCGAGGGCCTGCCGCGCGTGGCCGTGTTCGACATCGCGTTCCAGAACGCCGCAACCCGCGTGCTGCGCATCGCGACGCATGGGCGCGGCATCTGGGAGCGGACACCGCTGCCCGTCCCGGTCGAGCTGCAGGGCTTCGAGGTCAAGTAGCCTCGGCGCTCTTCGTCGGGCGAGAGGGCACGGGCCGCCTGGCCCGTGCCCTTTTTCGTCTCCGGCCCTCGATTGACACGCTCGCGGGCCCCACGCTAGTCTCGAACCGCATCCGTCGCCCGGCTCGCTCGAACCCACTCAGGACTCCGCCGGACTCCAGGACTCGATGAGTAAACCCTTTGCCTTTGTTGCACTTATGACCACGCTTCCCCTCAGCGCCTCCTCCCCGGCCCAAGCCGCCGGCACCACGCCCGTCCCGCCGGTGGCGAAGAAGATCCCCAAGGTGGACACCGTCCACGGAGACCGCCGCCAGGACGACTACTTCTGGCTGCGCGACAAGGCCAATCCGGACGTCGCGGCCTACCTGGAGGCGGAGAACGCCTACACGGACGCGGTCCTGAAGCCGACCGAGGCGTTCCAGGACGCGCTCTACAAGGAGATGCTGGCGCGCATCAAGGAGACCGACGAGGAGGTCCCCTACCGCAAGGGCGGCTTCTTCTACTACTCGCGCACCGAGGAGGGGAAGCAGTACCCGATCCTCTGCCGCAAGCAGGCGAGCCTGGACGCCCCCGAGCAGGTGACGCTCGACCTCAACGCCCTGGCCGAGGGCAAGAAGTTCATGTCGCTGGGGGCCTACGTGGTCACCGACGACGGGCGCCGGCTCGCGTACTCGACGGACGACACCGGCTTCCGCCAGTACACGCTGTTCGTGAAGGACCTCGCGTCGGGCGAGACGAGTGCCAAGGTCGCGGAGAAGGTGGGCTCGGTCGCCTGGGCGGCCGACGGCCGCACGCTGTTCTACACGGTCGAGGAGGAGCAGACCAAGCGCCAGTACCGGCTCTACCGCCACGCGGTGGGCACCACGGCGCACGAGCTCGTGTTCGAGGAGACCGACCAGGCCTTCAACATCGGCATCTACCGCACGCGCAGCCTGAAGTACCTGATCCTGGGCCTGGGCAGCCTCACCACGTCGGAGGCGCGCGTCCTGCCCGCCGACCAGCCGGCCGCGGAGTTCCAGCTCCTCGCGCCGCGCGTGCACGACCAGGAGTACGACGTCGACCACCACGGCGAGTACTTCTACATCCGCGTCAACGACACCGGCCGGAACTTCCGGCTGGTGCGCACGCCGGTCACGTCACCCGGCCGCCAGGGCTGGCGCGAGGTGGTCCCGCATCGCCCCGAGGTGATGCTGGAGGGGGCGGACTTCTTCCAGCACCACTACGTGCTGTCCGAGCGGGAGAACGGGCTGCAGGAGTTCCGCGTCACCGACATGCGCACGGGAGCGACGCACCGCATCGACTTCCCCGAGCCGGCCTACTCCACGGCGCCCGCCGCCAACCCGGAGTTCGAGACCACGCGGTTCCGCTACAGGTACCAGTCGCTGGTGACGCCCAGCTCCCAGTTCGAGTACGACCTGGAGAAGCGCACGGCGACGCTCCTCAAGGAGCAGCCGGTGCTGGGCGGGTACGACCGCACCCAGTACACGTCCGAGCGCCTGTTCGCGACGGCAGCCGATGGCGTCAAGGTCCCCATCTCGATCGTTTACCGCAAGGGCCTGAAGCGCGACGGCCAGGCGCCACTCTATCTCGACGGCTACGGCTCCTACGGCATCCCGATGTCGGTCACCTTCTCGTCGAACCGCCTGAGCCTGCTGGACCGCGGCGTCACGTTCGCGATCGCGCACATCCGCGGCGGGGGCGACCTGGGCAAGCCGTGGCACGACGACGGCCGGATGGCGAAGAAGAAGAACACGTTCACCGACTTCATCGCCTGCGCCGAGCACCTCGTGGGCGAGAGGTTCACGTCGCCCGACCGGCTGGTCATCGAAGGCGGCAGCGCGGGCGGCCTGCTGGTGGGAGCCGTCGCCAACATGCGGCCCGAGCTCTTCAAGGCGATCGTCTCCAAGGTGCCTTTCGTGGACGTGGTCAACACGATGCTCGACGAGTCGCTCCCGCTGACCGTCGGCGAGTTCGAGGAGTGGGGCAACCCCAAGGTGAAGGCCGACTACGACTACATCAAGGCCTACTGCCCCTACACCAACCTGGCCGCCAGGGCCTACCCGGCCATGCTGGTGAAGACGTCCTTCAACGACAGCCAGGTCATGTACTGGGAGCCGGCCAAGTACGTCGCGAAGCTGCGCACGCTCAAGACCGACACGCACCCGCTGCTGCTGAAGACGAACATGGCGGCGGGGCACGGCGGCGCGTCGGGCCGCTACGACTTCCTGCGCGAGATAGCACTCGACTACGCCTTCATCCTCGGGCAGGTGGGAGTGAACCGTTGAAGACACTCGGCAGCTACGTCGGCGGGCGGTGGGTCGAGGGCTCGGGCGAGGGCGAGACCCTCGTCAACCCCGCCACCGAGGAGCCGCTGGCCCGGGCGAGCACGGAAGGACTCGACCGCGCGAAGGCACTCGCGTACGCGCGCGACGTCGGCGGTCCGGCGCTGCGCGCCCTCACCTTCGAGCAGCGCGGCGCGCTGCTCAAGGCCATGTGCGACGCGCTCGTGGCCCACCGCGACGAGCTGCTCGACCTGGCCGTCGCCAACGGCGGCAACACGCGCAGCGACGCGAAGTTCGACGTGGACGGAGCGACCTTCACGCTGTCGACCTACGCGGAGATCGGCCGCTCGCTGGGCGCGCGCAAGGTGCTCGCGGACGGCGAGGGCGTGACCCTGGGCCGCAGCCCGCGCTTCCATGGCCAGCACCTCGCGGTGCCGCGCCACGGCGTGGCCATCCACATCAATGCCTTCAACTTCCCCGCCTGGGGCCTGGCCGAGAAGGCCGCCTGTGCGCTGCTGGCGGGCATGCCGGTCGTGTCCAAGCCGGCCAGCAGCTCTGCGCTGGTCGCGCACCGGATCATGCAGATCCTGGTCGACGGCAAGGTGCTGCCGGAAGGCGCCCTGTCCCTGCTGGTGGGCAGCGTCGGCGACCTGCTCCATCACGTGGGACCGCAAGACGTGGTCGCGTTCACCGGCTCCAGCCAGACCGGGATCAAGATCCGCTCGCTGCCGCAGGTGATCGGGAACTCGGTGCGCGTGAACGTGGAGGCGGACAGCCTGAACGCCGCGGTGCTGGGCCCCGACGTCGAGCCGGGCTCCGAGACCTACGAGCTGTTCCTCAAGGACGTGCTGCGCGACATGACGCAGAAGGCCGGCCAGAAGTGCACCGCCATCCGGCGCGTGCTGGCTCCCGCCGGCGCGGCCGACCGCGTGCGCGACGACCTGGCCGACCGGCTGCGCGCGGTCGTGGTGGGCAACCCCGCGCACGAGGGCGTGCGCATGGGCCCGGTCGCGACCGCGCAGCAGCACCGCGACGTGCGCGACGGCATCGACCTGCTCGCGCGCGACGGCCGGCTGGTGTTCGGCGTTTCCGACCTCAAGCCGGTGGGCGTCCCGGACGGGAAGGGGTTCTTCGTGGGCCCGGTGCTGATCGAGGTCGAGCCGGGCGCTTCGGCTCCGAACGTGCACGGGCACGAGGTGTTCGGCCCCGCGTCGACCATCGTCCCCTACGACGGGACCGCGGGCGATGCCGCCGCGCTCGTCTCGCGCGGGAACGGCGGGCTCGTGTCGTCTGTCTACTCGGACGATGCGGACTTCACGGGCGACGTCGTGCTCGGCCTGGCGCCGTTCCACGGGCGGGTGTTCCTCGGCAGCGCGAAGATCGCGGAGATGTCTCCCGGGCCCGGCACGGTGCTGCCGCACCTCGTGCACGGCGGTCCCGGGCGCGCGGGCGGCGGCGAGGAGCTGGGCGGCCTGCGCGGCCTGGCGTTCTACATGCAGCGCGTGGCCCTCGAGGGCTCGCGGCCGGTCATCGAGAAGATCGTCTCTTGAGCAAGGGGGCGCTGCGCCGCGCCCCCTTGGACCCCCGCTCGCTCCGCCGAAGTGAATTCGGCTACGCTCGCCGTCCGTGGCTCGAAAGGTTCGGACGGTCACCGTGCGGCGTGCTCTCCTTGCGCTCGCGGGACTCGCTTGCGCCCTGGCGTTCGTTCTCGTCTGGCAGCCGCCGGCCGCCTACGGCGCGCTGGCGCGGCTCTTCCCACGCTTCGTCTGGCGCGTGGAGACGCGCGAGCCGCTGGTCGCGCTCACCTTCGACGACGGCCCCGCCCCCGATCACACGCCGAAGGTGCTGGAGATCCTCGAGCGCTACGACGCGCGTGCGACCTTCTTCCTGATCGGAAGCCGCGTCGTCGCGCACCCGGAGACCGTCCAGCGAATCCGCGCCGGCGGCCACGAGGTCGCCAACCATCACTACACGCTGCACTCCACGTTGCGCATGGATGACGAGGAGTTCGTGACCGGGCTGCGCGAGACCGAGTCGGCGCTGAGGCTGGAAGGGCCCACGAAGCTCTTCCGGCCGCCCGGAGGACGCATCCGCAGCCGACAGCTCGACGAGGCCATCCGGCAGGGCTACACGTGCGTCCTGGGCTCGGCCTATCCCTTCGACGGCGCGCGCCCGCCCGCCTCCTACATCCGCTGGGTCGTGAGCAAGAACCTCGGGCCGGGCACGATCGTGATCCTGCACGACGGGATCGCCGATCCGTCGCGCTCGATCGCCGCGCTTCCGGGAATCCTGGAGGCGGGACGCCGCAAGGGGCTGCGCTTCGTGCCCGTGGGCACGCTGCTCGGGAGCCGGTCGCTTGGATAACCTCACCCACTCGCTGCTGGGCGGGGCGCTGGCGGAGCTGGCACTGCCGCCGGCCGTGCCGCGGACGACGCGGCGCGTGTTCCTCGCGGTCGGGATCGTGGCCTCGAACCTGCCCGACATCGACCTCGTCTACACGCGCATCACGGCGCCGCCGCTGGGCTACCTGCTGCACCATCGAGGCCACACGCACACGATCCTGGGGCTCCTGGTGCAGGCCGCGGTGCTCGCGGGCCTGTGCTGGCTCGTGCCGGCCGTCAGGCGCCTCGACCCGCCGGTGCGGCGCCGGCTCGCGCTGCTGGGAGCGGTCGCGCTGGCGAGCCATCTCCTGCTCGACTCGTGGAACAGCTACGGCGTGCATCCGTTCCACCCCCTCGACTCACGCTGGTACTACGGGGACGCCGTCTTCATCTTCGAGCCCTGGATCTGGATGCTGCTGGGCGTCGCGGTGGCCGCGAACGCGGTGCGCCGGGGCTCGCGCCTCCTGGTGGCCGGTGCCGTCACGCTCCTGCCGCTGGTGCTCACGGCCCTGGGCGTTCTGCCGACCGGATCGTTCTACGCCGTGGTCGCGTCCGGCCTCGCGTTCGGGTGGCTGTGCCGCCGCCTGACGCCGCGGGCGCGCACCGCCGCTGCGCTGGGCGCCGCCGGCGCCTTCGTGGTGCTGTTGTTCGGCCTGGGTGCCCTGGCACGGTCGCAGGTGCGGGCGCTCCTCGCGGCCGACGTGCGCGGCGAGCTGGTGGACGTCGTGCTCACGTCGCTCCCGGCCGAGCCGGTCTGCTGGAGCGCGATCGCGGTCGAGAAGGACGAGGGACGCGGCCGCTTCGTGCTGCACCGCGCGACGCTGTCACTCGCGCCGTCGCTGGTCGCACCCGACGCGTGCGCGCTGCACCGGCTGTGGCGGCTGCCGTCGATCCCCTGGGCCGGCCAGGCGCGCCTGGCCCGCGCGGAGCCGATCGAGGTCCCGCTCGAGACCCTGCGCCACTACGCGACGCGCGACTGCCGCGTGAAGGCGTGGATGCAGTTCGGCCGGGCGCCATTCCTTCGCGGAGACGAGATCCGCGACCTGCGCTACGAGACGGGCCCGCGCGAGAACTTCACCGCGATGACGATCCTGGAGGGCGGCACCTGCCCCCGGCACGTGACGAGCTGGGGGCTGCCCCGGGCGGACCTGCTCGACTAGGCGTTCCGGCCGCCCTGCCGACGTATGTTCCCGGCATGGACACGCTCCTCGTCGCCGCGAGATGGGCCTGGACCATCTGCGAGGCCGTCTTCGAGATACTGTGGTGGCGTGCCGACTGGAACCGCACGTGGTCTCCGGTCGCCTGGTGGCTGATGGCCTTCTTCGTCGTCCTGCTGTTGCTCCTGCTGTATCCGATCGTCGCGGCCTCGTGACGAGGACGCGCGCGCTCGTCCTGCTGTGCGTGATCGTGGCTGTCGTGGCCTGCGACCGCGGCACGAAGCGGCTCGCGTCGGAGCGCCTCGCGGGCCAGCCGGTGCGCTCGTATCTCGGCGACGCCCTGCGGCTGGGGTACGCGGAGAACCGCGGCGCGTTCCTGAGCCTGGGAGCCCACTGGCCCGAATGGGCGCGGCGCGGCGCGCTGGGCGGGGTGGTGGCGGTCTCGCTCGTCGGCATCGCCGTGCTGGCCTGGCGCCACCGCAGCGGCGGCATGATGGCGTTCGGGCTGGCGCTGATCCTGGCCGGCGGCGGGTCGAACCTCGTCGACCGCATGGCCTGGGGCCACGTCGTCGACTTCGTGGTGCTGCGCGCCGGCCCGCTGCAGACGGGCGTCTTCAACGTCGCCGACATGGCGATCACGCTCGGCGTCGCGCTCGTCGTCTTCGGCGGGCCCAAGGCCGCCCGCACCGGGGAGCCCGGGTAGGCCCCTCTCCCGATCCCAGGGAACTTTCCGTCTCGGCCGGCGTACAGTTCCAAACCCTTCTGAAGGGAGGAACGACGATGAGCCAGACGACCCCAAACCGACCGAACGACCTGCCGCCACCCATCGCACGGGCGCTCAACGACTTCCTGGCCGTGGTCGAGGACACGTTCGGGGACCGGCTGGTCTCCGCGGTGCTCTTCGGCAGCGCGGCGGAGGGCCGGATCCGGGCCACGTCCGACGTGAACCTGGCGATCGTCACCCGAACGTACACGCGCGAAGACGCCGATCGGCTGCGCGAGCCCTTGACGCTGGCCCATGCCGCGATCGCGCTCAACGTGATGTTCCTCGTGGAGGACGAGGTGGGCGCGGCCGCGGAAGCGTTCGCCGCCAAGTTCGCGGACATCCGGCGCCGCCGCCAGGTGCTGCGCGGGCGGGACGTCTTCGCAGGCATCACCATCCCGCGCGCGGCCGAGATCCATCGCCTCAAGCAGGTGCTGCTGAACCTGGTGCTCCGCGCGCGCACGGCCTACGCGCTGCGCGGCCTGCGCGACGAGCAGGTGCCCGTGCTGCTGGCCGACCTGGCGGGGCCCCTGCGCTCGTGCGCGGCCGCGCTGCTGGAGCTGGAAGGCGCCCCCGCCGCGGACGGGCGGGAAGCGCTGCTGGCCGTCGCCGGCCCGCGGTTCCGCCAGGCGGTCGAGACGCTGACGCGCGCGCGTCAGGAGGCCCGGCTTCCTCCCGAGGACGCCGGACAGGCGTTGTTCGACCTGCTCGAGCTGGCCCAGCAGATGCGCGGTAGGGTGGCCGCGCTGCGGAGCGAAGCGTGAACCCCTTCGACCTGCCCGGCCCGCAGTTCCTCGCCTTCTACGCCGCGCTCTGCGCGGTGACGCTGGGAGCTCTCGTCCTCCTGCGGCGCCTGCGCGAGAAGGACGGCACCAACCTGCGCCTCGACGACCCCTACCTCATCGCGTACCTGCGGGGCGGCCCGAAGGAGGCGCTGCGCCTGATCGTCGCCTCGCTCGTCGACCGCGGCCTCCTGACGTCCTCGCGCACGCTGCTCGAAGCGGCGTCGGGCGCGGCGGAGAAGACGCGCCACCCGCTGGAGCAGGCCATCCTCGAGCGGTTCCAGCGCAGCACCGAGGCCAGCGCGGTCTTCGGCGACCTGCTCCTGATACACAAGGCCACCGACCTCGGCCGCACGCTGGAGCGTCACGGACTGATGGCCGACGAGGAGGTCCGAGCCCGCCGGAGCGTGCGCCTGCGTGTCGCGCTGGCGCTGCTGGGCGGGATCGCGCTCGTGAAGGTCTTCGTGGCGCTCTCGCGCGGCCACGGCAACGTCGGGCTCCTGATCGCGATGGCGGGGCTCACCTTCCTCATCGGCGTCGGCATCGGCAGCAAGCCGCGCACCACGCGCGGCGACTGGATGCTCGCGGACCTGCGGCGGCTGTTCGCCCAGCTACGCCGGCGGACGGCTCAGCTCGGCCAGATCGCCCACGACGAGGCGCTCCTCCTGGCCGCGGTGTTCGGCCTGGGCGCCCTGCCCTACTGGACCTTCGCGCGCGCGCTGTTCCCCAAGGCCGCGAAGTCGGAGGACCGCGACGGCTCCTGGAGCAGCTCCGGGTGCGGCTCGTCCTGCGGATCGTCCAGCGGCTCGTCGTGCGGATCGTCCTGCGGCGGCGGCTGTGGAGGAGGGTGCGGCGGATGCGGCAGCTAGAGGACCGCGTCGGGCTGGGCTGGCGGCCGGAGCTGGCGGCCGGGATCCTCGCCCACGCCGACCGCATCGACGTGCTGGAGGTCATCGCGGACGACCACTTCGCGGACTCGCGGTCGGGCCTGCGAGCCCTGCGCACCCTCGCCGCGCAGATTCCGGTCGTGTTGCACGGCGTCTCGCTGGGCCTGGCCTCGACCGAGCCGCTGGACCGCGGGCGGCTGCACGCGATGGCGCGCGTGGTGGACGCGGTGAGGCCGGCGTTCTGGTCCGAGCACCTCGCCTTCGTGCGCGCGAGCGGGATCGAGATCGGCCACCTGGCCGCGCCTCCTCGCCATGCGGACACCATTGCGGCCGTCGCGGCCAACGTCGCACGGGCGCGCGACGCGGTGGGCAGCGCGCCCCTGCTCGAGAACGTCGCGACGCTGCTCGAGCCGCCCGGAAGCGACCGCGACGAAGCGCGCTTCACGGCGGACTCGGCGGAGGCGGCGGGCGCGGGCCTGCTGCTCGACCTGCACAACCTCCACGCGAACGCCACCAACTTCGCCTTCGATCCGATCGCGTTCCTCGATGCCCTCCCGGTCGATCGCGTGCGCGCGGTGCACCTGGCCGGCGGCCGGCTCGTGCGCGAGCAGGGCGGGGGCACGCGCCTGCTCGACGACCACCTCCACGACGTGCCCGACCCGGTCTACGCGCTGCTGCGGGAGGTCGCGCGACGCGCGCCGCACCCGCTGACCGTGATCCTGGAGCGCGACGGGCACTATCCCCCGATCGCGCATCTGCTCGCGGAGCTGGACCGCGCGCGCGCGGCGCTCCGCGAGGGCCGGCGCGATGGGACCGCGGTCACGTGCTCCGCCCCGCCGCCGCCTCCGCGGCACGCGGCGATCCCGCAGGCGGTGCTGGCGCGGCTGTACGTGGACGATCGCGCACGGGAGCGCTTCCTCGCCGACCCGGCCACCGCCGCTCGCGGGCTGGGCCTCGCCCCCGCCCAGGCGAACGCGCTGGCGGCGATCGACCGCGAAGGGCTGCGGCTGGCGGCGTCGTCCTTCGCCCGCAAGCGTGACACGCGCCGGGCTTGACACGCCGACGCGGCCTGCGTCAGAGTCGTTCGACAACGTCGGGGTGCCCCCGCTTTGGGGGGTAATAGGGAAGCAGGTCGAAAGCCTGCGCGGTCCCGCCACTGTAGCCGGCGAGCCCGTCTCCGTAGAAGGCGCCATGAGCGCGCCGCCACTCGGCCGAAGCGGCCGGGGAAGGTCGGGGACGTTGGCGTTGACCCGGGAGCCAGGAAACCTGCCTCGACCGATCGATGCTGGGGCTTCTCGCGTGAAGGAGCTGCGGTCCGGGCGCACGGCGCCTCATCCACAGACACTCTCCGTTCGCGTCGAGCACTCCTCGTAGGGAGTCTCGTCATGCTG
>JAICEW010000211.1 GCA_025923995.1 Vicinamibacteria bacterium | reverse complement strand
TCGGTGCAGATGATCGCGGCCGCGCTGGGCTGGAAGCTGGACCGCGTCGACGAGACGCTGGAGCCCGCCATCGCGCCGCGCGACCTGGACACCGAGTTCCTGCGCATCCCCGCCGGCGCCGCCGCCGGCATCAAGCAGGTGGCCCGCGCCTACCGCAACGGCGAGCTGGCCATCAGCCTGGACCTCCAGATGTACGTGGGCGCGCCGTCGCCGCGGGACCATGTCCTGATCGACGGCAACCCGCCCATCGACATGACCATCACCGGCGGCGTGGCCGGTGACCTGGCCACCGCCGCCATCGTGGTGAACGCGATCCCCAAGGTCCTCGCCGCCCGGCCCGGCCTGCTCACGATGCGCGACCTCCCGCTCGTCCACCGCGTGAACCCGATCGAGCTGCGCGAGCTCGTCGGGGCCAAGAAGCCGCGCTGACCGGGGCCGAGGGGCCGCCTGCGGGGGCTTCGGCTATACTCGTCGTCCCCTCCTCGCACGAAAGGAGCGGGCTCTAGACCCGTGCTTCTCACGAAGCCAGCCGGCACGCGATGAAGGGGACGCTCGCCGAGGGCGTTCTTCCCACCGTGCTGCAGGCCATCTACGTGGGCAAGCAGACGGGGATCCTGCACGTCTCCCGCGACGACGCCCGGCGCAGCCTGTACTTCCGCACGGGCACCCTGATCCACGCCGGCACCAACGTGCGCGAGGAGCGCCTGGGCGAGACCCTGGTGACGCTGGGCTTCCTCAAGCCCGAGGACCTCAAGCGGGCGGCCGAAGTGGTGGTCCGCGAGAACAAGCGACTCGGCCACGCCGTGCGCGACCTGGGGCTGCTCGACCAGGAGCGGGTCGAGCGGGCGCTGACCGAGCACGCGCGGCTTGTCCTGGAGAAGATGCTCTCGGCGCACGAGGGCCAGTACGAGTTCGAGACCAAGCCCGAGGACCAGTCCGGAGCCGACGAGTTCGCCCTCAAGCTCACGACCGGCGAGATCGTGCTGGACGCGGTGCGGCGCGTCGAGGATCCCGACGTGGTGCGCTACGCGCTGGGGGACATCGACCGCATCCTGGGCCTGTCGTCCGACCCCGCGCTGCGCTTCCAGAACATCGCGCTCACGCCGACGGACGGCTTCGTGCTCTCGCGGGTGGACGGGAGCCTCTCCGCGCGTGAGGTGATCCAGGCCACCCCGCTCGAGGTCGAGGAGACGCAGCGCAGCCTGTTCGGCCTGCTCTGCACGGGTGTCGTCGAGTACCTGGCCCTGCCGCCGAAGCCCAAGCCGGCGGTGCGCATGCCGCGGCCGCGGCCGGCGGCCCCTCCTCCCCCCGACCCCACGGCCGAGCCCACGCCGGAGCAGAAGGCGCACCAGGCCGAGATGGACGAGCGGCGCAACGAGATCCGGGAGCGGTTCGAGAAGCTGAAGGGCGCGACGCACTTCGACGTGCTGGGCATCCCGCGCACCGCGAACGAGGCGCAGGTCAAGGCCGCCTATTTCGCGCTGGCCAGGCGGTTCCATCCGGACACGCGGCACGACCCGGCGCTGGCCGACCTCCGCGACCAGATGGACGCCATCTTCATCCGCTTCGGCCAGGCCTTCGAGGTCCTGCGCAACCCGCGCACGCGGCTGCCCTACGAGGCGACGCTGCCCTCGCACGGGAGCGGGCCCACCGGCGAGACGCCCGCGACGCCCGTCCCCGCGCCCGATCCCGCGATGGAGGCGCGCCGCGCGGCCGAGAACGTGCGGAGGGCGGAGCGGCTGGTGGACGAGGCGAAGTACTGGGACGCCATCCAGCTGCTCGAGCCCGCCGTGCAGGCGCTGGGCGGCGCGCAGCGGCAGCGGGCGCGGGTCATCCTGGCCCGCGCCCTGGTGAAGAACCCGAACTGGATCCACCAGGCCGAGGAGGTCCTCCAGGCGGTCGTGCACGACGAACCGAATCACCAGGAGGCCCATTTCGAGCTCGGTTCGCTGTACAAAGAGAGAGGGCTCAAGAGCCGGGCGCTGTCGGCCTTCCGGCGCGTGCTGGACCTGAACCCGGAGCACGAGCGGGCCGCGGCGGCGATCGCGGAGATGGGCGACCTCGGGCCGGAGACCCCACCCGAGTCGGGAGGACTCTTGCGGAAGCTGTTCGGCAAGCGGAAGGAGGGCGGCGCGTCGTGAAGCACCTGCGCACCGCGGCGTGGCTCTGGCTCCTCCTCGCTCTCGCGTCGGCCGCCGCGGCCGACGTCGTCTACCTCACGAACGGCGACAAGATCAGCGGGAAGTTCGCGACCTCCAACCGGCGCAGCTACGTGCTGATGACGCCCTACGGCCGCCTGAACGTCCCGCGGGACAAGATCTGGAAGATCGAGAAGGCGGACGGCACCGAGGAGGTGCTGAACCCGCCCGGCGCCGCGGCCCCACCCACCGTGCGCCTCATCCTGGTGATCATGGGCAGCACCTTCTGGCAGGCCTGGGATCCCAAGGAGGCCGCGGGGCTCGATCCCGCGCTGCGCTTCGAGGTGCGCCTGGACGAGGAGACGGTCGCGTCCTACGTCGACGGCAAGCAGGATCCGGACGAGATCCCGAAGGCGGTCGTGAACTCCTTCTCGTTCACGCCGGGCGACGTGGTCCTGGAGCCGGCCGCCGGCGTGCACCTCCCGATGCCGGAAGCGAGGCCGGGCCGCATCGTGCTGAAGGTCGACGTGCCGGTCCCGCCGCCGGGCACGCGACGCCTCCGCGTGTCCTACCAGGTCAACGGGGGCACGAACACGGAGCCGGCCTGGAAGGACGTCTCGACGGCCGAGAGCGCGGTCGAGCTGAGCAGGGACGCCCCCACCTTCCTGCAGGTGAAGCAGGACCGCGGCAAGATGGAGTTCGCCGGCTTCCCCAAGAAGAAGATGCGCCTCGTCGACACCTTCCGGCTCACGCTCCAGCCCGACACCGGCTCGTAACGCTTGACTGGGGGTCGGGCCGCCCGTACGCTCGATCCATGGAGGGGCTGAGCCTGGTCGAGGTGGTGCCGTCGCTCGCGCTGGGCATCGGCCTGGCCGCGTGCGCGGGCATCCGCGCCTGGCTGCCGCTGCTCCTCGTGGGCGGCCTCGCGCGCTGGGGCGTCCTCTCGCTGGGGCCGTCGTTCGAGTTCATCTCCGGCAACCGCGCGCTCATCCTGTTCGGCGCGGCCACGATCGTCGAGATCGCGGGCGACAAGATCCCGGCGGTGGACCACGCCCTCGACGCGCTGTCGACGGTGCTGCGTCCGGCCGCGGGCGCGCTGCTCGCCTCCTCGGTCCTGTGGTCCATCTCCGACCCGTTGACCGCGCTGGCCCTGGGCACCGCCGTGGGAGCGCCGTCCGCGCTCGTGCCCCACGCCGCCAAGTCCACGCTGCGCATCGCCTCCACCACGTTCACGGGCGGCCTGGCCAACCCGGTGCTGAGCGTCCTGGAGGACGCCGCGGCCCTCGTGATGTTCGTGGTCACGATACTTGTTCCCCTCCTGGCGGCGGCGCTGGTCGCGGTCACCGCCTTCTTCGTCGTGCGGAAGCTGAGCCGCCGCGCGTCCGCCGCGCGTCCCGCCCCCGCGCCGTGAAGCGCACGCTCGCCGTCATCCCGGGCGCCCTGGCGCTCGCGGGCGCGCTGTACGCGCAGGAGCCCCGACCGCAGCCGACGCCGCCGACGCTCGTGCTCGAGGTGGAGGTCGAGGTCGTCTCCGTCACCGCGGTCGTGTACGACAAGGCGGGCCACTTCGTCAGCGGGCTGGGGCCGGCCGACATCGACCTGCTGGAGGACGGAGTGCCGCAGGAGGTCTCGTACTTCCGCGAGGCCTCGGCCGACCAGGGCGCGGAGAAGATCCCGCTGTCCGTCGTCATGGTGCTGGACGCGAGCGGCAGCATGCACCGCAACATGCACTTCCTCCAGGAGGCCGCGATCAACTTCGTGCGCAAGCTGGAGGACGTGGACACCGCCCTGGTCGTCCAGTTCAACGAGAGCATCAAGGGCAGCGCCGAGTTCACCGGCGACGTGGACCGCCTGGAGCAGTTCGTGGACGCCCTGCAGGCCTGGGGCGGGACCAGCCTCTTCGACGCGATCCACTACGGGCTCAACCGCATCCGCGACCAGAAGGGGCGCAAGGCGGTCATCGTCTTCTCCGACGGCGAGGACACCACCAGCCAGATGAAGGAGCAGGAGGTGGTGGACTACGCGCGCGCCGTGGAGGCCTCGGTCTACACGATCGGGATCCGCGGCGAGGGCGTGGGGGGCGGGAGCAGCCCGCGCGGCTTCCTGCGCAAGATCTCGCGCGAGACCGGAGGGCAGTTCTTCTTCCCCGAGCGCGTGGGCGACCTCAACAAGGTGTTCTCGGCCATCGCCGAGGAGCTGCACCAGCACTACCTGCTCGCCTACACGCCCAAGCGCAGCCCCGACGGCACCTTCCGCACCATCGACCTCCGCCCCAAGCGCAAGGACCTCGAGGTCCGCGTGCGCAAGGGCTACTTCGCGCTCAAGCGCCCCAAGCCGCGCCCGACGCCCGCCAACTGATCCCGACGCGGTAGAATCCACCGTTCCATGTCCGAGATCTCGATCGAGAGCGCGGACGGCTCGCGTCAGCGGTACAAGGTCGCCAAGGACCGCGTGACGATCGGCCGCTCGCGCGATTGCGACATCTTCCTGCCCGACCAGTGGCTCTCGCGCCACCACGCGGAGATCCGCTGCCGCGGCCAGAGCGCGTTCCTGGCCGACATGCGCAGCAAGAACGGGACGCTGCTCAACGGCGAGCGGGTGGCCGCCGAGCGCCAGCTGCGGCACGGCGACGTGATCTCGCTGGGGGAGCACCGCCTCACCTTCACCGAGGACGAGGACCTGCCGGAGGAGACGGCGGCGCCGGAGGGGACGCGCATCTTCTCGGCCCGCGAGATCACGGACATCAGCAAGCCCGCCGCCACCGCGGACGACCTGCGCCGGCAGAACCGCGTGCTGATGGTGCTGCACTCGGCCGCCAAGGAGCTGTTCGAGCACCGCCCGCTGCCCGAGCTGTTCGACAAGATCATCACGCTTATCTTCGACACGGTCGGCGCCGAGCGCTGCGCGATCCTGCTGCGTGAGGGCGATCCGCCGCGGGAAGTGGTGAAGGCCTCCCGCAGCCGCCAGGGCCAGCCCATCGAGAGCGTGAGCCGCTCGATCGCCCGCCAGGTCGTCCAGGACAAGGTCTCCCTGTTCATCCCGAACATCCTGGAGGACGCCCTGTTCAGCACGCAGGACAGCATCCTCAGCACCGGCATCCGCTCGGCCATCTGCGCGCCGCTCATGTACACGCAGTCGGGCGGGAGCGGCGACGCCGTGATCGGCCTCATCTACCTGGACTCGCTCATCGGCAGCCGCTCGTTCGAGGACGAGGACCTGACGATCGTCACGCTCCTCGCGAACCTGGCGGCCACGCGCATCGAGAACGCGCGCCTGCTCGAGGAGAGCCTCGAGAAGCGGCGCATGGAAGACGACATGCGCATCGCGTCCGAGATCCAGCGCGGCCTGCTGCCGTCGGTGGCCCCGCTGGTTCCCGGGTACAGCCTCTGCGGCGTGAACTTCCCCTGCCGCACCGTGGGCGGGGACTACTACGACTTCGCGCTCGAGGACGGGTCGCTGCTGTTCGCGCTCGGCGACGTGTCGGGCAAGGGCACGGGCGCGGCGCTCCTGATGACGATGCTGCGCGCGGCCGTGCGCGCCCACTGGGCCCAGCCGCACCTGGCGGAGGCGGCCATTCGCATCAACCGCACCGTCGCGCAGAACGTGCCCTCCAACAAGTACATCACCTTCTTCATGGGCCGGCTGGAGCCGGCGAGCGGCCGGCTGACCTACGTCAACGCCGGCCACAACCCCCCGATGCTGGTGCGCCGGTCGGGCGACCTGGAGACGCTGTCGGACGGCGGGATGGTGCTGGGCCTGTTCGACTCGGCGCCCTACGAGGAGGGCGTGGCCGAGCTCTCGGCGCAGGACGCGCTCGTCGTCTACTCCGACGGCGTGACCGAGACCTGGAACGCGAGCGACGAGGAGTACGGCGAGGGGCGCCTCGTCGACCTGCTGGTGCAGCGACGCGACCAGGACGCCTCGGGCCTGCAGGCCTCGATCCTGGAGTCGATCGAGGCCTTCGCCGCCGGCGCCAAGGCCACCGACGACCGTACGATCATCGTCCTCAAGCGCGAAGCCTAGGATTCGTCGGTTCGTCCGCCGCCCTACGCGCCGCCCATCACGCGGTCGCGGACGGCCAGGAACCGGGGCTCGCCGCGAAGACGGTCCAGCATCGGGTCGACGTCGAGCCAGGCCAGCCAGGCGTCGCGCTGCTCGCCCGCCTCCTCCAGGCAGCGCAGGGCCTCTTCCGTGTCGCCCAGCGCCTCGTGCACGGTCGCCCGCTGGTAGGGCGAGACGTACCCGCCCTCGGGGTCCGCCATCTCCCGCAGCAAGGCCTTCGCCTCGTCTTCCTGTCCGGCCAGCGCCAGGCTGCGCGCAAGCACGGCCCGGGCGAACGTCGCGTCCTCCAGCAGCGCCGCCGCCTGGCGGTGCGCGGCCACGCCGTCCGCGAAGCGTCCCGCGTGCTGGTGCGCGAGGCCGAGGCCCCAGTGCCCGACGAAGTGATGGGGATCGATCTCCACCGCCTGGCGGTAGTAGCGCTCTCCCCCTCCGTAGTCGCGCGCCAGGTCACGCTGGAAGCCGCGCATGGCCAGCGTCACCACCGAGAGCGGATCGATCTCGGCGGCGCGGGCCAGGTGGCGCTCCGCTTCCGCGAGGCGTCCGCGCATGTTGAGGAAGAGCCCGTACCACTGGTGGGCGGCGCCCGAGTGCGGGTCGAGCGCGATCGCCTTCTCCAGCTCCTCCGTCGCGCCCGCCCAGTCCCAGTCCTGGAACAGGCGCACGTACCCGAGCGTCACGTGCGCCTCCGGCAGCGTCTCGTCGCGCTCGATCGCTCCCCGCGCGGCCTCGCCGGCCAGCGTCCACACGTCGCGGGGTGGCACCGCGCCGGTGAACCCGAGCACGGCGTACGCGTCGGCCAGGCCCGACCACGGCGCCGCGTAGCGCTCGTCCAGCGAGCGCGCCTCCTCGAAGAGCTCGAACGCCCGGCCGATGCCCTCGCGCGTGAGCCGGTTCCAGAAGTAGCGGCCCTTCAGGTACGCCTGGTACGCCGCGGGGCCCGGAACGTGGCGGAGTGCGGCGGACGGCGGCGCGGGCGCGCCCAGCGTCAGCGAGAGCGCCTGCGCGACCTGGTCCGCGACGGCGTCCTGAACCGCGAAGAGGCTCGTGAAGGTGGTCTCGAAGGACGCCGACCACGAGGACCGGTCGGCGCCCACCGGCAGCAGCTGCGCCGAGACGCGCAGCCGCGCGCCGTCGCGCTGGAGCGTCCCGTCCAGCACGGCGTCCACCTTCAGCTCGCGGCCGGCCTCGCGCGGGTCGGCGGCGAGGCTCGCGTACTTCAGGATGGTGCGGGTTGGCCGGACGGTGACGTGCCCGCTGCGGCCCAGGCGCGCGATCAGCGCGTCCGCCATCCCCACGCCGAGGTACTCGTCCTCGGCGCCGCCCCCGAGCGTGCGGAACGGAAGGACCGCCAGCGACGGCGGGCCCGACGCCGACTGGGCGCGCGTCTCCGCGACGAAGCGGTAGCCGCGGCGGGGGACGTTCTCCAGGAACGGCCGGCCGTCCTCCTGCGTGCCGAGGACCTTGCGCAGGATGGAGGCGTTGACGCTGAGGTTGGCCTCCTCGACGTAGGTGTCCGGCCAGACGCGGCGGAGCAGCTCCTCCTTGGGCACGACGTCCCCGCGCTGCGCCACGAGGACCACCAGGAGGTCGAGCGCCTTGGGCGGGACCGACACCAGGTCCCGCCCACGCCACAGCACCCGCTTCGCCATGTCGAGGCGGAACGGGCCGAACTCGACCAGGTCGCCTACGGCGTGACCGTCCCGTTCAGGCAGCCGCGCACGGTCTTCACCACGGCGCACATGCTGAACGTCCCCGTCTTCAGGCCGATCAGGTCCTTGTTCCACTCGGTGGTCTTGGAGTCCTTCACCTGCACGATGCCCTGGCCCGACTCCAGTGTCCAGTCGATGTCCGGGCCGTGGATCGAGGCCGGCACGTCGTCGCCGTTCGCGTACTTCGGCGTCGCCGTCAGCGAGCCCTTGCAACCGACCGGGAGCAGCCCGGCGCCGTTGTTGGGCTCGGGCTTCCCGTTCTTGCAGAGGATGCCGAAGAAGGCGACCCGCAGGTGATGGATCCCGGGGTTGGTGTTGTTGGGGCTGGGCGACGGGCTCGGGGTCGGCGACGGCGTCGGGCTGGGCGAGGGCGTGGGTGACGGGCTCGGAGTCGGTGTCGGGCTGGGAGTCGGGGTCGGTGTCGGGCTCGGCGTCGGGCTGGGCGAGGGCGTCGGCGTCGGTGTCGCCCTCGGGCTTGGGGTCGGGCTCGGATTCGGGCTGGGCGAGGGCGATGGCTTCGGGGACGGCGACGGGCTCGCGATGATCGGCGTCGTCGTCAGGGACGGGAAGGCGATCGGGTTGCCCAGGAGTGGCTGAACCGGATTGGGGGCCGCGATGGGTCGCTCTTCGGCCGGGCCGCCACACGACATCAGGCACGCCAAGGACGGTATGAAGGCCAGACGCAGAAGCCTCATGCGGTCTCCTCTCTAGAAATGACCTTAGAGTGTCACAACTAAAGTGGCCTGATGTCAACATTTTTCTGTGGTCCGTCCCAAAGGGGACCCCGGACGGACCACAAAGGCTGGTGTCGGGCCCCCACCGGCGGGCTATCTTTAGCGTTCTGCGGAGGCGAATCCCCGATGAAGTTCGAGACACTGGCCGTCCACTCAGGCCCCGGCCCCGACCCGGCGACGGGCGCCCTGGCGCCGCCGATCCACCTCGCGACGACGTTCGCGCGGGACGCGTCGGGAACGCCGCTGGGCGGACACACCTACATCCGCGAGTCCAACCCCAACCAGTCGGCGCTGGAGAGCGCGCTCGCGCCGCTCGAGGGCGGCGAGGCCGCGCTTGTCTTCGCGTCCGGCATGGCCGCCGGCGTGTCGCTGCTGCAGACGCTGCCGCCCGGGTCGCACGTGATCCTCCCGCACGACGCCTACTACGGCTTCGCCATCGCGGGGCGCGAGTTCCTGCCCCGCTGGGGCCTCGCCGCAGACTTCGTGGACATGACGGACGTGCGCAACCTGGAGCGCGCCATGCGGCCCGAGACGAAGCTGGTGATGCTCGAGACGCCTTCCAACCCGCTCATGTGCGTGGTGGACCTGGCCGGCGCCATCGCCGTGGCCCGCGCCGCGGGCGCGCTGGCGCTCGTCGACAACACGTTCGCGACGCCCGCGCTGCAGCGGCCGATCGCGCTCGGGGCCGACGTGGTCCTGCACTCCACCACGAAGTACTTCGGAGGGCACAGCGACGTGCAGGGCGGCGCGCTCGTCTTCGCCAGGCGCTCGGCGGCGTACGAGGCGGCCGGCCACGTGCGGCACATCCTGGGCGCGGTCTCGTCGCCCTTCAACTCCTGGCTCGTCCTGCGGGGTCTACGCACGCTGGCGGTGCGCGTGGCGGCCCAGGCCGCGACCGCGATGGCGGTCGCGCGGGCGCTGGCCGAACATCCGGGCGCATCGGCCGTCCACTATCCCGGCCTGCCCGCGGACCCCGGGCACGAGGTGGCGCGCCGCCAGATGACGGCGTTCGGCGCGATGTTGTCCTTCCGCGCGCGCGGCGGACGCGAGGCCGCGCTGCGGGCCGTCGGGCGCGTGCGCCTGTTCTCGCGCGCGACGTCGCTGGGCGGGGTCGAGAGCCTCATCGAGCACCGCGCCAGCAGCGAGGGCCCGACCTCGACGACGCCGCAGGACCTGGTGCGACTGTCGATCGGCCTGGAGCACGCGGACGACCTGGTGGCCGACCTGCGCCAGGCGCTGGACGGCTAGAGGTCGTACCCGCGCTTGAGCAGGCTGCGGCCGGTCGCGCGGTAGCCCGCGTCGTCCAGCAGGCCCCACCCGAGCGAGTCCGCGAGCCGGGTGTAGATCGAGAACAGGTAGCAGACGTAGGCGACGTCGGCCACGCCTTCGCGCGAGACGCCGGCGGCCAGCAGCGGACGGACGTCCTCGGGGCCCACGCGCTCGGGCGTCAGCGTGAGCGAGCGCAGGAAGCGCAACGCGGCGCGCAGGCGCTCATCGACCGGAGCGGACTCGAGGTCGTCCAGCGCCCGCCGCGTCAGCTCCTCGTCGCCCAGGGCCAGCGCCGCGACCGCGGCGTGCGCGCCCGTTCAGAATGGGCACTGGTTGAGCCGCGATACGAACGCGGCGAACAGCTCCCGCTCCCCGACCGTCCATTCGCTGGGCCCGCGCATCACCTGCTGCGTGAGCTCGGACTGCCAGCGGCCGAAGAAGGCCTTGCGGTAGAGCAGCGTCCGCACCACGTCGGGCACGGGACGGCGCTCGACGATCGCGATGAACCGCAGCAGCACCTTCTGCGCCAGCGTATGGCCGTGCGCGACGCGCTCGAGCCTCACGCGTCCTCCAGGGCGCGCAGCGCGGCCTCGACGCGGTCGCGGGCGGCGCCCACGGAGGCGCTCACGACCGCCTCGAACACCTCGTCCTCGGTGAAGCGCGACCGCGGCGTCGCGAAGTCCCCTTCGGTCACCCGGTAGGCTTCGGAAGCGACCTTCTCGACGAGCGCGCGCAGGTCCTCGGGCACGTCCTGACGACGCGCGATCGCCTCACGGACCGAGGTGTCCAGATGGCCGGGGCCGCGCAGGACCGCGTCCTCCAGCCGGCGACGCGCCGCCTCGTGGCGATCGTTCATGGCAGCGAGTCTACCGCGGCGGCGCCAGGAGGGGTGCCAGCAGCGGATCCGCTGCCGCCCGCTCGCGCAAGGCGGGCGCGGCCGCCAGCGCGTCCTGCAGCGCGCGCCGCGCCGCGTCGGCTTCGCTCGCCTTCGCGTGCAGCCGCGCGAGCTGGAAGCGCGCCTCGGCGTAGTCCGGCTCCGTCGGTCGCGCCTGCCGCAGCCACTTCCGCGCGTCCGCGTCGCGGCCCAGCCGCGCCAGCAGCACGCCCAGCGCGCCGGCGTGCGGGAACGAGGCCGGAGCCAGCGCGGCCGCTTCGCCCAGGTGTCCGGCCGCCTCCGCCGTGCGCCCGGCCGCGTGCTCGGCGAACCCGAGCCGGATCCGCACCTCGGGATCGTCCGGGCGCAGCGCGACCGCGCGCGCGAACGCCGCCGACGCCGAGGACCTCTGGCCCGACAGCCCCAGCGCGTTGCCCAGGCCGACCCAGTGCGACGCCTCGCGCGGCTGCAGGCGCGTCAGC
>JAICEW010000210.1 GCA_025923995.1 Vicinamibacteria bacterium | reverse complement strand
TTCCGTCGCAACCTCGGACGGTGCCTCACCAGGGAGAAGAAGTACGCCGACGCCGAGCGCGAGCTGCTGGGCGCGCTCGAGGTGCTCACGGCCGCGCGCGGAGCGCAGGATCGCCAGACCGTCCTCGTCGTGCGCAGCCTGGGCGACCTCTACGAAGCCTGGGGTCGGAAGGACGCGGCGGCGTCCTGGCGCAGCCGGCTGCCGCCGCCGTCGCCGGCTCCCGCGAAATCCGGCTAGGCGCGGAGCGGCAGCCACACCTCGGAGCGGAGCTCGCTCGCGGGCGTCGTGCGCGGGTCGTTGAGGTACTCCTCCACGCACGGTCCCTCGCCCGGCTCACGCCCTTCGCGCAGCAGCCACTCCCGGTAGAGCCACTCGTAGGCGCGGTGCAGCTCGGCGTACGGTCCGATGTGCAGGACCGCGCCGTAGCGGCCGCCCGCGATCGAGGACACGCGCACGTCCCCTTCGGCCACGAAGTCGTCGGGAACCGTGACGCACGCCTGCGACCGCAGCGCCTCCATCGGCGTTCCGGCCGGGTCGTCGTGGAAGATCCCGAAATAGCGCGTCGAGGGCCCGACCACCCCGCGGCTCACGGCCAGCGCGTTCAGGCGGTCGAAGGCGGGCCCGATGCCGGCGTAGTCTCCGACGTGCAGCAGAGTGGCCACGCGCATCGCCGGTATCGTGCGCGCCTCGACGACGTACGGCCGCTCTCCCGGCGAGAGCGCGCTGGTCCGGTACGCGGCCGGCGGCGCGCCGTAGGCCGACCGGAAGGCGCGCGTGAACGCGGCCTGGCTGCCGTAGCCCGCGCGCGCCGCCACGCGCTCGATGGGCCGCTCGTCCTCGAGCAGGTCGCACGCGGCGCGGTGCAGGCGCATGCGCCGCAGAGTCTCGGCCACCGTCTCGCCCTGGACCGCGCGGTAGACGCGGTGGAAGTGGAACGGCGAGAAGCAGGCCACCTGCGCCAGCCGCTCGAGGTCGACGTCCGCGTCCAGGTGGTCGGCCAGGTAGGCGAGGACGCGGTCGAGCCGTTGGCCGTAGTCCTCCAGGGTCCGGGCGCCGACGGGGCTGGTCATGACGTCCGCATCGTAAGGGATGGCCGCGCGGCCGCGGGGGCCAGGCGCCACATTCGCAACCTGGATCAAGGCCGCCCGGCTAGACTCCGCGCATGAACGAACGCGACCTGCTGATCGAGACCACGCCCTTCATGCCGCCGGCGGGCATCCTCGACGGGCTCGCCACGGGGGACGCAGAGCGTCGCCCCGCGCCGTCCGCCCATTCGATCGCCGAGCTGGTCGCGCACATGGCCTTCTGGCAGGAGTGGTTCGGCCGGCGCGCGCAGGGAGAGGGCGAGCCGATGCCCAGCCACGCGGCGGAAGGGTGGCCCGCGGTCGCTCCCGGCTCGTGGACGGCGCTGCGCGAGCGGTTCGTGTCTCACCTCGAGCGCCTCGCGGCGCTGGGAGCCGACGGCGGTCGCGCGGTCGCCCCGCCGATCGAGTTCCCGCCGCTCGCGCGCTACACGGTCGCGGACGCGCTCGTCCACGTGGCGATGCACAACGCCCACCACCTCGGGCAGGTCGTGCTCCTGCGCCAGCAGATGGATCTGTGGCCGCCGCCCTCGGGCAGCTACACCTGGTAGCCCGCTCAGGGGATGCGCAGCAGCGCCCCCAGCTTCTCCTTCTCCTCCGCGGACCACGCTTCGGATCCCTGCAGGGCCGGCGCGTGGGTCTCGAGCTTGCGGCTGGCCTCGGTCACGTCCTCCACCATCCCGCGGATCTCGCCGTTCACGATCGACTTGAACAGGCCCATGTTCATGATCGCGTTCAGGAAGCCGGTCGTGGGCGTGGTGACGATGCGCACCTGGTACGCGATGCGGCGGGCGTCCGACGGCACGGGCGCGAACTCGAAGCGCATCAGGCTGCGCCCGCGCAGCTTCCACGGGCCCACCTTGGAGGTGCCGACTCCGAAGTACCAGACGGTGCCCTCCTGCGGGCTGCCGCTCACCAGGTCCGCTTCGCCGGCCAGCTTGGAGCCCTTGCTGCCGCGGAACCGCCGGCGCTCCGCGTCCACGTACTCGGCGGTGTACCGCGTGCCCTGGATCTCGGTGAGCAGCCGCGCGGCCAGCGGCAGCTCGCTCATCAGGTAGGTGAGGCGCGCCGCGCTCACCGCGACCTCGCCCTTGACTGCGTACTCGACGCGGTACCGGTGGCCGAGGAAGGCGTACAGCCGGTAGCCCGGCAGGTCGTCGTTGCGGACGCCGCGCGCGTTCAGGTCGCGCGCGTCCTTGCAGCGGGTCTCGTCGTAGCGCAGCCCCTTGACGCCGCGCGCGTCCTCCTCGGAGCACCAGCCCGGGGGCGCTTCCAGCCCGCAGCCCTTCATGAGGCCGCAGTACCGGGCGCGCAGCGGATCGGGCTTCTCCGCCGCCGCCGGCCCGGCCAGCAGCACGAGCGGGATCGCGAGGCAGGGGCGGCGCATCCTCATTAGGGTACCCTCGCTCATGCGCTCCCCGTCCGAGCCGTCCCGCCGCGAGTTCCTGTCCCGCCTGGCCGCGACCGGAGTCGCGGCCAGCCTGCGGCCCCGGTCGGCCGGCGCGGCCGCGGCCGTCGCCGACGATGCGGCGTTCTTCGCGTCCCTCCGCGACCGGTTCCTGATCCCGCCCGGTGTGGCCTACTGCAACACGGGCACGCTGGGCGCCTCGCCCCGCGAGGTGGTCGACGCGCTCGCGGCCGGTGCGCGTGCGCTCGAGAGCGGCCTGGCGGAGTGGCCGTACGAGAAGCCGGACGGCGAGCCGCTCACCGGCTACCAGCAGCTGGTCGACGTCCGCGCGGCCGTGGGCCGCGTCGTGGGCGCGGGCGCCGCGGAGATCGCGCTCACGCAGAACGCGACGATGGGCATGAGCTTCCTCGCGAACGGCCTGGACCTGGCGGCGGGGGACGAGGTCGTGAGCACCGACCAGGAGCACCCGGGCGGCATCTGCGCGTGGCGCCTGCAGGCGAAGCGGCGCGGCGTGGTGGTCAAGGAGCTGCCGCTCGACTCCGCCCTGCCCGGCGGACCCGATGCGATCCTGAAGCTCTTCGCGGACGCGATCACGCCGCGCACGCGCGTCGTGATGTTCAGCCACGTGACCTCGGGTCTCGGCGTGCGCATGCCCGCGCGCGAGCTGTGCGCGCTGGCCCGCGAGCGCGGCGCGCTCGCCCTCGTGGACGGCGCGCAGGCGGTGGGGCAGATCGTGGTGGACGTCGCGGAGGTCGGTTGCGACGCCTACGTCGCCAGCCCCCACAAGTGGATGCTGGCGCCCAAGGGCACGGGGTTCCTCTACCTCCGGCGGGCGGCGCAGGACCGCTTCTGGACCACCCTCGCCAGCGCCGCCTTCGAGGACCGGGAGCGGGGCGCGTTCCGCTTCATGCAGTACGGGACGGGCAGCGTTCCGCTGGTCCAGGCGCTGCAGGCGGCGCTCCGCTTCATGGACGCGGCGGGCCTGGACCGCGTCGCGCGGTACGACGCGGCGCTCACGAAGCGCCTGCGCGACGGGCTGGCGCGCATCCCGTCCGTGCGCCTGCGCTCGCCCGCCGACTCGCGCCTGGCGGCGGCCATCACGACCTTCCGCGTCGAGGGGATGACGGGCAAGGCGCTCCAGGACGCGCTGTGGGCCCGCAGGGTCCGGGTCCGCTCGCAGGGCGACGAGAAGGGGGTGCGGCTGTCGGCCCACCTGTACGTGAGCCCGGCCGACGTCGACACGGTGCTCGAGGTGGTCGCGGGGCTGCGCGCCTAGCGCGACAGCCTTTCGCCCAGGAACGCCATCCCCTTCGCGAAGACCGACCGCACGTACTCGTAGCCGTGGTCGCCCGGCGGCGTCTCCACCTGCGCCGCGATCCCGCGCGCGCGCAGCCTCCGCTCCAGCTCCAGGTGGCCGGCCGCGAGCCCATAGCGGTCCTGCGCGCCGCAGTCGAGGTGCAGCGCGGGCACGCGTTTGGGGTCGGCCGTCCCTGCGAGGGCCAGCGGGTCATTCGCCGCCCAGAGCGTGGGATCGATGGGCTCGCCGAACACGCGGTGGAACGCGGCCAGCTGGTAGCGTCCCGCGCCGCCGTCCGCGGTCGGCGGCCGGGTGAGGATCATCGCGCTGTGCGTGACCGCGGCGGCGAAGCGGTCGGGCTCGGCCAGGGCCATGCGCAACGCGCCGTAGCCGCCCATCGAGACGCCCCACAGCCCGCGCGCCTCCCGCTTCGCGACGGTGCGGTACGTCGCGTCCACGTGGTCCACCAGGTCGCGCGTCACCAGGTCCTGGAACCGCCCGCCCGGACGGTTCACGAAGAAGGAGTTCCCGCCGTCCACCGCGACCACCACGAAGTCGCCCAGCGCGCCCGACTTCCTCTGCTCGTCGAGCAGCCCCGCCAGCCCGCGGCCTTCCCAGAACGAGGCGTCCTCGAACAGGCCGTGCAATGCGTAGACGACGGGGTAGCGCCGCTCGCCGCTCGCGTACGACGCGGGCAGGTGGAGGACGAAGCGCACGTCGCGGCCCAGGCTCGCGGACCGGAACGTGGCCGTCCGCACCTCGGCCGAAGCCGTCGTCGCGATCGCGGTCAGGATCAGGGCCAGCCTTCGCATCAGCGCTTGCTCCGTACGTGCCCCCGCACGTCCAACAGCACACGGTCGAGATCGGCCGGCGTCAGCTTGCCCGTGAACGTGTTCTGCTGCGACGGGTGGTAGGAGCAGAACAACCGCACGCCGTCGCCGAGGTCGTGCGAGACGCCATGGCCGAACGCCAGCGTGCCGCGCGGCACGCGTCCCATCTCGCGCAGCGCGGCCAGCAGCGCGTCGAGCGCGATCTTCCCGAGCACCAGCACGCCGCGCAGCTCCGTGAGCAGCCGCCACTCGCGCTGCAGGTACCCGCGGCAGTGCGCCATCTCCTCGGGCAGCGGCTTGTTCGCGGGCGGCGCGCAGCGGGCCGCGGCCGCGACGTAGCAATCGTGCAGCACGAGGCCGTCGTCGCGCGCGACCGAGGTCGGCTGGTTGGCGAAGCCCGCTCGGTGCAGCGCGGCGAAGAGGAAGTCGCCCGACCGGTCCCCGGTGAACACGCGGCCCGTGCGGTTGCCGCCGTGCGCCGCGGGGGCGAGGCCGACGATCAGCACGCGGGCCTTCGGATCCCCGAAGCCGGGCACGGGCCTGCCCCAGTAGGCCTGGTCGGCGAAGCGGCGGACCTTGGAGCGCGCGACCTCGCGGCACCACGCGCGCAGGCGGGGACACCGCTCGCAGGCCTCGACCTCGCGGCGGACGCGGGCCAGCGAGTCAGCCGCCAAGCGGCACCGCGGTCAGGGGGCCACGCGGAAGTGGCCGATCGGACACGACCCATGCCCCTTGGAACACCGGAACCGGCCCCAAGTGACCCGGCACGGGCCGTGCAATCCTGGGGACGGCATGAAGGAGAGGTTCCTCCTGGGCGCGCTCGCGTTCCACGTCGTCTATGGCGCGGCCTGCGCCTGGGTGGGCGCGCGGTGGCACGCGCGTCGCGCGAACGATCGGCCGACGTGGCTCCGCGGCGCGTGGAGCGACGCCCTCCGGCTGGTGCTGGTCGCGCTGGCCGCGGCGGGCCTGGCCGCCGCGGTGTGGTCGCCTTCGGGGTTCACGATGTTCCGTTACCTGGCCCAGGGCCTCTTCGGCGAGACGATCGTGCTGGCGGCGGCGCTCGCCTGGTCGCACGCGCGGGCGGCGTTGCGCGCCCGGGCCGCGGTGCTGGGCGCCGCTTCGCTCGCCCTGCTCGCCGTCTACGCCGAAGCCTACCATCGCGAGCCGACCGACCTGCAGGTCCGGCGCCATCCGGCGGTGCTGCCCTCCGCGGGACCGTCCGCGCGCACGCTGCGCATCGTCCACCTCTCGGACATCCAGACCGACACCATCGGGCCGTTCCAGGAGCGCGCGCTGCGCCAGGCCCTCGCGGAGTCGCCCGACCTCATCGTCTTCACCGGCGACTACATCCAGCCCCGGCTCGACGGCGGGCGGCAGGCCGCCACCGCGGACTTCCAGGCGCTCCTGCGCCGGCTCGACTTCGCGGCCCCGCTCGGCGCGTTCGCGGTGCGCGGCGACGTCGATCCCGAGTGGCCGCGCATGTTCGACGGCACGAAGGTCACGGCCCTCACGGGCGAGCTGGCGCGTCTCCCGCTGGGAGACGGCCGCTTCCTCAGCCTGATCGGCCTCACCTCGGGGATGAGCCGCGGGAACGAGCGCCAGGCCATGCGGCGGCTGGTCGCGAACGCGCCGTCCGGCGACGTGCGCATCGTGTTCGGCCATCAGCCCGACTACGTGATCCCGCTCTCGGCCACCACGCGCGTCGACCTCGCGCTCGCGGGCCACACGCACGGCGGCCAGGTCGCGCTGCCTCTCTTCGGGCCGCCGTACACGAGCAGCCCGCTGCCGCGCCGTTACGCCGGCGGCCTGCACGAATACGAAGGCACGTTGCTGCACGTGTCGCGCGGCGTCGGGATGGAGCGCGGTCCGGCGCCGCAGATGCGGTTCCTGGTCCCGCCGGAGATCTGCGTGCTGGAGCTGACGCTCTGAGGGACTAGGCGCTCTTGCGGCCGCGGCCCGGGGCCTTGGCCTTGTTGTCGGCCTTGGCTTCGGACGCCTTCGCCTTCGCGTCGGCGGGCTCGGCCGCCTTGGCCTTGCCGGCCAGGCTGGCCTTGAGCGCCTCCATGAGGTCGATGATCTGCGCGCGCGGCTGCTCCGGCGCCGCCGCGGTGACCTCCTGGCCCTCCACCTTGCGCTGGATGGCCTCGTGGTACCGCTTGCGCACCTCGTCCTCGTAGTTCTCGGGGTGGAACTCCTCGGACGAGATCTGGTCGACGAGCTGGACGGCCAGCTTCAGCTCGGAGTCCTTGATCTGCGCGTCGCCCAGCGGCACCTCGTCGATCTGGCGCACCTCGTCGGCGTAGAGCAGGGTCTGCATGATCAGGCCCTTCTCGACGGGCCGGATCAGCACCAGGTAGCCCTTCCCTCGCGCGGCCCACTTGGCCAGCGCGCAGCGGTGCGTCTCGCGCATGGCCGCGGCCAGCAGGGCATACGCGCGGTCGCCGCCCTTGTCGGGCCCCAGGTAGTAGGCGGAGTCGAAGTAGAGGGGATCCACTTCCTTGAGCGGCACGAACTCGGTGATCTCGATGGCGGGGCTGGACGTCTCCGCCATGGCCTTGATCTCCTCCTCCGTGAACACGACGTACTGCTCCTTGGCGAACTCGTACCCCTTCACCATCTGGTCGCGGGTGACGATCTCGTTGTCCGTGGGGCAGACGTACTGCTGCTTGAGGCGCGTCTTGCACTTGCCGTGCAGCATGTTGAAGGAGACGGCCGAGGAGGACTCCGCGGCCGAGTAGAGCTTGACCGGGACGGTCACCAGACCGAAGGAGATCGTGCCCGAGCTGAGCGGTCGTGCAGCCATGCGAGCATGATAACAGGACGGTTCCCGGCGGGCGGAGGTTCCTTGGAAGACAGCGAGCCGATCGATCTGGTGGTGGTGGGGGCGGGGCCGGCGGGCCTGGCGGTGGCGATCGCGGCGCACCAGGCGGGGCTGCGCTACGTGGTGGTCGAGAAGGGTGTACTCGTCAACTCGATCTTCTTCTTCCCGCGCCAGATGGTGTTCTTCACCACGCCGGACCTGCTGGAGATCGGCGGGCTGCCGTTCGTGACGCCCTACGAGAAGCCGACCCAGGGCGAGGCGCTCAAGTACTACCGGCGCGTGTGCGACACCTACGAGATCGAGCTGGCGCTGGGCGAGGAGGTGACGTCGCTGCGGGCGGCGGACACGGGGTTCGAGGTGGCCACGCTCCGAGCGGCGGACGAGGCCGCCGTGGTGCGGCGCGCCGCCAACGTGGTGCTGGCCACGGGCTACTACGACAACCCCAACGCGCTCGGCGTGCCGGGGGAGGACCTGCCGCACGTCTCGCACTACTGGACGGAGGCGCACGCCTTCTACCGGCGGCACGTGGTGGTGGTGGGCGGCAAGAACTCGGCCGCCATCGCGGCGCTCGAGCTGTACCGCGCGGGCGCGCAGGTGACGCTCGTGCACCGGGGGGAGCACCTCGCCGACTCCGTGAAGTACTGGATCAAGCCGGACATCGAGAACCGCATCAAGGAGGGCGCCGTCAAGGCGTGCTTCGGGACGCGGGTGGTGGAGATCCGGCCCGAGTCGGTGGTGATCGAGAAGGTAGGCGAGCGCGGCGAGCTGCCGGCCGATGCCGTGTTCCTGTTGACGGGCTACACGCCCGACGTGTCGCTGCTGCGCGAGGCGGGTGCGGCCGTGGACCCCGAGTCGCTGGTGCCCGAGCACGATCCGGCGACGCTCGAGACCACCGTGCCGGGCCTCTTCGTCGCGGGCGCGCTCGCCTCGGGACGTTTCACGAGCCGCATCTTCATCGAGAACGGCCGCTTCCACGGCGAGGCGATCGTGGGCGCGATCGTCAGGCGCTCAGGAACGGGTTGACCGCGCGCACTCCGCCGTAGCGCCGCCCGTGCTGGAAATCCTCCGACAGGATCTCGGTGATCCCGTACCGCTCCGCGTAGGCCCACAGGTGGGCGTCGAACCACGCGAGCTGGTACGCGGCGGCTCCCCGCAGCGCGGTGCGTAGCACGAGCTCGTCCGGCAGCAGCACCGTGAATTGGTCACACAGCTCCTCGGTCTCCTGAATCGCCTCCGCCATCGTCAGGAGCGGGCGGCCGCCGGGCAACGGCCGTGTCACCGCAGCCACGAACTCGACGATCGCCTGATGGCAGAGGAGCAGCGATTCCGTCTCGATCCCGCGCCGCAGCAGTGCCGTCGCCCGGCGCTGCTTGTCCGGCTGGCGGGGGTCGAAGCGGTAGACCAGGACGTTCGTGTCAACGAGAGCGGACACGGTCGTACAGGTCGGCGCGGGTCCAGCCGCGGTCAGCGGTCCGGCCCCGGCGTCCGGAGCGGTTGCGCGCCTTCTGGCGCGTGGTGGCCTCGTCGAAGGCGCGGAGGCGACCCTCGCGGCCGATCGACGTTCCCTCGCCCGTACCCGTCAGGACGCGTATGGCGTTCCCCTCGGCCCGCCACTCGATCTCGTCGCCCGGGCGGATGCCGAAGCGGTCCGCGATGGCCTTGGGGACCGTCACCTGCAGCTTGCTCGTGACCTTGGCCATGTCCTTACTCTAGCAAGGACACCAGCCTTGTCAATCGAACCGATGGAGAGGTTCGCTCAGAACTCGACCGTCACCCCGATCGACGGGAGCAGGGGGAAGAGCGTGTCGGTCTCCAGCAGCACCCGGCCCGTGCGCAGGTCCAGGCCGTCGAGGCCCGTGTACCGGTGGTGCGTCCGGTCCAGCACGTTGACGACCTCGCCGTAGAGCGTGAGCTTCCAGCCGTCGAACAGGAACGCCTTGTTGGCGCGCAGGTCCCAGCGGCTGTAGGCCTCGGGCCGGTACAGGTTGCGCTCGTCGCTCAGGAACACGCCACCCGGCCGCGCCTCGTAGAAGCCGGCCACGGGGAAGCCGCTCCCGTAGCGGTACTTCGTGCTGAGGTTCAGCGTGGGCGTGACGCGGTAGCTGCCGAAGACGGTCAGCGTATGGCGCTGGTCGAAGTCGGAGTCGAAGGCGAGGGTGCCCGGCTCCTCGTGCCAGCGAGCGTGGCCGAAGCTGTAGGCGATCCAGCCGGAGAGCCCGTTGGCGCTGCGGCGCTGCACCATGACCTCGACCCCGCGCGACCAGCCGTCGAGCGCGTTGGCGAGCGGCGCGCCGGGCCGCGGCGGGTGGATGCGGCCATCCTCGATCCGCCACTCGGCCGCGGCCACGAACGGCATGTCGCGGTGCTCCTCGTCGTAGGCCTCGACGCGGACGCGCGTCGTCGAGCCGAGGGCGTGCTCCACGCCGACACTGAAGTGCGTCGCGCGCTCCGACTGCAGCTGCGGGTTGCCGTTCTCTCCCAGCAGCTCCTCGAACCGGGGGAACTGCGCGTACTGGCCGAAGCCGGCGAAGACCCGCGTGCGGCCCGTGACGTTCCACAGCAGGGCGGCGCGCGGCAGGACCCGGGTCTCGTCGGTCTCCTCGAAGCCGTCGATCCGGAGGCCCGCGGTGAGGCTCAGCCGGTCGCCCGCGGTGGTCCAGGTGTCCTGCAGGTATCCGCCGCCCTGCAGGGCGCCCGCGTCGTACCGTGCCGTCACGCGATAGCCCGCGCTCACGCGGTCGAACTCTCGGGTGATCGCGTCCTCGGAGAGCTGGCGCAACAGCAGGCCGCCTTCGACGCGGTGCCGGCCCATCACGCGCGTGGCGTCCGTGCGCAGGCCCCACTGCCAGCTCGAGGCGTTCAGGACGTCGGTGCCGTCCACGTGGCGGTTGAGGCCCGTCTCGCGCGACACGAACGCAACGGTCTCGAGCCAGGTGCGCGTGGAGGGCAGGAAGCGGTGCTGCAGCGTGAGGAGATCGGTGCCCGCGTCGGCCGTGTCGTCCGAGGTCGGCCCCCGGTCCTCCTCGGTGCTGCGCCACTTCGAACGCCCGTGCAGCAGGCCGAGCGTCAACGTGTGGGAGGGGCTCGGATGGTGGGCGAGGCGCGCGGTGACGTCGTAGTAGCCGAGGACGATGTCGCTCGTGTCCAGCCGGTCGAGGACGTAGTCGAGGTAGCTCTTGCGCGCCGACAGCAGCCACGACGTCTTCGTCCCGCCCAGCGGCCCCTCCAGCGTGGCGTAGAGGCCCGTGGCGCCCAGGCTGGCCCGACCGAAGAACTCGTCGCGGCTGCCCTCGCGGAGCTTCAGCCCGAGCACGGAGCCCGTGCGGTCGCCGAAACGCGCGGGCGCGCTGCCGGACAGGAGCGTGATGGAGTCGACGACGTCGCCGTTGACGAGCGTCAGCGAGAAGCCGTCGTTCACGTCGCGGATGGTGTGGAAGGGGGCGCTCATGAGCACGCCGTCGACGTACAGGCCGACGTTGCCGAACCCGGTGCCGCGCACCGCGAACGTCGCCTCGAACTCGTCGCTGGCGGCCACGCCGGGCAGCGACTGCACCGAGCGCAGCGGATCGTCGACGAGCACGTTCGCCAGGTTCTTGAGCTCCGTCCCCGCCAGCACCTGCGCCGCGGGCGCGGCCAGGTCCGGAGGATCGAACGCGGCCGTCGTCACCGCGACCTCCTCGGAGCGCCGCAGGGCCTCCTGGGTCAGGCGGATCTCGACCTCCGGACCGTCCACCGCCAGCGTGCGCTGGGCGAAGCCGTAGCCGACGGTCGTCACCACGATCGCCACGCTGCCGGGGGCCAGGTCCGCGAACCGGAAGCGTCCGCCCGAGTCGGTCAC
>JAICEW010000209.1 GCA_025923995.1 Vicinamibacteria bacterium | reverse complement strand
GGACTCAACCGGCCGCGCGGCCGGTTGAGTCGCGAACACTCAACGTGTTCCGGAACATGTTGAGTCGTCGGAACGCAGGGTGCCTCAAATCGTCGCGCGTACTCGCACCAGGCGCAGGCGCCTGGCGGCGAGGCTGCCACGGGTGTCAGCGGAGCGCCGCGAGCGACACCACCTGATTGGCGGAACCCCACGGATGTCCTTCGAAGAGGCACCGCCGACGCTGGGATGCCCGCGGAAGTGAAGGAAGTCATCGAGCGGCGGCGAGAGAACGCGCGCCGTCCACCGACCGCGCCTCAGTCCGCTCCCAGATGCAAGCGCTTCTGCAGCGCCGGGAACGCGTCGTGGGCCGCGCGGTCGGGCGAGGCGAGCGACACGACCACGCCGGTCAGGAACGCGAGCGGGATGGTGATCAGTCCCGGGTTGGCCAGCGGGAAGATCGCGCTGGGCCGGCCCAGCAGCTGCACCTGGATGGCCGGTGACAGCGCGATCAGCACCAGCGCCGACACCGTGCCCACGATCATGCTGGCCTGCGCCCCGCGCGTGGTGAACGAGCGCCAGAACACGGACAGCACCAGCGCCGGGAAGTTGGCGCTGGCCGCGATGGCGAAGGCGAGCCCGACCATGTAGGCCACGTTCTGGCCCTTGAAGGCGATCCCCAGCAGGATCGAGAGCACGCCCAGCAGGACGGTCGCGATGCGCGCCACGCGGAGCTGCTCGTGCTCGGGCGCGTGGCCCTTGCGGGCGACGTTGACCCACAGGTCGTGCGACAGCGCCGCCGCGCCCGAGAGCGTCAGGCCCGCGACGACCGCCAGGATGGTCGCGAAGGCGACGGCGGAGATGAAGCCCAGGAAGCCGGTGCCGCCCACCACCTCCGCCAGCAGCGGGGCCGCCATGTTGCCGCCCTTGTCGATGGCCTGGATGGCCTCGCGGCCCACCAGGACCATGGCGCCGAAGCCCAGCACGAACGTGAGCAGGTAGAAGAACCCGATGAACGCGGTGGCGTAGCTCACCGAGACCCGGGCGGTGCGCGCGTCGGGCACGGTGTAGAAGCGCATCAGGATGTGCGGCAGGCCCGCGGTGCCGAACATGAGCGACAGGCCCAGCGAGACGGCGTCGAGCGGGTTGCTCACCAGCTGGCCGGGCGCCAGCACACGCGCGCCGTACTTCTGCGCCGCCGCGTCGAACAGGGCCAGCGGGTTCATGCCGAACCGCCACAGCACCAGGCCGGCCAGGATCGACGCGCCCGCCAGCAGCAGCACCGCCTTGACGATCTGCACCCAGGTCGTGGCGATCATCCCGCCGAAGAGCACGTAGGCGAGCATCACCGCGCCCACGATCACGACCGCGGTCTCGTAGGGGATGCCGAACAGCAGCTTGATCAGGTTGCCCGCCCCCACCATCTGCGCGATCAGGTAGAAGGTCACGACCGCGAGCGTCCCGATCGCGGCCGCGACGCGCACCGGCCCGCCCGCCAGGCGGTAGGCCACCACGTCCGCGAAGGTGTACTTGCCCAGGTTCCGCAGCGGCTCCGCGATCAGGAACATCACGATGGGCCAGCCGACCAGGAAGCCGATCGAATAGATGAGCCCGTCGAACCCGGAGGTGGCCACGAGCCCCGCGATGCCCAGGAAGCTGGCCGCGCTCATGTAGTCGCCCGCCAGCGCCAGCCCGTTCTGGAAGCCGGTGACGCTGCGGCCGGCCGCGTAGAAGTGCTCGGCCGTGCGCGTGCGGCGCGCCGCCCACCAGGTGATGCCCAGCGTGACGGCGATGAAGAGGAAGAAGAACGCGATGGCCGTCGGATGGGTGGCGCCCAATGCGGTGTCCAAGAGCCTCTAGCCTTCCTTCCGCAGCGTGCGCACCGTCGCGTCGTAGTGCGTGTTGGCCCAGCGCACGTAGATCCAGATCAGGACCCAGGCGGCGACGATCACCAGCGCGCCCAGCAGCGTCCCCAGCGACAGCCCCGGGACCAGCTGGCGCCCCAGCAGGGGCTTCGCGTAGGCGACCATGAGGATGAAGCCGAAGTACACCGCCATCATGGCCGCGGTCAGGCGCAGCGCCAGCCGCCACTGCGCGCCCGCGAGGCCAGCGATCCCCTGTTCGTTGTCCTTCATGTCTCCTCCCAAGGGATCGAAGGGCGGGTCAGAGCGTGTGCGTCACTTTGGTGAGGCCGCGCGGCGCGTCGGGGTGGAGCCCGCGGGCCAGGCTGAAGCCCAGCGCCCAGAGCTGGCCCGGCACCACCGCGACGAGCGGCGAGAGCCACTCGGGGACGCCCAGGGGCAGACGCAGCGCGACGTCGGCCACGCCGAGGATGTCCTCCCGGTCCGAGATCACCACCAGCGGCGCGCCCTGCTCGCGGGCCAGCGCGGTCACGGCGTCGAGGTCGCCGAACGCGCGCACGGGCGAGACCACCATGACGGGCAGCGTGCGGTCGAGGATGGCCTTCGGCCCGTGCAGGAAGTCGGCGGACGAGTAGCCGTGGGCCATGACGCCGCTCGTCTCCTTCACCTTGAGCGTGATCTCGAAGGCGGTCGAGAGGTTGTACCCGCGGCCCAGCACGACCAGGCGGCTGTGCTCGCGGAGGCTCTCGGCGATCGCCGCGGTCTCGCGATTGGCCTCGAGCGTCGCCTGCACCTGGCCCGGCAGCGCCTGAAGCTCCGCCCAGGCCTGACCGCTGCCGCGCCAGGCGGCGCTCAGCATGGCCAGGACCATGAGCTGGGCCGTGTAGGTCTTGGTGGCCGCGACGGAGCCTTCCGTGCCCGCCTCCAGCGTCAGGATCATCTCCGCCGCCGACGCCAGCGGTGAGGCGGGCTCGTTGGTGATGGCGAGGGTGAGGGCGCCCTGCCGCCGTCCCTCGCGCACCACCTCCACGATGTCCGGCGACTGGCCGGACTGGCTGATGCCGATCACCAGCGCGTCCGCCATCGAGGGGCGCCCGCCGTAGTAGGTGAACACCGAGGGCGTCGCCAGCGCGGCCAGGAACGCGTTCTCGATGCCCAGCAGGTACTGGCCGTAGCGCGCCGCGTTGTCGGACGACCCGCGGGCGGCCAGGACCCCGAAGCGCGGCGACCGCTCGCGGATGCGCGCGGCCACCGATTCCGTCCGCTCCCGGCCCACCTCCAGGAGGCGCTGGAGCACCGCGGGCTGCTCGCGCAGCTCGGCCTCGAAGAACGTGCTCACGATGGCCGCATCCTACGCCACGAGGACGGCACGTTCGACCTCACCTTCCGCGGAAAGACGAAGGGCTGCGAGCCGGAGCCCGCAGCCCTCTTGAGGAACCGTCGACTAGCCGATCAGAAGCTCAGCTTGAAGCCGATCTGCATCTGACGCGGGTCGGCCGCGCGGTTGAGCTGTCCGAAGCCGCCCGCGACGCCCGAGCTCACGACGCGAGTCGCCGTCGCCGCGCTCCCGGTGTCGTAGACCACGTTGTTCGGCGTCCAGGTCACGTTCACGTTGCCGTCGTCCGAGAGGAAGTTGACCCGGTTGAAGACGTTGAACATCTCGGCGCGGAACTGCAGGGTGACGCCCTTGCCGAGCTTGAAGTTCTTCGTCAACGACGCGTCCACCCGGAAGAAGCCGGGGCCGTCGCAGATGTGCCGGCCGGCGTTGCCGTTGGTGCCGAGCGCGTGGTTGTTGATCGTGAAGGCCGCCGGGTTGAACCACTGCGTCGGGTTGGACGAGTCGTCCACGGTGCAGGAGACGCCCTCGACCCGGTCCGGGCGCTGGTTGCCGGCGTAGCCCGTGCCGGCCAGGTTGCCGTTGCCCGAGAGCCCGGGGACCTGGCCGAGGAAGATCGAGTACGGGTAGCCCGACGACGCCTGCACGATCGAGCCGAGCTCCCAACCTCCGAGGATGGCCCTGGTGGCTCCCGACTTGTCATCGAGCCTCGGCAGTGCCAGCACCAGCGTGCCGCTGAACACGTGCGCACGGTCCACGGCGGAGCGGGCGCGGTCGAGCTGCGGCTGCGTGCTGTCGGTGTACGCGTTGCGCTGGCCGATTCCGCCCGAGTCCGCGTTGCCCAGGCCCGTGTCGGCGATCGACTTGGACCAGGTGTAGGACACCGACATCAACGAGCCCTGGCCGAAGCGGCTCACGAGCTGCGTCTGCAGCGCGTGGTAGATGGAGCTGCGATCGCGCGTGTACAGCGCGACGTTGCCGTTGCCGATGCCGGCGATGCCGTTGAGCGGGCGCAGTGACGCGCTGTCGTTGCGGGAGTACGCGAGCCGGTTGGCCGGCGCGATCTCGTTCAGGTTGGTCTGGCCCAGCAGGTCCTGGCCCTTGTTGCCGACGTACGCGACCTCCAGCACCGTGTTGCGCGCGACCTCGTGCTGCACGGCCAGGTTCCACTGCCAGTTGTTGCCGTTGCCCGCTTCCTGGATGAGGCCGACGGACGGCGCGCCGAAGGACGGCGTCGCGCCACCAACCACCGGCTGGTTGGACGCCAGCGTCCGGACCACCGACGCGGTCCCGGAGAACGGCGGGTTCGCGCCGAGCCCGAGGCCGGCCGAGAGCCGCTCGCGAGCGAAGAAGAGGCCCACGCCTCCGCGGACGGCGGTCTTGCCGGTGCCGAACACGTCCCAGGCCACGCCCAGTCGCGGCGCGAGCAGGATGGACTTGATCGGCTGCAGCGAACGGTTCGGACCGTCCTGGCCACCCTGCAGGCCCAGAGCCGGGCACGGGTTCTTGCCGGGCACGTACAGCAGGCCGTTGCAGGGCGAGTTGCCGAAGGCCGGGTTGATGGCCTCGGTGTTGAAGCTGGCCATCTGGTCGTCTTCCATGAACGGCTGCGTGAAGTGCGTCAGGCGCACGCCGACGTCCGTCGTCACGCGCGAGCTCATCTTGATGGTGTCGGCGATGTAGAACTCGTAGTCCTTCCAGCGCTGCAGCACGGCCTTGTTGGTGCGGATCTCGGCCGTGTTCCAGACGGTGTCCGAGAGCAGCCAGTTGCCGATCTCGTTGCCGGTGGTGACGTTCGGCTGGTAGCCGGCGGGTGTGAGCGAACCCGCGGTGCCGTTCACCTGCACCGACTCCTGGGTGGTGTTGGCGGGCTCCTCGTTCTTCTTGTTGGTGCTGAGCAGGATGCCGGCCTTGATGAAGTGCTTGCCGAAGACGGCCGAGTAGTCGTCCTTCAGGACGAACAGGTCCTGGTTGTTGAGCCAGGGCGCCTGGTTCCACAGGATGCCCTGACCGTAGGCGCCCAGCGAGCCCCACATGGCGCCGGGCTGGCCCTGGCCCCCCTGCTGCTTGATGTCGGCCGGGAAGACGGTGGGGATGCCGGCGTTGAGCGCTTCGACGAGGCTCTCGTCGCCGCCGCGGGTCACCTCGATCTTGTTGGCCGAATACGAGAACGTGATGCTGTTGACCATCGAGGAGCCGATGTTGTGGTTGAGCTGCGTGACGAGCGAGCGGCCCGGCTGGTTCCACAGCGAGCGGACGGCCGGGAACGGGTCGTCGCCCCACTGGTTGCGGTCGGCCTTCCAGGAGTCATGCGTCCAGCGGACCATCAGGCGGGTGCTGTTCGTGATCGACCAGTCGACGCGCGCCATCTCCTGCCGCCAGTCCACCGGCGTCGGGACCGCCTCCAGCCAGTTGTTGCAGGAGCCGCCGGTCGGCGTCGTGTTGGGGAGCGCCATCAGCGCCATCATCGCCTGGCCGCCGGGGCTGATGCGGTTGGCCGGGATGACGTTGCCGGGGAAGGGCTGGCCGGTGCGCGGGTCGACCGGCTTCTGCGGCGAGCAGCCGGGGAGCCCGGGGCCGCTGAAGTCGCCGCGGCGCTCCGCCTCGGTGGGCACGAACGCCTGGCGGACGTCGCTGCGCCTGTCCTTGTTCCAGTTCATCGAGACGAAGAAGTGCACCTTGTCCTTCACGACAGGCCCGCCGAGCGTGCCGCCGAAGTCGTCCCACTTGAGCTCGGGGTTCTCGCGGCCGGCCCTCTCCAGGAAGTAATCGGTCGAGTTGAGGCTGTCGCGGCGCAGGTACCAGTAGCCGGCCCCGTGGAAGTCGTTCGTGCCGCCGCGCGTCACCAGGTTCACCTGGGCGCCGCCGGCCTGGCCGAACTCAGCGCCGTAGTTGTTGCGCTGGATCTTGAACTCCTCGATGGTCTCGACCGAGGGGTACACCAGGATGGTGCGGTTGGAGCCGACGTCGTTGTTGTTGGCACCGTCCACGGTCCACAGGTTCGACGTGGTCGAGCCGCCGGACACCGAGACGTCGGAGCCGCCGGCCAGGCCCTTGTCGATGGTGTTGAAGCCGTCGATGCCGGAGACGCCGGGCTGGAGCAGCGTCAGCTGCATGAAGTTGCGACCGTTCAGCGGGAGCGAGCGCGCCTCGGTGCCCGTGACCAGGCCCGAGACGTCGGCGCCGACCGTCTTGACCGCGACCGCCGCGACCTCGACGTCGACCACCTCGCTGATGTCGCCGGTCTGCAGCTGCACGTCCACCGCGCGCGCGTCGGCCACGTTCAGCACGACCTTGCTGCGCACCTCGGACTTGAAGCCCTGGCTCTCGACCTGGATCCGGTAGCTTCCGACGGGCAGGTTGTCGGCGCTGTAGATGCCGGCCGAAGTCGTCGTGACCGTGCGCGTGAGGCCGGTATCCTCGTTGGTGATGGTGACTTTCGCCCCCGAGATCACGGCGCCGGTGGGGTCAGTGACCTCCCCGCGCAGCGTACCGGTGATCTTCTGGGCGAAGGCTGGAATTGCCACGAGGAGAATCAGGAACGAGGCTATGGACAGCCCGTACTTCCGCATCTTCCGCCCTCCCAGGTCCGTTAGTTAAGCCGATTTAAAAAGTGTTTTTAGATCAGGCCGCCCCCAGTGTCAAGAAGTTTTTATGGCGCCCATCGCAAATCCTATGGGACCCCCGTAAACACGGGTCGGAAGGGCGCGCGGTAAGATCGACGACCGTGTCGGGAAACGCGGCGGGGTGGGTTCGGCGGGCAGTGGCGTGCGCCCTGGCGGGGGGGCTGGCCGCGTCCGCGCCGGGCGCCGAAACCCCCTCCCCCACGGCCCGTTTCGACGGCGCCGTGGCGGCCGCCGAGGCCAGCCTGCGCAAGGGCGACCGCGAGGGGGCTCGCGCGAGCTACGCCCGCGTGCTCGAAGAGGGCTGGCTGCTGCTGGGGACGATCGATCGCCTCGACGGCCGGCTGGCCGAGGCGCGGGCGGCGTTCGAGGACGCGGCCGTTGGCGGAGGCCGGCCGGCCCGGCTCTCACTCGCGGTCGCACACCTGCAGCTCGGCGAGCCCGGGAAAGCCGTCGACGTCCTCGCGGGTCTGGTGGGTGAAGGAGCCGATGACGCCCAGGCGCGGCGGCTCCTCGGCCAGGGCCTCCTGGCGAGCGGCCGAACCGCCGAGGCGGTCGCGGCGCTGGAGGAGGCGCAGCGCCTGGCCCCCGGAGATCTCGAGCTGGCGTTCGCGCTGGGAAGCGCCTACCTGACGCAGAAGTCGCCCGAGCGCGCGGCCGCCGTGTTCGCGCGGATCGCGAGGGCGCGGCCGATGGGGCGCACGCACCTGCTGATCGCGCGCACCTACCGCGAGCACGGCGAGGCGGACCGCGCGCGAACGGAGGTCGAGGCCGCGCTGGCCCGCGAGCCGCGGCTCAAGGGCGCGCACTACATGCTCGGCATGCTGTCGGCCGAGTCGGGCGGACGGCCTGCCCTCGCCACCGCGATCGCGGCGTTCCGGGCAGAGCTCGCGATCGCACCGGGGGACCCCGCGGCGCAGCGCGAGCTGGGGATCGCGCTGGTCGAGGACCAGCGTGCGGCGGACGGCCTGGCGCCGCTCGAGGCCGCCGCGCGTGTCGAGCCTCCCCACCCGCGCACGCTGTACTACCTCGGACGCGCGCGGCTGGCGGCCGGCAAGGGTCCCGAAGCGGCCGCGTCGCTGCGGCAGGCGCTCGCGCTGGCCCAGGGACAGGGCGCGAACGCCCCCGCCCTCCGCGCGATCCATCTGCAACTGGCCCAGGCCCTGCGCGCGACGGGCGCGGCCGACGAGGCCGCGGCCCACTTCGCGGAGTCGGCGCGCCAGTCCGAGGAGGGGGCCTCCGCGGAGGAGGCGAGCCTCGCCCGCTACCTCGCCGACGCGCCCGACCCCAAGGCGTCGGCGGCCGGCGTGCCCGTGATCGAGGCGTCGCCCCTGGCGTCGCTGCCGCCGGCGCGACGCGGCGCGATCCGCCAGTCGGTCTCGAGCGGCCTGGCGCGCGCGTACCTCAACCTGGGCGTCCTGCGCATGCAGGCCGAGGAGTTCGGCCCCGCCGCCGAGCTCTTCGCGAGCGCGGTCCGCCTCGACCCGCAGTCGGCGCAGGCCCAGGCCTCGCTGGGCATCGCGCGCTTCAACGCGAAGCAGTTCGACCAGGCCACCGGCCCGCTGGAAAAGGCGCGGGCCGCGAGCCCGGGGGACCGCGCGCTCACGCGGATGCTGGCCATGGCGTGGCTCAACGTCGAGAGCTACGCGAAGGCGGCCGCGCTCCTGGTCGACGATCCCGAGCGCCCCACGAACCCGTCGCTGCAGTTCGCGTACGGCCTGGCGCTCGTGAAGAGCGAGCGCGGGGCGGAGGCCGAGGCCGCCTTCAAGGAGCTGGTCTCGCGCCACGGCGACTCGGCGGAGCTGAGCGTGCTGCTGGGCCAGGCCAACGCGCAGCAGGGCGACTTCGAGGCCGCCATCGAGTCGCTCCAGCGCGCGCTCCGCCTGAAGCCGGACGTGCCCGAGGCGAACGCGACGCTGGGCGTGATCCATCTGCGCCAGGGCAGGCTGAAGGAGGCGGAGGACGCGCTGCGCGCGGAGCTGGCCGTGCGGCCGGCGGACGCCGTCTCGCAGCAGCACCTCGCGATCGTGCTGGAGCTGCTGCAGCGGCCGCAGGAGGCGATCGCGATCCTGCGCCCGCTGCTCGACGCCCGTCCGGACCTGTCGGACTCGCAGTACCTGCTGGGCAAGCTGCTCCTGGCCCAGGGAGACGCGACGGAGGCGACGGCGCGCCTCGAGGCCGCCGTGAAGCTGGCGCCCGAGGACGCGAACATCCGCTACCAGCTGGGGCGCGCCTACCAGAAGCTCGGACGCACCGAGCAGGCCGAGCACCAGTTCGAGGAGTTCCGGCGGATCAAGGACAAGCCGCAGGGCGAGTGAGGCCGCCGCCCCCGCGTCAGCGCGGCTCGGCGACGGTCAGGACCTGGTCGGCCGCGACGGCCTTCAGCGTCTGGACCTTCCCCGACGGCCAGGTGACGGTCAGCTCGCGCACCGTCTTCTCGGCGCCCAGCCCGAAGTGGACGCGCGCGTCGGAGGCGCCGCCGTAGCCCACCGCGGTCGAGACGTGGCTCCACTGCGCGCCCGCCGCCGTCACCACCTTGACCTTCGCGCCCGTGCCGTCGCGCGGGCTGCGCGTCCCCACCGCCTTCACGGAGAGCCAGTGGTTCGGCGCCGGCGAGACGTTGCGCCAGAGCTCGAGCGGGCCGTCGAGCGCGGTCACGATCACGTCCACGCGCCCGTCGTTGTCGACGTCGCCGAACGCGACGCCGCGATGGACCGCCCTGCGCGCGAAGGACTCCCCCGCCGTCGCGCTGCCGTCCGCGAACCGGCCGTCCTTCGTGTTCACGAGCACCGCGTTGGCCTGGGGCACGTTCGCGCCGAACGCGCCGTCGGGCGCCATCACGTCGCCGCAGGCGACGAACAGGTCCTTCCAGCCGTCGTTGTTGAGGTCGACGATCCCGTTGCCCCAGCCGGCGCGCGGCCGCGTCGCCGCCCCCACGCCGCTGCGGCCCGTGACGTCCTCGAACTGGCCGCCGCCCGTGTTGCGGAACAAGGGGAAGGTCTCGTTCGCGAGCGCCGTCTGGAACACGTCCGGCCGCCCGTCGTTGTCGACGTCGCGCGCGTCCGCGCCCATGCCGGACACGGCCTCCCCCTTCTCCGGGAACGCGGCCGCGCGCTGGAACGCGGACTCGGTGAACGTGCCGTTGCGGTTGTTCATGAACAGGAACGAGGGCGTCGTGTCGTTCGAGAGGAACACGTCGTCGAAGCCGTCGTCGTCGAAGTCCGCCACGCCGATGCCCATGCCCTTGCCGACGTGCGCGCGGATGCCGGACTTCTCGGACGCGTCGGTGAAGGTCCCGTCGCCGTTGTTGCGGAACAGCGAGTTCGGCAGCCCCTGGTACTGCTTCGGGTGGCAGTAGTCGGGCGCGCCCGGGCTGCCGCACACGGGCTCCTTCTCCGGATCCCACACGACGTAGTTGGAGACGAACAGGTCGAGCCACCCGTCGCGGTCGTAGTCGAGGAACGCCCCCGCCACCGCCCACATCGTCCCGTGAGTGGGGTCGGGCCGCGCGAGGCCGGCCGCGCGGGTGACGTCGGCGAAGGTGCCGTCGCCGCGGTTGCGGAACAGCGTGTTGCGGCGCAGCCCGGCCACGAAGAGATCGGTGCGCCCGTCGTTGTCGAAGTCGCCGGTGGTGACGCCCAGGTCGTATCCGGTTCCGGCCACGCCGGCCTTTTCGGTCACGTCCGTGAACGACCCCCTGCCGTCGTTCCGGAACAGCCGGTTGTGGAACTCGGGACCCGACTTCACGAGCCCGGGCATGGTCGCGCCGTTCACGGCGTACACGTCGACCCAGCCGTCGCCGTCGTAGTCGAGCATCGCGACGCCGGCCACCATCGTCTCCGGCTGGTGCTTGCGCGGCGTGCGGCCCGAGCTCGTGACGAAGCGCAGCCCGCGCGCGGCCGCCACCTCTTCGAACACGACCGGATCGAACGACGGCGGGCCGGCGGCCGCGAGGGGCAGGAGGACGAGGGACAGGACAGCGGCCGGCCGCATGCTCGCCGGCGAACGTAGTGTCCACGCGTGAGGCGTGTCAAGGGCGCGGCCGCTCGCGGGCGGCGGGCTAGAATCGCCTGATGCCTCGCCTGCTCCGCCGGCCGGCCCTCGTCCTCGCGCTGCTGGCGGTCGCCCCTCCCGCGCGAAGCGAGACGGCGGCCGACCCCGCGTCGATGCTGGAGCAGGTGGCCGCGGCCGCGGAGGCGCGGCTCGCGGCCAGCGATCGCGCGGGCGCCGACGCGCTGTACCGCCGCGCGGTGTTCGAAGGCTGGCTCCTGCGCGCGTCGATCGACCGTGCCGCGAGGCGCCTGCCGGACGCCCGTGAGTCGCTGGGTCGGGCGGCGGCGGTCGCGCCACAGGAGGGCGCGGCATTGCGCTCGCTCGCGACGGCGCAGCTCCAGGCCGAGGAGACGGCGGCCGCGCTGGCCGTCCTGACGCGCCTGGCCGCGCAGGACCCGCGCGACGTCGAGTCGCGCCGGCTGCTGGCCAAGGCGCAG
>JAICEW010000208.1 GCA_025923995.1 Vicinamibacteria bacterium | reverse complement strand
GCCGGCCTCGAGTATCGACCGCTGTCGAAGCGGCAGGCGGCCGAGTTACGGGGATACGTCGCGGTCGGCACGGCTGCTGGTCGTGCGGCGCTGTTCCTGGCGGTCGTGGGCATCGCGGCGCTTGGGCTCCGTGCAGTCTTCAGGAGCGCCGCATCGGCGTGGCCCGTCCTGTCCCACCCCGCCTGGTGGATCGCACCGGCCGGCCTCCTGGCCTGGTTCCTCTACCGGAGGTCGTCCCGATGGACAGGAGGCCCGGCCTTTCGAGAGCGGGTGCGCCGCGACCTGGCCCGTGGACAGCTCGCGTTTCGCCGGATCGACGCGGTCGACGCGGTCGAGTTCGAGGAAGCCGGGGACTCCGGCCCCTGCTTCGTGATCCTGACCAGCACCGGCCAGACGCTCCTGTTCGACGGGCAAGACATCGAGACCTACGTTCGCAAGGGCTTCCCCTGGACGAGCTTCGAGATCCGGGAGGCTCCGGAGTCGGGCGTGTTCTTCGGGCTGCGCAAGGTCGGCGAGCGCCTGGTGCCGTCGGCCCGCGTGCCCGCGCTCTCCTTTGCCGAGCGGAAGGCGCTCGGCAGCTTCAACCAGTCGTACCAGGTCGTCGACGTCGACTTCCCGGTGCTGAAGCGACGGGACCGTCCGAAGGACTAGGAGGTGACCGTGCCACTGCTCGTCGGAGCGCTGCTCGCGTTCGCGGTCGGACTGATGGCCACGGCGGTCGGCCTGGATCGCGATCGCGCCTTCTATCCGACCGTGACGATCGTCATCGCGTCCCTCTACGCGCTGTTCGCGGTCCTGGGAGGCTCGACGCACGCGCTCCTGCTCGACTCGCTCCTGGGCGCGGTCTTCATTGCGGCGGCGATCTGGGGCTTCCGGTCGTCGCTCTGGGTGGTAGCGATCGCGCTCGCGGCGCACGGCCTCCTCGACCTCGTGCATGGCCGTGTCGTGTCCAACCCGGGCGTCCCTGCCTGGTGGCCGGCGTTCTGCGGCTCGTACGACGTGGTGGCTGGAGCCTACCTGGCGTGGCTGCTCAAGGCCGGCCGCGTTCCGGTTCGTCGAGGCGACCGTCGCTGACCATGGTCCGGTTGCTGGAGCGCCGCCTGGACGGGGAGGGGGCGGGCGCGGCCAGCCTCGGCCGCCTCTTCGCGGGAATGTATGCCCGCAATCTCGACCGGGCCATTCCGAACCTGATCCAGGAGGTGCGGCTCGGGCAGCCGTCGGTCGTGCCGGACCAGGCCTAGATGGACCGGCCCTTGAGCGCGAGGAGGTCGTCCACCTCGATCGGCTCGCGCACGAGGAAGCCCTCGCCGTACTTCACGCCGATGCGCTCGCCGTGGCGGCGGGCGTTGGCCTCGACCGCGAGCTGGAAGCGCTCGAAGGGCAGGGTGACCGTCTCGCCCGGCGCGGGCGCGAACTGGCTCGCGAACGCGCGGACCGCGCGCATCTTCACGTCCCACACGGACGTGATGTCCACCACGAAGCTGGGCGCCGCCTCGTTCGTCTCCGTCATGGAGAGCGCGTAGACGAGCTTGCGCGGCCGGAACGCGGGGCCCAGCTCCGGCCGGTAGTTGCGCAGGCCCGCCAGGAAGCAGCCGTCGTACACGATCCGGCTGGCGGTCGCGTGATCCGGGTGGCGCTGCTCCCAGTAGGGCAGGATCACGACCTCGGGCCGCAGCCGCCGCACCGCCTCCACGACCGGGTCCTTGTGCTCGGGGATGTGCGCGAGCCGTGCGTCGGGCAGCCCCAGCGACTCCCGGTGCGCGACGCCCAGGATCCGCGCCGCCTCGACCGCCTCCGCCGCGCGCGTCTCCGGCGTGCCGCGGCTGCCGTTCTCTCCCCGCGTCAGGTCGACCAGCGCCACGCGGCGGCCGCGCGCGGCTTCGAGCGCGAGCGTGCCGCCCATCACCAGCTCGGCGTCGTCGGGGTGGGCGCAGATGCCGGCGATCGCGAAGGGCCCCACGTTCGACCTCCGCCAGAGAGCATGATCGGGCGGGCGCCCTGGCGCAAGCGCCCACGAAACTTGGCTAGAATCCGCGCCGATGCTGGGTCGGTTCCGGCCGGCCGCTGCGGCGAGTCAGCCGAGCACGCGCTCGTAGTACCGCTCGTACTGCGAGACGATGCGGTCGGCGCTGAACAGCGCCGCCGCGCGGCAGCGGGCGGCCTGCCCCAGCGCGCGCCGGTGCTCCTCGTCCTTCAGGATCTCGATGGTGCGCGCGGCCATGCCCTCGATGTCGCCCACGGGCAGCAGGAACCCGGTCTCCGCGTGCTTCACCACCTCCGGCATGCCGCCCGCATCGGACCCGACCACCGGCACCTCGCAGGCCATGGCCTCGAGCGCGGACAGGCCGAACGACTCCAGCTCGGAGGGCAGCAGGAACACGTCGGCCAGCGCCGTCAGCTCCTCGATGCGGTCCTGGCGGCCCAGGAAGCGCACGCGGTCCTGCAGGCCGAGCCGCTTGGCCAGCGTCTGCGCGGACGCGCGCTCGGGTCCCTCGCCGACCATGAGCAGCACCGAAGGCACCTCGCGGCTCACGCGCTCGAAGATGCGCACCACGTCCACCACGCGCTTCACCGGCCGGAAGTTCGACACGTGCAGCAGGATCCGCTGGTCGGGCCGCGCATAGGCCGTCCGCTCCAGGTGATGCCCCGTGCGGGAGCGGCCGTACACCGAGAGGTCGATGAAGTTGTAGATGGTCTCGATCGGCTTCTTCACCTCGAACTCGTCCACGGTCATGCGCTTGAGGAACTCGGACACCGCGGTCACGCCGTCCGACTGCTCGATGCCGAAGCGCGTGATGTCGATGAACGAGCGGTCCTGGCCCACGAGCGTGACGTCCGTGCCGTGCAGGGTCGTGATCAGCTTCGGCGCGCGCGCGCCCTGCATGTGGCGCGCGATGAAGCCGGAGATGGCGAAGGGGATCGCGTAGTGCACGTGCAGGAGGTCCAGCTTGTACTCGCGCGAGACCTCCGCCATCTTGGCGGCCAGCGCCAGGTCGTGCGGCGGGTACTCGAACAGCGAGTAGGTGGAGACGTCCACCTCGTGGAACGACACGTTGCCGTTGGTGTCGTCCAGCCGGAACGGGATGCGGTGCGAGACGAAGTGGATGCGGTGCCCGCGCCGCGCCAGCTGCTTGCCCAGCTCGGTGGCGACCGCGCCCGAGCCGCCGACGGTCGGGTAGCAGGTGATGCCGATGTTCACAGCGACACCACCTGGTGGCCGCGGGCGAAGGGATCGATGCGCTCGCGCAGGTCGCCCACGATCGCGTCCCCCTGCCGCGCCAGCAGCCCGATCCAGCCCAGGCCCCGCTCCTGCAGCGAGCCGCCGGGCAGCAGCGCGTCGCGCGTCCGGCGCAGACGGTCGGCGCGCACCTGGTCGCGCTTCTTGAGCGCCCGCGTGGACTTCTCCTGCAGCCCCTCGATCTGGTGCAGGGCGCGTCCCTTGGCCGCGTCCGCCGCCGCCCGCAGCGTGGGATCGACCGCGCCCAGCGCGGCCTCGACCGACGCCATCTCGCGCGTCACCGCCTCGCGCGCCCGCTCGAAGGCCGACTCGACCTCCGGGTAGGCGTCGCGCGCCCATCGCGCCAGCAGGGCCTCCGGGTCGGCCTGCAGGTCGCACAGGCTCAGCGCCTCGGCCTCCAGCGCGCGCGCCTGGGCCGGCTCGACGACGGTCGCGCTGGGGCGGGGGAACAGGATGGGGCGCGCCACGCCGAAGTGCCCGTAGGACGGACCGATCTGCGCGTGATACGCGATCTCCGCGGGGCCGCCCACGTAGGCGAGCGTCGGGAGCGCGAAGTCCTGCGCGATCGGCCGCAGCAATGCGGACGGGCTCCAGTCGGCGGGACGGGCTTCCAGGTGACGCAGCGCCTCCGCGAGCGGCATCTCGCGGCCGAGGCCACGGATCTCCACAGCGCCGTCGCGCACGGCCAGCGCGCGCCGCTCGCCCTCGATCACGACGAACAGGTTGAAGAAGCCGTCGCGCAGCGGCACCTGCTGGTGGTAGCCCGCGGCCAGCAGGCGCTCGCCCGCCTCCAGCGCGAGCCGGGATGAGGGGGATCCCTCGGAGAGCTCGCGCGACATCACGGGGACCATGTGCTTCTTGAGGGCGGGGTCGGCGGGGTCGAGCACGACCAGGTCGGGGAAGACCAGCGAGATCAGGCGGGCGAACGCGGAGCCCAGCGAGTGGCCCGGCCGGTAGCACGCCGCCACGCGGTCGCAGGCCGCGTCGCGATGGAGGCCCGGCGGCAGCGCCGCGCGCAGCTCGTCGACGAGCGTGGTGACGCTGTCGTCGAGCAGCACGCGCGAGGCGGGCTGTCCGGCCGGCTCGCGCTGGGGGGCGTAGCGGAGCGTGCGCAGCGCGCCCGCCTCGTCGAGGACCGTCACCGACCGGATCTCGGCGAAGTCGTGGTCGTCGGAGGCCACCCAGAACACGGGCACGACCGGCGTCCCTCGCTGGGCCTGCAGCCGCTCGGCCACGGCGACGGCCGCCAGCGCCTTGTACAGCACGAACAACGGCCCCCCGAACAGGACCGGCTGCTGGCCCGTCACGACCGCGACCGCGTCCCGGCCGGCCAGCGAGCGCGCGCGCTCGGCCGCGCGGGGGGCTCCGCGCTCCTCCTGCTGCCGGGCGAGGGCCTCGGCGACGGGCGCCAACGGGCGCGCGGCCGCGGCCACGCGGCCCATCGAGGCGAGGAGCGTTTCCTGGTCCCAGCGGGCGTCGGCCTCGTAGAAGGGGCGCACGCCGGGGGCGCCGGCCAGGTAGTCCCTGAAGAGCGGGCTGGGAGGGTTGGGGAACGTGCCGTACTCGAGGACCTGGGCGCCGCCGCTCATCGGGCCTCCATTATGGGTGTCGTCCTCAGGGTCCATACGGCACAGGGCCTGTCCAGGTTCCGGCCGGCGCGCGCAAGCCGTTGTATCTGCGATACTTGAGGGCTGATCGCGTTGACACAATTTTACCGCTCTGCTAGAGTCGCAAGTCCGGTCCGGGGGCCTTCGCGACCGTCGCACTTCACGTACAGGCCACGTACCATGGAAGCAGCGGGGAGATGAGCGAGAACGGTCGCGCCGCCGACAACATGCCCCAGACGATCGGGCGCTACCAGGTCGCGGAGAGCGTAGGCTTCGGCGCCATGGGGGCCGTCTACAAGGCCTTCGACCCGCTCATCAAGCGCACGCTGGCGATCAAGACCATCCGGCTGGACATCCCGCGCCAGAGCCCCCAGTACAAGTCGTTCATCGACCGCTTCTACCACGAGGCGCGCATCTCCGGCACGCTGTCGCACCCGAACATCGTCACCCTCTTCGACATCGGCGAGGAGAACGGCCTGCCGTACCTGGCGATGGAGTTCGTGGAAGGGGAGACGATCGCGAGCCTGCTGGAGCGCGGCGTGCGCTTCAAGCCCGAGAAGGTGATCGGCCTCGTCAGCCAGGTCGCCTCGGCCATCGACTACGCGCACAGCAAGGGCGTCATCCATCGCGACATCAAGCCGTCGAACCTGATCCTCTCGGAAGGCGAGCGGGTGAAGGTCACGGACTTCGGCATCGCGAAGCTGATCGACGCCGAGATGACGCAGTCGGGCACGCTGCTGGGCACGCCGTCGTACATGTCGCCCGAGCAGGCCATGGGGGAGAAGCTCGACGGCCGCAGCGACATCTTCTCGCTGGGCGTGTGCGCGTTCGAGATGCTGGCGGGCGAGCAGCCCTTCCCTGGCAACAACGTGACGTCGATCCTCTACAAGCTGGTGCACGTCGAGCCCATCCAGCCCGCCAACCTGGAGATGAACGGCCTGGTGCCGCAGAAGTGGCACGAGGTGTTCGGCAAGGTCCTCTCCAAGAAGCCCGACGAGCGCTACCAGACGGCGACGGAGTTCGTGCAGGACCTCGAGTACTGCCTGGGCTCCTGGTTCGGCGCGGTCGCGGACATGACGCTCGCGGAGGCCGTGCCGGAGACGGTGGTCGCTCCGGCTCCGCCCGCGGCTCGCAAGACCGGCCCGCAGGCGCCGGTGAGCTCGAACGACGAGACGACCGTGATGCCGATCCTCGCGGACACGGCGCCGCCGATGGAGGTCACGGTCGCCATGACGGCCGCCGACGTCGAGGCGCGCCGCGCCGCCACGTCGCCGCTCGCGACCATGGTCGAGACGTCGGCGGGCACGGAAGGGACCGTCGTGATGCCGGTGCCCGCCCAGGCGCTGGCCGGCGAGGGCACGGTCGTGCTGGCCTCGCCCCTGGCGCCGCCGCCCGCCCCTCCGTCGGCGGGCGAGGGCACGGTGGTCATGGCCTCCCCTGTGGCGGCTCCGCCTCCTCCCGCGCCCGAGATGGAAGGCACGGTCGTGATGTCCTCCCCCGTGCTCCCGATGCCGGCGCCCGCTCCCGCCGCCGAGGGCACCGTGATGATCCCGTCCCCCGTCTCGCCCGCAGCCGACGGCACGGTGGTGATGCCGGTGCCTTCCGCACCCCCGGCCGAGAGCACGGTGCTCATGAGCGCGCCGCCTCTGCCGCCTCGTGCGCCCGCGCCGGTCGCGCCGACGGCGCCCGGTCCCGCGATGGAAGGCACGGTCCTCATCCCGGCGCCGCCGCTGGCCGAGGGACGGGCCGCGCTCGCTCCGTTCGCCGACGAGCCGTCGAGCGCCTCGCGGCCGCCCGTTCCCCCGGGCAAGTCGGGCCCCATCCCGATGCCGCCCAAGCCGACCGCCACCGCGGCCATGCCGCCCATCGAGCCGCCGCGCAAGAAGTCGGCGGCGCCCCTCGCGATCGTCGGCGGCGGCGTCGGGCTGCTGCTGTTGGTGGCGGTGGTCGCGGGAGGCGTCTGGTTCCTGAAGAACCGGCGCGCCGTGGTGCAGCCGGTCGAGACGCCGGCGCCGCCCGTCGCGACGCAGCCCGCCGCGACTCCCGTCCCGCCGCCGCCCGTCGAGGCCGCGAAGAAGGGACATCTCTACATCGAGACCGAGCCGGCCGGGGCGACCGTCACGGTCAATGACCAGGAGCGTGGCGTGACCCCGCTCGACGTCACGGACCTCTACCTCGGGATGCACACGGTGAAGCTGGAGCTGCGCGGCTACGCGCCCGCGACGCACACCGTCGAGATCAGCGAGGAGTCGCCCGGGCTCAAGGTCAAGCTCGAGAAGGCCGCGCCCGCCATGGGTGTGGCCGAGGTGTTCTCGACGCCGCCGGGCGCGCAGGTCAAGATCGACGGCGCCCCGGTGGGCCAGACGCCGCTGCTCAACCACTCCATCAAGGCGGGCAAGCACCAGGTCGAGGTGACCAAGGACGGATACGAGCCCTGGACCAGCCCGCTCACGGTCGGCCGCCGCAAGACGACGATCGACGCGCAGCTGCGGCCCGTCGTGAAGGCGACCCCGCCGCCGGTCGTGTCCGACGTCCCCGACCCGAACAAGACGTACGAGCAGGCGGACGTGGACACGCCGCCGCGCCAGGTGTCGGGCAGCTCGGCCTCCTACCCCAAGGACGCGCCGCGGTTGAAGTCGGGCCAGTCGGTCTCGGTCGGCGGCACCTTCGTGGTGACGGCCAGCGGCGACGTGGCGGAGATCGTGATCCGCGAGTCGGGCGGCGCCGCGGTGGACAACGCGGTGATGGCGGCGCTGGCCAAGCGCAAGTACGCGCCGGGCGCGAAGAAGGGCGTCAAGGTGAGGGTGCGCGTGCAGTTCCGCCAGACCTTCCAGGCCAGCTGACACGTGTCGATGGCCAAGATCATCGTCAACCCCACCTCGTCTTCCCGTCGTGAGTTCGCCTTGCCCCGCACCCTCGTCTCCATCGGACGCGATCCCTCGAACGACGTCGTGCTGCCCGACGCGATGGTCTCGCGGCGGCACGCGGTGATCGAGTACCGCGGCAGCCAGTACTACATCCGCGACTGCAACTCCTCGAACGGGTCCCTCGTCAACGGCGACCGCGTGAGCGAGCGCAGCCTGCGCGACGGCGACCTGGTCGCGATCGGCACGGCGCGCCTGCTCTTCCGCGACGACCTCCACCTCGAGGACCCGGCGGCCAAGGTGGTGCACCACCCGTCCGCGCCCCGCCAGCAGTGCCCCCAGTGCGAGGCCGAGTACCGCAAGGGCGACCTGTTCTGCCGGTCGTGCGGCGCGGCCGTGGCCCAGGCTCCGCCCAAGCTGGTGTGCACGTCCTGCGGCACCGCGGTGCTGCTGCCCGCGCGCTTCTGCAACGCCTGCGGCAGCTCGCTCAGCCGCGACGCCGAGGGACAGGAGATCACTCCGTCCCCGGAGGGGGGCCTGCCGGCCCAGCCCGGAGACGACACGGTGCCGCCGCCCCCGCCCGCGCCGCGGCCGGTCACGGCGGGCGCGCTGACGCTGCGGCCGCAGACGGGCGAGGAGCTGGGCTTCGTCCCGCCTCCCGAGCCGGGGCTGACGCCCATCCTGCTCCCGACCGCCCGTCCGCTCGCGGGCTTCGGCCCGCGCCTGGTGGCCGCCGTCGTCGACGCGACGCTCGTGCTGGCGGTGCAGGCGCTGGTGCTCTCGCCCGGCATCCTCTACTGGCGGGGCCGCGAGCTGCCCGCGGACGTGCCGTACCTCGCGATCGCGCTCTCGCTGGCGCTCGTCCCGCTGGCCCTGGGCCTGGGCGCGCTCTACTACGTGCACTCCTGGGGCGCGCGCGGCGCCACGGTCGGCCAGGGCCTGATGGGCCTCGAGGTGGAGGCGGAGGACGGCACGAGGCCGCCCGGCCTGTCGCGCGCGTTCCTGCGGCTGCTGGGCTACGTGCTCTCGGCCTGCCTGTTCGGCGTGGGCTTCCTGCTGATCGCGTTCGGCGGGCGCGCCCTGCACGACCGCATCGCGGGGACCCGCGTGGTCAAGCGGGGGAAGGCTTGAGCGTCGAGCCCTCGGGACTGCCCCCGCTGGCGGAGCGCAGCCTGGCCATGCCGGCGCCGCGCGCGGGCGCGCGCGCGCAGGTGTGGCGCGCGGTCTGGGAGCTGCTGCACGACCTGTCGGTGGCCGTGCTCTTCTGCTTCTTCCTGATCACGTTCGTGGCGCAGGCGTTCCGCGTCCAGGGCACGAGCATGCTGCCGCTGCTGCAGGACTCCGAGCGCATCATCGTCAACAAGTTCGTCTACCGCTTCCATCCCATCGAGCGCGGCGACGTCGTCGTGTTCTGGTACCCGCGCGACCCGTCCGTCTCCTTCATCAAGCGCGTGATCGGCCTGCCGGGGGACACGGTGGAGCTGCGCAACGGCGCGCTCTACGTCAACGGGCGGCTCACGGTCGAGAGCTACCTGCGGCCGCAGTTCCGCGACGACGAGACGCGTCCGCCGGTGCAGGTCGGCAAGGGCCACTACTACGTGCTGGGCGACCACCGCAACAGCAGCAACGACAGCCGCAACTGGGGCGAGGTGCCGGAGAAGTACATCTACGGGAAGGCGTTCTTCCGCTTCTGGCCGCTGGGCAAGACGGGCCTCATCCAGTAGTTGCCGGCAGCCGCGTCAGACGCGCCCGCCGGCGTCACGAACTCTCGCGCGCGCTCGAGTTCTTAGTTGTAGAATAGGCCTTCGGCACGGGCCCGTTCCCCGATCCACAAGCGAGCGACGCGAGCGGCGACCTGAGGCGGGCGACCAGGGTCCCCGGCCGCGTGGAGGTGTGAGAGCGAGATGGCGTCCGCAGGCGCGCGAGCGGTTCTGGCCCTGGAAGACGGGGTGGTGTTCGAGGGTCGGGCGTTCGGGCGGCCCGGCGAGACGACCGGCGAGGTGGTGTTCAACACCGCGCTCTGCGGCTACCAGGAGGTGCTGACCGACCCCTCCTACGCGGGCCAGATCGTCACCATGACGTACCCCCACATCGGCAACTACGGCGTCAACCGGGAGGACGTCGAGTCGGCGCGGCCCCAGGTCGCGGGCTTCGTCGTGCGCGAGGTGTCGACGCGGGCGTCCTCCTGGCGCGCCTCGGGCGAGCTGCACCGCTACCTGGACGAGGCCGGCGTCGTCGGCATCAGCGAGCTCGACACGCGCGCGCTCACGCGCCACCTGCGCACGCAGGGCGCCCAGCGCGGGATCATCTCGACGCTCGAGCGCGGCCGCGACGAGCTGGTGGACCGCGCCAAGGCCTCGCGCTCGATGGTGGGGCTGGACCTGGCGCGCGAGGTGACGTGCCCCGCGCCCTACGCCGGGCCGCCCAGCGAAGCGGCGCAGCCGTTCAAGGTCGTCGCCTACGACTTCGGCCTCAAGCAGAACATCCTGCGCATGCTGGCCGGCGCCGGCTGCGACGTGACCGTGGTCCCGGCGAAGACGAGCGCGGCCGACGCGCTGGCGCTGGGGCCGGACGGCGTGTTCCTCTCGAACGGCCCGGGCGACCCGGAGCCGGTCGAGTACGCGATCGAGGCCTGCCGCGAGCTCATGGAGCGCCGCCTGCCGCTGTTCGGGATCTGCCTCGGCCACCAGATCCTGGGCCTGGCCTGCGGCGGGAAGACGTTCAAGCTCAAGTTCGGCCACCGCGGCGCCAACCACCCGGTGAAGAACCTGCGCACGGGGCAGGTCGAGGTCACCTCGCAGAACCACGGGTTCTCCGTCGACCCCAAGCTCTTCGACCGGCCCGAGCTGGAGCTGACCCACGTCAACCTCAACGACGGCACGGTCGAGGGCTTCCGCCACCGCGAGCTGCCGGTGACGTCGGTCCAGTACCACCCGGAGGCCAGCCCCGGCCCGCACGACAGCCACTACCTCTTCGGCGACTTCGTCGAGATGATGCGGGCCCGTCGCAAGTAGATGCCGCGCGACGAGAGCATCCAGTCCGTCCTGGTGATCGGGTCGGGGCCGATCGTGATCGGCCAGGCGTGCGAGTTCGACTACTCCGGCACGCAGGCGATCAAGGTCCTCAAGCAGGAGGGCCTGCGCGTCTGCCTGGTCAACTCGAACCCGGCGACCATCATGACGGACCCCGAGTACGCCGACCGCACCTACGTGGAGCCGCTGACGCCGGAGGTGCTGGAGAAGGTCCTGGAGCGCGAGCGGCCCGATGCCGTGCTGCCCACGGTCGGCGGCCAGACCGCGCTCAACCTGGCGGTGGAGCTGGCGCGGCGGGGCACGCTGGACCGGCTGGGCGTGCGCCTGATCGGCGCCAGCCGACGCGCGGTGGAGGTGGGCGAGGACCGGCGTCTCTTCAAGGAGGCCATGGGCCGCATCGGCCTCGACGTGCCGCGCAGCGGCTTCGCGCGCACCGCGGAGGAGGCCCGGGAGGTCCTGAAGCAGACCGGCCTGCCGGCCGTCATCCGCCCCTCCTTCACGCTGGGCGGCACCGGCGGCGGGATCGCGTACAACGTCGAGGAGTTCGACGAGGTGGTGGAGCGCGGG
>JAICEW010000207.1 GCA_025923995.1 Vicinamibacteria bacterium | reverse complement strand
GCGCGCGGTCGATCTCGTGCGCCTTCTCCTGGTGCGCGACCCAGAACCCGGGGGCCTCGAGCGCGCGCAGCTCGGCGACGGTCTTGCCCTGCTGCTCGACCCACGTGAAGTACTTCTGGTTGTGCCACCGGCGCCGCACCGCCGGCGTGCCCTCCAGCACGTGCTCGCCGCTCTGCTCGCGGAAGATCGACACCCGCCGCCGCGCCTCGTCCGCCGTCATGGGCCCGCACTCGGCGTCCAGCTTGCGCAGGACGGACGGATAGCGGTCGAAGCCGTCGGTCGCCATCGTCACCAGGGCCTGCTTCGGTCCCAGACCGTAGTGCCGCGCGGCCTTGATCGCCGCCAGCACGTTGCACACGCCGCTGATGCCGAACACGCCGCGCCACGAGCCGGCCAGGCCCTCCGCCACGCCCTCCGCCACCAGCGCGTCCGTCCCCTCCTGCAGGAGCTGCAGCCCGCGCAGGCAGTCGAGGTCGTCCACGCAGGCGAGCAGGTCGGTCGCGTGGACGTTGTGGATCCACGTGACGTGCTTGTCACCGATGCCCTCGATGCGGTGCGCGCCGAAGCCGACGTCGTAGAGCGTCGGGCACTGGACGGGCTCGACCGCGACCGTGCGCGAGGACGGGAAGCGTTTCTTGATCGCCTCGCCCGCGGCGATCGTGCCCGCCGACCCCATGGCCGAGACGAACGCGCCGATCTCGAGCTCCAGCGACTCGGCCACCTCCACCGCGGCCGCGCCCGTCGCGTGGAAGTGGAAGCGGTAGTTCCCGAACTCCTCGAACTGGTTCAGGATGCGGTTCGCGCTCTCGCGCCGCAGCTCCCTGACCTTGTCGTAGATCTCCTTGACGTTCGACTCCGAGCCCGGCGTCGCCACCACCTCGGCGCCGTAGTCGCGGATCTTCTCGAAGCGCTCGGCGCTCATCTCCTCGGGCAGCACCACCAGCGAGCGGTAGCCCATGCGCGGCCCGACCCAGGCGCCCCCGATCCCGAAGTTGCCGGTCGAGGGGAACACGAGCGTCGAGGCACCAGGCGCGCACTCGTTCGCGAGCTGCTTCTCGACCAGGATCGAGTACGCGGGCCCGACCTTGTGCGAGCCCGTGGGGAATCGCCGGCCCGAGAGCACCACGATGGGCGCCCGGACGCCCGTGAGCGCCTCGGGCAGCACGGTGAACGGCACCGCGCCGTCGGCCTTCCACGAGAGGTTGAACAGGTTCAGCGGGTCGAGCGGGCGCGACCGCGCGTCCGCCGCCTTCGCCCGCAGGTCGGCGGGCAGCAGCGACGGGTCCCGCATCTCGGCGAACGTGGGCCCGAAGATCATGGACATGGTCGTATCGTATCTTCGCCTGACACCATGTGGCGATCACGGTCGCGCGCCGCCGTCCTCGTGCTGGCGATCCTGCCCGCGTGTCGTGGGAGCGATGCACCGCCGCCCTCGGTCCCACCCTCGACCGCGGCTGCGTCGCCCGCCGCGACACCGCTCGATCCGTTCGATTCCTGGTTGCGGACGGACCATCCCGCCGCGGACGGCTTCGACGATGCGCCCAGCCGACGCGACGTCCGCGCGGTGGCGCACGGACGCGTCGCCTTCGCGGGCGACTGCGGAGCGCCCTGGGGCCACGTCGTCATGGTCGACCACGTGTTCTACGAGAACCACGAGCGGCGACTGATCCGCTCGGTGTACGGGGGCCTGGCCGGGGCCCGCGTGCGCGCGAACGACATCGTGAGACGGGGCCACGCGATCGGAGACGGGGCACGTGCGCTGCGCTTCGAGCTGCGCTGGGACACGACGCTGCCGCCGGCGTTCACGCCCTCGGCCCCGGAGCACGACCCGGCCTGGATCCGACAGCGGTATGCCACCCCCGCCCGATTCGCCGCCGCGCACCGGCGGCTGGCGGTGCCGCAGGACGAGCCCGCGCTGCTCCTGGTGAGCACGAGCCTGCGCCGGATGCGCGTCTGGCTCCAGGGCGAGCGGATCGGCGACTACGAGGTCGGCTTCGGGCAGGCGGAGGGCCGCAAGCGGCGCCAGCACGACCTCCGGACGCCGCTCGGCATGTACTTCGTGATCGAGAAGTCCCGTGGTCCCTTCAGCGGACCGTACGGGTCGTTCTATGGGGGTCACTGGATCAAGGTCAACTACCCGAACGCGTACGACGCCGCCTGGGGACGACGGGAGGGGCTGCTCACGCGGGAATCCACCGCGCGCATGGGCGAGGCCTGGCGAAAGCGCCTGCCGACCTGGCAGGGCTCGCCGCTCGGCGGCGGGATCGGGTTCCACGGGTGGGCCGACGACTGGGACCTCGACGGCCCACGCCGTCTCTCCTGGGGCTGCATCGTCCTGCGGAACGGGGACATCCGGACGCTCTTCGACCGCATCCCGATCGGCGCGATGGTCGTGATCCGGTGACCGATCAGTCCTTGCGGTAGCGCGCCTCGTACTTGCCGTTGCCGCCCTTGAACGTCACCAGGTCGAGCGTGCCCGTCCCCGTGAGCACGATCCGGCGGGCGGCCTTCCAGTTGTCCTCTTCCATGAGGTCGTCGTCGGCGCCCGACGTGTCCGCGACCCGGCTCCGGATCTCGGTGCGGAACGTGTTCCGCATGATGGTGATGAAGTCGGCGTCCTGCACCTGCTTTCCGCTGTTGACGTGGTTCTTGAACACCGTCCTCATCTGGTTGTTGATGGCCTGCACCTCGTCCCCGGTCAGGTCGGTGCCCTCGTCCTCCTCGACCATGGCCGCCAGCGCCATCGTGCGCAACGGCGAGAGATCGAAGTCGTCGTCGTTCACCACCACGTCGTTGACGGGCCACCAGGGGCCCGGGCTCACCTTGTTCTCCCAGAACCCCTTCCGCGAGAACTTGATCCTGCTGTCCTTCAGCCTCGAGTCACCGACCCAGGTCAGGAAATAGGGGCTCTCGTCACCCATCTCGTCCGTGTCCACGACGCACCGGAACTCCTTGAACGTGAGCTTGGCCATGACGCGACCTCCTTCGCACCAGGCCACGCGACCCGCTCCACGTCGGATTCCGGCGACCGGGCGTGTCGATGCAGAGGCGGGCAGGGCGCCCGTGTTACCAGGTAGCGCTTACCCTGCGACCCTTCTTGTTCCTTCGCGGGGTGCGCCTGGACTCGGTCACGCCGGGTGCCCCCGGACCGCGGATCAGCGCCACGGCCGTGAGCGGATCGACGACCGCCATGGCCGCGTCACGGTAGCCGGCCGGATCGCGGGTGACGACCGCTCCGCAGCCGGCGGCCTCCGCCGCGGCGAGACAGACAGCACGTCAGGCTTCGGCCAGCGCCCGCACGGCGCGCTCGAGCAGCACCGCCGCCATCTCGCGCCGGTACGCCTGCGTGGAGCGGATGTCGTCGATGGGATGCACCTCGGCGCGCACGGCGTCCTTCGCGCGCTTGAGCCCCTCGTAGCCGCCCGACATCAGCGCCTTCTCGGTCTCGAGGGCGCGGATCACGGTCGGCGCCACGGCCCCCAGCGCGACGCGGACCCACTCCGGGCGGCCGTCCTGGAACACCATCGCCACCGCGATGGAGACCTTCGAGATGGCCTGCGCCTGGCGCTGGCCCAGCCGCAGGAAGGCCGCGCGCAGGCCGGCCCGCTTGGGCACGCGCACGCCCAGGATCAGCTCGTCGGGCGCCAGCACCGTCTCGCGCACGCCCGTGAAGAACTCCGCGATCGGCACGTCGCGACGGCCGTTGACCGACACCAGCTCCACGATCGCGTCGGCGGCGAACAGCGGGGGCACGGTGTCCGCGGCCGGCGAGCCGTGGGCCAGGTTGCCGCCCAGCGTCCCCCGGTTGCGGATCTGCGGCCCGCCGATCACCGCGCACGCCTGCGGCAGCGCGGGCACCCAGCGCGCCAGCGCCTTGGACTCCATCATCTCGGTGTGCGTGCTGCCGGCGCCGATCCACACGTGGTCCTCGGCCTCGCGGATGTCCTTGAGCTCCGGCACCGCGGAGACGTCGAAGAGCGACGCGCGGCGCGCGGTGCCGTCCTTGGCCTGGACCAGCACGTCGGTCCCGCCCGCGATCGGGCGCACCTCGCCTGACCGCTGCGCGAGGACCTCGAGCGCGTCGTCGAGCGTGCGCGGCCGGAAGTACCCGGGCGCGGCGGGCGTCATGGACGAGGCGGGGATCTTGAGCGACCCGACGCCCGACGCCTCCTCCACCGCCTCGAAGATCTTGGTGTACCCGGTGCAGCGGCACAGGTTGCCGGCCAGGCCGGCGCGGATGGCGGCCGCGTCGGGCTCCGGGTCGCGGTCGAGCATGGCCTTGGCCGCCAGCACCATGCCCGGGATGCAGATGCCGCACTGCACGCCGCCCTTCTCGATGAAGGCGTCCTGCAGCGGGTGCAGCCGTCCCGACTCGGCCAGCCCCTCGATCGTCTGCACGTCCCCGCCGTCGGCCTGGTAGGCCATCATCAGGCACGAGTCCACGGCCTGGCCGTCCAGGATGACGGTGCAGGCCCCGCACTCGCCCTTGCCGCAGCCCTCCTTGGCCCCGGTGAGCCGCAGGTCCTCGCGCAGGACGTCGAGCAGGCGCTTGTCCGAGCGCGTGCGCAGCCGCACCTGCTGGCGGTTGACCGTGAAGGCGAGGTCGATGACGTCAGCCACTCGCGGCCTCGCCTGGGGGCGGCAGCGCCCGGATCGCGTCCCAGACCCGCTCGGGCGTGGCGGGCAGCGTGTAGAGGCGGATTCTGGCCGCGTGATGGATGGCCGCCACCACCGCCGGCGCCACCGCGATGATCGGCGTCTCGCCCAGTCCCTTGGCGCCGTAGGGTCCCCACGGGAACGGGCTCTCGACCAGCACCGACTTGATCTCGGGCACGTCCAGCGGTGTCGGGATGATGTACGTGGAGAACTGGTCGTTCAGGATGCGCCCGTCGCGCAGGGCGTGCTCCTCGGTGAGCGCATAGCCGAGCCCCTGCACCACGCCGCCCTCGACCTGGCCCTCGCCCAGCGTGGGGTTCACGACGCGCCCCACGTCGTGCCCGGACCAGACTCCCTTCACGCGCGTCTCGCCGGTCTCGGTGTCGACCTCCACCTCGACCACGTTCGCGGAAAAGCTGTAGCAGACGTACGCCTCGCCCTGCCCCGTGGCCAGGTCGAACGTGGTGGCGGGCGGCACCGCCCAGCCGTGGGCGGCCAGCCCGATCTGCTTCTGCACGCACAGCGCGACCGCTTCGCGCCACGGCAGGCCGCTGTCGGCGATCACCGGCTCCATGGCCGCGCGGATCTTCGCGGCCGCGTCCCGGATCGCGTTGCCGCTCATCACGGTCGTACGGCTGGCCACCGTGGGCCCGCTGTCCGGCACGCGCGAGGTGTCCGCCTCCATCACCCGCACCGCGTCGGGAGGACAGCCCAGCGACTCGGCGGCGATCTGCGTCAGCACCGTGACCATGCCCTGGCCGATCTCGGTCGTGCCCACGGCCACCGTGACGCTGCCGTCTCCCGCCACCACGACGTTGGCACCGGCCGGATTGAGGTGTTTGCCCATCGCGCCCAGCCCCACGCCGTAGTAGCACGCGGCCAGGCCGACCCCCCGCCGGACCGTCCCGCGCTCGCGCGCGTACTCCTCGCGCTTGCGCTTCCAGTCGGAGGCGGCCGCGACCTGCTCCAGCACCTCCCGGAAGCCCACGCTCTCGCTCAGGCGGTGCCCCGTGATGGTCTCGTCGCCGATCTGCAGGGCGTTCTTGAGCCGCAGGACCAGCGGGTCCTGGCCCAGCCGCTCGGCCAGCTCGTCGAGCGCGGCCTCGAACGCGAACACCACCTGCGGCTCGCCGAAGCCGCGGAAGGCGCCGCAGGGCACCTTGTGCGTCCGCACCACGCGCGACTCGACCTTCACGTTCGGCACGCGGTAGGGCCCGCAGGCGTGGACGGTCCCGCGGAAGAGGACCACCGGGGACAGCGTCGCGTACGCACCGCCGTCCAGGAGGTAGTCGATCTCGGCCGCGATCAGGTGGCCGTGCCGCGTCGCTCCCAGCTTCACCTGCACGCGCGCGGGGTGCCGCTTGGACATGACCGCCATGTCCTCCTCGCGCGTGAGGATGAGGCGCACGGGCCGACCGGTGGCCATGGCCAGCAGCGCGGCGTGGGCGCCGGGGGCGGAGGGAGCGTCCTCCTTGCCGCCGAACCCGCCGCCGGTGACGGTCTGCACGATGCGCACGCGGTTGAGGTCGAGGCCGAGCGCGGAGGCGACGCCCTTCTGGACGTAGAACGGGCACTGCATCGACCCGTGCACGACCACGCCGCCGGTGCCGTCGGGCGCCGCGATCATGCCGTTGGGCTCGATGTACGCGTGCTCCTGGTACGGCGTCTGGTACGTGCCCTCGACGACGATCAGGTCGCTGCGCGTCAGCGCCACCGACGCCTCGCCGCGGCGCACCTTGTAGCGGGCCATCACCTCGCCGGCCGCGAGCGCCTCCTCCATGTCGAGCAGCGCCGGCAGCGGCTCGTACTCGACCTGGACCGCGGCCAGCCCCTCCGCCAGCGCCTCGCGCGTGTCCGCGGCCACCACGGCCACGCCCTCGCCGACGTGGCGCACGAAGTCCTGCGCCAGCACCGGCCAGTCGGACTGGACCATCGGGATCACGTTGCGGCCGGGGATCTCCTTCGCCGTGATCACCGCGCGCACCCCGGGCACACCCCGCGCGCGGGCGGTGTCCAGCTTGCGGATGCGCGCGTGCGCGTGCGGCGAGCGCAGCACGCCGCCCCAGAGCGAGCCGGCGAAGTCCAGGTCCTCGATGTAGAGCGCCGTGCCCTTGACCTTGTCGGGCGCGTCGGGACGCCGCAGGCGTTGACCGATCACGGTGCGCTGAGAGGGGGAGTTCACCATTGGGATCGGGGAGTCGCCGTAAGGATGAACGAGCCCCGGCGGGGATTCAAGCGGCGGCGTCCGGAGCCGCTCAGGGCTCCTTCCGGAGGGTGGCCGGCAGCTCGCGCAGCCCCGCCGGACCCGGCAGGCCGTCGAGCTCCACCCAGGTCGAGCCGTCCTTGCGGCGGACGAGCGTGCCGGCTTTCTCCTGCGCCTTGCGCGGGGGCCCGCGGCGCGCGTCTCCCGGGTCGGCGCGCACGAACGCGAGCATGAGGACGCTGTTCCCTCCGGCCAGCTCCCCGTCCTCGCCGTGCGCGACCATGCGCTCCGCCGTGTCGGGCCCGTCCGCCGACGCCTGCACGCGCCAGCCGTCGTCGGCGAGGCCGACGTCGAACCGGTAGCGCCAGCAGGGAGGCTCCTTCGCCGGGCAGGTCTCGGCCGTGAAGACGCCGGCCCAGGGCGGCAGCGGGCGATGCGTCGCGTCGATCACCGGCTGGTCCAGGAGGTACGAGCCGCCCGGAATCCGGAATCGCAGCGCCCCGCGCCGGGTGCGCTCGATGGTCAGGATCGACTCCGGTTCCTCGGTGACGCCCTCGTCGGGGTTGAGCGAGCGGCCGCGCAGCTCGAGGGAGCGCGGGCTCTCGACACCGCACGCGCGCAGCTGGCGGTACGTGGTCTGTCCCGAGATCATCACGTAGGCGCGCCACCGCCCGTCGCCGTCGCGGAACACGTCGGCCTGGTAGGTCATGACCATCGGCGGCGGGCCCTCGTTGCCCTCCCCCGCTTCGTAGCGGCCCGTCCAGTCGTGGGCTCCGCTCGCGACCGGACAGTCGGCCGCGGGCGACGGTTCCGGCGCTGGTGCCGGTGGGCCGGCGAGCGCGATCAGGACGGCCAGGGCGGGATGCAAGGTCCAGACGATGAACGACACCCGGCCGGGAATCAAGCCGGGCGGCGCTCACGATCGGGGGGAAACGTTTCGGCGTCGGATGGGACTCATGGACGAGGAGTCGCACGACCGGTACGGCTGCGTGGCCGCTTCCCTCGTCTCAAGGTGGAAAAGGAGGCCGCATGCGAACGACCGCTCTGGGCCTGGTGGCCCTGCTGATGGCGCTTCCGGCGTCGCCGGAGGACCGCTGGGAGCACTCCGGGGACGACGCCAACTACACGAACAACGAGCTGGAGCCCGGAGTCGTGCAGCCGGCCCACGACCTGGAGGCCATCCAGGGAGTGCCCGACGAGGACTGGTTCAAGATCCGGATCCGCGAGGACCACTCCTACGAGGCGCGCGTGTTCGCGAGCAGCATGGTCTGGAAGTACCCCGCCTGCGCCGACTGCGCGACGTTCGACAGGGTGACCTGGGAGGGCAACGTGCTCACGGAGGGCGACGCGTTCACGACGCTGGGACCGCCCGGCCTCTCGGTACGCTGGATCGCCGGACCGCAGGAGCTGGAGTGGCTGCGCGCCAAGGTCGGCCCCGGCTACCCGGGATCGATCGACTCGTTCTACGACATCCTGCTCATGGACACCACGCTGTTCCTGCCGCGCTTCAACAACGCGGGTGGCCAGCGGACCTTCGTGATCCTCCAGAACATCCACGACCGGGCGGTGAGCGGCCAGATCGCCTTCCGCGACGCCATGGGCGTGCGGGTGCACGTCGAGCCCTTCTCGATCGTGGCGTACGGCCAGCGGGTCCTCGACACCTCCATGGTCGGCGCGCTCGCGGGGAAGTCGGGCTCGGCCGCGGTCGCGCACCTCGGCGGCATGGCCGCCCTGGTCGGCAAGGCCGTCGCCCTCGAGCCGGCGACGGGGTTCACGTTCGACACGCCGCTCGTGACCGTTGCTCACTAGGGAGGGGGTCAGTCATCGGGGTCGTGACGCGAGCGGCGTGTCGAAGCTGAAGCCGGTGGCGGGCTCGAGCGAGACGGCCTTGCCCGCCAGCGCGCCGTAGCCGCCGTCGTGGGAGACGGTGATCGATCCGGACTGGCCGACGAGGCCCGCGACACTCGTGGTGTTCAGGACGAGCGTCGCGCGGGGGCCGAGCGTGAACGCGTGCTCGGCGAGCAGCGTGCCCGACGGGCTCCAGAAGTACGCACGCGCCGCGATCGCCAGGGGACGCGTGTTCTGCAGGGCCAGGACGGTCAGCTGCGTGCCGCCGTTGTTGAACCGGGGGATCGAGCCCGTGGTCTCCCAGGCACGCAGGCGGTACGTGTCGTCCGGTCCGCAGGCCGTCCCGCAGCCGGTGCTGCGCACGCGGAGATGCTGGTTGACGACCGGAGCGCCCGACGTGTTCTGCCAGCGCAGGCCCAGGCTGGACCCCGTCCCCGACGGCACCGCGGACTGGAGGACCGTGGCGTTGTCGGCCGCGAGGCGCTCGAGCACCGGCTGGAGGTCGCCGGAACCCCCGTCGAGGACGACCTCGTACGACGCGCGCGGGCCCTGCGCGATGCGGAAGGCGTCCGCGCCCGGATCGCCCGTCGCCGCGGAGGCGTCGTCCGAGACCGCACTTGCGTGGGCGAGCTCCCGCAGGGCGATCGACGGAGCGTCGTCGTCGCTGATCGTGCCCACCGCCTGTCCGTCCGCCAGCGTCGCGCCCAGCACACCGGAGAGGTTCACGACGAAGGTCTCGTCGGTCTCGACCGCGGTGTCGCCCAGCACGTTCACGCTCAACGTCCGCGTCGTGATCCCCGGCGCGAAGCTGATCGAGCCCGAGGCGGCCTGGTAGTCGCTGCCCGCCGCCGCGGACTGGTTCGCGGTCGCGTAGGCGACCGTGACCGGCAGAGGACTCGACTGCGAGAGCCGCGCCGTGAAGACCGCAGACGTGGCGCCGGCGTCGCCCTCCGCCACGGTCACGTCGTCGATCGACAGCGCGGCCGGCGTGGCGGCGCCGTAGCGATAGGCCCACATGCGCGAGCCGTCGTCGTAGCCGGTCAGGAACAGGAACACGCCGTCCACCGGGTCGAAGTCGAGCGCGTGGAACGCCTGGGATCCGATGGGCCCCCCGGCGCCCTGGATCTGCATCACGGCGCTCCACCAGCGGCGCGTCACCGGGTCGAACGCGCGGAACACCCCGTTCGCGACGCCGCCGCCGATCACGTGGTTCCAGGAGTCGTAGGCGAACCCGGACTCGTCCGAGTCGAACACGTCGCCGATCGTGGCCAGCTCGGTCACCGTCGAGGCCGACCAGTTGGCGCGATCGAGGACGACCTCCCACACGCGCGTGGGCGACCCGCGCGCGATGTAGTACATGCGCTGGCTGGGCGGGAAGTACACGAGGTTGTTCGCGTAGCCCATGTCCTCGCTGTACGAGAGCCGCTGCACGCGCACGCGCGTGGCCGGGTCGTAGGTCCACAGGCCTTCTCTCGCCACGATGACGATCAAACCGGACACCGGGTCGTATTCCGCGGCCGGATACGGATCGCCGCCTCCGTAGGTGTTGTCCGCGGTCGGGCTGAAGCTCCAGGTGCGGGTGTCGTGGTCGTAGTGGCCGACGCGCCCGCTCTCCCAGCCCCAGCTGCCGGTGCAGTAGGCGCCCGCGTGGCCGCGCGCGAGCATGACCAGGTCGCCCGTTCCCGGATCGAGCACGAGCTGGTCGTACGTGTGGCGCGCGATCGGATGGCCCGTGCTGATCCAGCGCGCGAGGGCGGGGTCGTAGTTGGAGAAGACGAGCTGGGATTCCGGCGTCGGCGGGTACGCGCTCGTCCACGTGAGGGTCGCGAAGCTGAAGGCGTCCACGTCCGTGCGCGGCGTCGTCGCGTGGCCGCCACCGAACATGAGGAGCTGATGGCGGACGGGGTCGTAGGTGAAGCGGCTGTAGTCGGTCACCCCGATGGGCACTCCGCACACGGGCTCGCTGGTGTACGCGCCCAGGTCGCGCGCCGTGTTGGGCGGGATCGCCGTCAGGATCGGGTTGGTCGGCTGGGCCACGGCGGCCGGCGCGCACGCCAGCACGAGGACGGCGAGCGACAGGAGCCGGGCTCGTCGGCGGGAGGGATCCTTCATCGTCGGAATCGCGCTCATTCGGCCTCACCGGGGCGGCCGACCGATGTGACGGGCGTCACCGCCGACTCGTATGTCCCGACAAGTCCTTGGACACGTCCTGAGCAGAGTTACGGATCGGGCTGGCGCAACGGATTGATCAGAGCTGCAGTGCCTCGATCCGCAGGTCGGCTTTTCTACGATGGCGGCGTGGCGATCAGGGACTCGACTGATGGAACACGATGCTGTCGGGCCAGTTGGCGAGCACCCACATGAACCAGCCCAGGACGAGGAGCGTGAGGATGATCGCGAGCAGCGAGCGGTTCGGGTCGCGCGGATCCTCCCTCGGCAGCCCCACCTTGCGCATCGCCTACAGCGACGCCAGCAGCTTCGCCGCCTCGGGGTCCGAGCGCACCCGGGCCGCGAACGCCTCGTGCTTCTCGCGTACCGAGCGAAGCCGCGCCTCGAACCCCGGGTCGCCGTGCAGGACGGCGAGCGTCGGGTCCTTCGCGAGCCAG
>JAICEW010000206.1 GCA_025923995.1 Vicinamibacteria bacterium | reverse complement strand
GGGAAGCCCTCGTCCAGGTCGGTCTTGAAGCGGCCGCCACCGTAGGAGGAGCGCACCTGGCCGAAGCAGAAGAGGTTCAGCTTGGGCAGCAGGCGCGCCTCCAGCATCTCCAGGCAGGCGTCGGTGTCGCGGCTGTCGCCGTTCTCGCCGTCCGAGAAGTGGAAGACGTACACGTTCCAGGAGTCGGGCGGGAAGCGCGCGTCCAGGATGGAGTCGATCAGCTCGTACGCGGCCGAGATGCGCGTGCCGCCCGCCTCGCGCAGGTGGTAGAACGTGTGCTGGTCCACCTCCTTCGCGAACGCCTCGTGCACGACGTACACGCTGTCGAGGTTCTTGTACTGGCTGCGCAGCCAGGTGTCGATCCAGAAGGCCGCGATGCGCACGATCTCCTTCTGCTGGTCGCCCATGCTCCCGGAGACGTCCATGCAGAAGAACACGACCGCGCTCGACTCCGGCACCTCGCGCACGTGCCAGGAGCGGTAGCGTCGGTCCTCGCGGATGGGCACGATCACCGGGCGATCGGCGTCGTAGACGCCGGTCGCCACCGCGCGCTTCAAGGCCTCGCGGAACGTGCGCTTGAAGTGGCGCAGGCTCTCGGGCCCCACGCGCCGGATGTTCGAGTACTTGACCTTCTCGACGGGGACCGTGCGCCGGCCGCGCGGCTGGATGCGCGGCAGCTCCAGCTCCTCGCCCAGGATGGCGGCCAGCTCGTCCAGGCTGACCTCGACCTCGAGGATGTGCTGGCCCGGCTCGAGGCCGGGCCCGCCGCCCAGCGGATCGCCGGCGTCCCCTTCGCCCTGGCCCACGCCGCCCATCTCGCGCGAGCCGAAGCGGAAGCGCGGGATCTCGATCTGCGGGAGCGGTATGGAGACGAGGTGCTTGCCCTGGCGGCCGATCAGCTCGCCCTGGGTCATGTGCTTGCGGAAGTCCTTCTTGATCACCCCGCGCACGATCTGCTTGAACCGTTTCACGTCACGGTCGATCTTCCGCAGCATCGGGGTCATGCGCGCCTGACCTGAGAGTAGGGCACCGGCCCCCTGCTGACAAGGTCCCCTGGTCGCAGGACCGTGGCTGCGGAAACCCTGCCGGCGCCGCGTGCTAGAGTGCCCGGATGGCGCGAACCTCACGGGCGTGGGCCTGCGCGGTCGTGCTCTCGTCGCAGGCGGCGGCCGCCGAGCTGCCGTCGATCCCCTGGACAAGCGGCTGGAAGGCCGCGGAGCGCCGGGCCCGCGCCGAGCACAAGCCGATGCTGGTCGACTTCTGGGCCGAGTGGTGCGAGTGGTGCCACGAGCTGGACCGCACCACGTACCGCGACGCCTCGGTCGTGGACCTGGCCAGGGGCTTCGTGCCGGTCAAGATCAACGCGGAGGGGACCCTGGCCGAGATGGACATGGCCGCGAAGCACGAGGTGTCGACGCTGCCCACGATCGCGTTCGTCTCCCCGGGTGGCCGCGTGTTCCTGCGACGGACCGCGTACGAGGGGCCGGACGCGTTCGCCGCCACGCTGAGGGCGGCGCAGCGCGTCGGCAGCGAGGCCATCTCGTTCGAGACAGCTCTGGACCGGAACGGCAGGGACGCGGGCGCGCTGGCGGGCCTGGGCGCGCTGCTGGCGGACCAGGACCTCCTGAAGGACGCGCGCGACCTGCTCAGCCGGGCGCGCCGCGTCGACCAGGCGCGGCCGGTCGCGGAGCGCAAGCGGACGCGCCGGCTCCTGGCGGTGGCCGAGCAGGCCCGCGGGAGGCGGTCCGAGTCCCTGTCGATGCTCGCGGAGGCGCTGGCGCTCGCGCCCCCCGACCCGGCCGAGGACGCCGCGGCGGCCCGCCTCCAGGCCGCGCTCGTGGGACGTTGAGGCGCGCCCGCCCCGTCGTTCTCGCGTTCGCGGCGTGCCTGACCGCGGCCGTCCTGCAGACCGCCTGCTCGAGCTGCCGCAGCCGCGCGCTCGAGGTGCCCGAGCCTACGTACCGCGAGGCGCTGGTCGCGTTCCACACCGGCCTGGCGGCGATGCAGACGAGCCAGGAGGTGCTGGCGAAGCGCGAGTTCGAGAAGGTGACCGCGCTGGTGCCGGGCGAGCCCGCCGGGTGGGCCAACGTCGGCCTGCTGCTGATGCGGCAGCAGGAGCTGGACGCCGCAGCCGCCCCTCTGGCGAAGGCCGCCGAGCTGGCGCCGAAGAGCGCGCACGTGCAGCGCCTCCAGGCCCTGCTCGAGAGCCGGCAGGGACGCCTCGACGAGGCGGTGCGCCACTGGCGGCGCGCCGGCGGCCTCGACCCGGCGGACCCCAAGGCGCCGTACGCGCTCGCGCTCGACCTCGAGCGCCGCGGAAGCGACGACGGCCTGGCGGAGGCGCAGCGGGCTCTCGAGACGTCGCTCGCGACGAACGAGAACCTGGCCGCGCGGCTCGAGCTGGCCCGGCTGGCGGCGCGTCGCGGCGACGGCGAGGGCCTGCGCAAGGCGGTGGCCCCGCTCAAGGACGCGTCGCGGTCGTGGCCGGCGCCCGCGCAGGAGCGGTGGCAGGGGCTCGAGTCCTCCCTGGCGGACCCCAACGCGGCCGCCACCAACGTGTCGTTCCTCAAGAACGTGCTGCTGCGGGAGCCGGCCTACCGCCACGCCCTGGCCGAAGTCACGACGCCGCGCGCCGAGGTGGGGGAGCCGCTGCCCCTCTTCCTGGCCCTGCGCAACCCCGATCCGAAGCCGGCCCCGGCAGACACCGCGCTGACGTTCCGCGCGGACGCGGGTACGGTCGTGACGGACGCGCCCCCCGCTCCGCGTCCTCCCGCTCCGCTGGCCGGACGAGGCATCGCGGTCGGGATGTGGAAGGATCGCGACGCCCCGAAGCCGAGTGTCGTCGCGGCGGCCGGCTCCGAGGTACTCATGCCGAACGGGCCCCGTCTTCCGTTTCCGGGGAACCCCGGCTCGCTCGGCGTGGTGGCGGCCGATTTCAACTACGACTACCGCACCGACCTGCTCCTCGCGGGCGACAAGGGGCTTGCGTTCTTCCGCCAGGGCGAGGACGGACGCTTCGCGGACGTCACGAAGGAGACGAAGCTCCCGCCAAGCGTGCTGGCGACGCCGGCGTTCGGCGCCTGGGCGGCGGACGTGGACACGGACGGCGATCTCGATGCGGTCGTGGCGCCGCTCTCGGGCCCTCCGCTCGTGCTGCGCAACAACGGCGACGGCACCTTCGGGGAGCAGCGGCCGTTCGCCGGGGTCGCGTCGATGCGCGGCTTCGTGTGGGCGGACCTGGAGGGCGACGGCGTGCCCGACGCCACGCTGCTCGATGCGGAGGGCGGCGTCCGCGTGTTCCTGAACCTGCGCGGCGGCGTCCTGCGCGAGGCCACGGGCCTTCCGCTCCTGCCCCGCGCGGCCGCCATCACGGCGGCCGCCGGACGCGCGTCGCCGTTCGACGTCGCGTGCCTCGCTGCCGACGGAACCGTCACGCGCGTGGGCCTGGGCCCGGACCGGCGACGCTGGGAGACGAGCCTGCTGGCGCGGCCGTCGAAGGCGCCGGCCGACATCGCGCTCGGTTCCGCACGGCTCCTCGCCGCCGACCTCGACAACAACGCCGCGGCCGACCTGGTCGTGACCGGCGCCGCGACGTCCGTCGTGCTGCTCGCGGGCGCATCGGGCGCATTCGACGTCCCCGCGATCGAGCTGGGCGGCATCCGGGCGCAGGTGGCGGCGGACATGGATGGGGACGGCCGCCTCGACCTCGTCGGCCTTTCGCAGGAGGGGCGCGCGCATGTCGCGCGCAGCACCGGCTCCAAGTCCTACGGCTGGCAGACGGTGCGCCCGCTCTCGGCGGCCGCGACCGGCGACCAGCGCATCAACTCGTTCGGCATCGGCGGGGAAGTGGAGCTGCGGACCGGCCTGCACCTGCAACGCCAGCGGATCGACGCGCCGTCGGTGCACTTCGGCCTGGGCGAGGCGAAGCAGGCCGAGGTCGTGCGCATCACCTGGCCCAACGGGATCCTGCAGTCCGAGTTCAACACCGCGTCCGGGGCGACGCTCAACGCGACCCAGCGGCTCAAGGGCTCCTGCCCCTGGCTGTTCGCGTGGAACGGCCGCGAGATGGGCTTCGTGACCGACCTCATCTGGCGGTCGCCCCTGGGCCTGCGCATCAACGCGCAGACGACCGCGGACGTGCTGATGACCGAGGACTGGGTGAAGGTGCGGGGCGACCAGATGGTCCCACGCGACGGCGCCTACGACCTGCGCGTGACGGCGGAGCTGTGGGAGACGCACTTCTTCGACCTGCTTTCGCTCCTGGTCGTCGACCACCCCCCGGACACCGAGGTGTTCGTGGACGAGCGGTTCGCGATCCCGCCGCCCGCGCTGGGCGTGATCGTGACGGGCCCCGTCCGCGACGTGGCCGCCGCTCGCGACGACGCCGGACGCGACGTCCTGGACGTGGTGCGCGCGCGCGACGGCCGCCATCTCGACTTCGCGGGCCGCGGCGCGTACCAGGGCATCACGCGCGACCATCACGTCGAGCTGGAGCTGCCCGAGGACGCGCCCCGGGAGGGCGCGCTGTACCTGCTGGCGCAGGGCTGGGTGCACCCGACGGACAGCTCGGTGAACGTCGCGATCGGCCAGGGCAGGCACGCGCCCCCGCGCGGTCTGTCGCTGCACGTCGCCGACGCGAGCGGGCGCTTCAAGAAGGTCAGGGACGGCCTGGGCTTCCCGAGCGGGAAGGACAAGACGGTCGTGCTCGAACTCTCCGGCCTGCTGCCCGCGAGCGGACCGCGCCGGTTGCGGCTGGCCACCAACCTCGAGATCTTCTGGGACCGCATCGCCTGGGCCGTGGGCCGACCCGACGTCACGGTCGCTCCCAGGCGCATCGAGGCCAGCAGCGCGGAGCTGCTGTACCGCGGGTTCAACGTCGCGGTGCAGGCGGACGCGTCGTCGCCCGAGCGGCCGCGCTACGAGCTGGAAGGCACCGCGGAGCGCTGGCTCGACCTCGAGGGGTACCACACGCGCTTCGGCGACGTGCGCGAGCTGCTGGCGAGCGTCGACGACCGCTACGTGATCATGAACGCGGGGGACGAGATCCGGCTGCGCTTCCCGGAGGCGCCCGCGCCGGCCGCGGGGCTCGCGCGCGACTTCGTGCTGATGGGGGACGGCTGGGTGAAGGACGGCGACTTCAACACGACGTTCTCGCGCACCGTGCTGCCCCTGCCCACGCACGCGAGCGGGCGCTACGACACGGCGCCCGGAGCCCTCGAGGACGACCCCGTCTACCGGCAGCACCCGCGCGATTTCGCGGAGTACCATACGCGGTATGTCTCTCCGGAGCGCGTGCGCTCGGCCCTCCGCCGGTGACCCTGCCGCATGAAGAAGCTGCTGCGTCCCCTCCTGACGGTGCTGTTCCTGGCCATGCTGGCGACGCCGCTGGTGCTGCGGCGGCTGCACCGGCCCCAGGAGACCGCGGCCGGCCCTGACCCCCTCGCCCGCTACGGCTTCCGGCTGACCGAGTCCGCCCGCGCGGCGGGAATCGACCACGTCCACGAGGCGCCGACGCTGGACCCGAAGCTCGCGCACATCATGCCGCAGGTCAGCTCGATGGGCGCCGCGGTGTCGGTCGTCGACTTCGACCGCGACGGCCACGCGGACCTGTACGTCACCAGCAGCCGCGAGGGCTCGAAGAACCGCCTCTACCGCGCCCGCGGCGACGGCACCTTCGAGGACGTCGCGGAGCGCGTGGGCCTGGCCGACGTCAACGCCGCCGAGGCCGGCGTGTCGATGGGCTCGGTCTGGGGCGACTACGACAACGACGGGTTCGAGGACGTGGCTCTCTACCGCTGGGGCCGCCAGGAACTGTTCCACAACGAGGGCGGGCGCTCGTTCCGGCGCGTCTCGGACGACGCGGCGCTGCCCGCGTGGGCGAACGTGAACACCGCGGTGTGGCTGGACTTCGACCGCGACGGCCGGCTCGACCTGTTCCTGGGCGGCTACTACTCGGAGAAGGTCAACCTCTGGAAGCTGGCCGACACGAAGATGATGCCGGAGAGCTTCGAGTACGCGAAGAACGGCGGCCGCAAGTACCTCTTGCGCAACCTGGGCGGCGGCCGCTTCGAGGAGGTGGCCGAGAAGGTCGGCCTCCAGTCGCGCCGGTGGGCGCTGGCGGCGGTGGCGGCCGATTTCCGGGAGGACGGAGGCCCTGACCTCTTCATCGCGAACGACTACGGCGTGTCCGAGCTGTTCCTGAACGACGGGGGCCGCTTCCGCGAGGCCGGCCGCGAGACGGGCGTCGGCTTCGCGCCCAAGAGCGGCATGAACGCCTCGGTCGGCGACGTGCTCAACCGCGGGCGCTTCGCGGTCTACGTCTCGAACATCTCGGAGGAAGGCATCCTGCTCCAGGGGAACAACCTCTGGGTGCCCGTCGAGGACAAGGACGGCGTGCCGTACTTCGAGAACATGGCGACCGCCATGGGGATCGACCTGGGCGGCTGGAGCTTCGGCGCGCAGTTCGGCGACCTCAACAACGACGGCCACCAGGACCTCTACCTCGTGAACGGCTACGTGAGCGCGTCGCGGGAGGAGAGCTACTGGTACGACTACTCGAAGATCGCGGGCGGCCACCGGCTGGTGATCGAGGACGCGAAGAACTGGCCGCCCATGGGCGAGCGCAGCCTGGGCGGCTACCAGCAGAAGCGGGTCTGGCTCAACGACGGCGCGGGGCACTTCCTGGACGTCGCGCAGCTGGTGGGGGCGACCGACCGGCACGACGGCCGCGCCGTCGCGCTCGCGGACCTGGGCAACCGGGGCGCGCTCGACGTCGTGGTCGCGAACCAGCGCGGGCCGCTGCTCCTGTACCGCAACCAGCCGGCGGCCGGGCGCAACTGGATCGACTTCGAGCTGGAGGGCGGCTGCCGCGGCGACGGGGGGCTGTCCGGATGCTCGAACCGCAGCGCGATCGGCGCGCAGGTGACGCTCCACTGGAGCGGCGGACGGCAGGTGCAGGCGGTCTCGGGCGGATCGGGGTTCTGCGCGCAGGGCCAGCGGCGGCTGCACTTCGGGCTCGGAGCGGCGGCCGCGGTCGAGAAGGCGGTCGTGCGCTGGCCGTCCGGACGCACGCAGGAGATCCCGGCGCCCGCGGTGAACCAGGTCCACGCGGTGAAGGAGCCGGCATGACGACCCCCGCGGTCCCCGCGCCCCGCCCGTCCTTCCGCCTGGACAACCGCTACCTGGCGCCCATCCTGGTCACGCTGGTGCTGGTGATCGGCCAGGTCTCGTTCGGCTTCCTGGAGAGCTGGTCCCGCACCTTCCTGGCCATCGCGACCGCGATCCTGGTCGAGGTGGTGCTGGGCCGGCTGCTGTTCGGGAAGTGGCCGCACCTGGCCAGCTCGTACATCTCCGGCATCAGCATCGGCATGCTGATCCGCTCGCCGGAGTTCTGGCCCTACGCGCTGTGCGCCGCGATCTCCATCACGTCCAAGTACGTCCTGCGCGTGGACGGGCGGCACCTGTGGAACCCCTCGAACTTCGGCATCGTGGCCATGCTGGTGCTGGCCTCGCACGTGGTGGCGGGCCTCTCGGTGCAGTGGGGCAACAACCTGCTGCCGATGGCGGTGGTGTGGCTGTTCGGGTCGGTGATCATCCACCGCCTGGGCCGGTTCCACATCACGCTCACGTACGTGCTGTCGTTCCTCGCCTTCTCGCTCCTGCGGGCGGCCGTCACGGGTCATCCGTGGCCGGCCGAGGTGGCGCCCATCACCGGCCCCATGTACCAGCTCTACATCTTCTTCATGATCACCGACCCCAAGACGACGGTGCGCGACAAGCGCGCGCAGTGCCTGGTCGCCTTCCTGGTCGCCGCCGTCGAGGCGGGACTGCGCCTGCTCGAGTTCGTCCACGCGCCGTACTACGCCCTTTTCGCCGTGGGCCCCGCCGCCAACCTGGTCGAGATCCTGCGCGACCGCCGCGCGAGGGCATCCGGCACGAAAGCTGCTTGAGTCCACGCATCCAAGGAGGAAGTCAGTGGCCAACGCGACCGCCGAGAACCAGAAAGCCATCCTGAAGAACCAGTCCGCCATCCTCGCCAACCAGAAGGTGATCGCCGGCAACCAGAAGAAGCTGGACAGGATCCTGGCCAACCAGAAGCGCATCGAGGCCAACCAGGCGAAGATCCTCGCCAACCAGAAGCGCATCCTCGCGCGCGGCCGCTGACGCCGAGGCCCTCATGGGATCCACGCGCCCGATGGAGCCGAGCCATAGGATCTGAGGGGCCCCCCGTGCCCGCGCGCGCCCTTCGCGGCGCTTGGCTCGGCCTCGTCGGTCCCGCGGCGCTGGTCGCGGTGTGGGCGATCGTGGCCTCGCTGCGCCTCTTCCCGGAGTCGCTCTTCCCGACGCCGCTGGCGGTGGCGCGGGGGCTGGGCATCGAGCTGCGGAGCGGCCGGCTGTGGGACGACGTCGTGGCGTCGCTCTTCCGGGTGCTGACGGGGTTCCTGCTGGCCGTGGCCCTGGGCGTGCCGGCGGGGCTCGCGGTCGGGCGCTCCCGCTGGGCGCGCGAGGCCTTCCTCCCGCTCGTGAACTTCTTCCGCAGCCTCTCGCCGCTGGCCTGGATCCCGTTCGCGATCCTGTGGCTCGGCATCGGCGACCCGCCCGCGATCTTCCTCATCTTCATGGCCGCCTTCTTCCCGGTCGTGCTCTCGACGGGCGCGGCGGTGGCCAGCATCCCCAGCGTGTACTTCCGCGTCGCGCGCGACCTGGGCCTGCAGGGCAGCGAGCGGCTGTGGCAGGTCACGCTGCCGGCGATCGCGCCGCAGGTGATCACGACCCTGCGCGTGACCGCGGGCCTGAGCTGGCTGGTGGTGGTCGCGGCCGAGATGATCGCGGGCCGCGACGGGCTGGGCTTCGCGGTCTGGGACGCGCGCAACGGGCTGCGCATCGACCTGCTGGCGGCGAACATGGTGGTGATCGGCGTCATCGGCGTCGCGCTCGACCTGCTGCTCATGGGACTGACGCGCATCCCGAGCGTGCGCTGGGGGTACGAGCGGTGAGCGCGCCCCTGCTGCGCTTCGAGCGCGTGCGGGCCGGGTTCGGGTCGCTCGAGGTGCTGCGCGACGTGGACCTGGAGGTGCACGCGGGCGAGTTCGTGGCGCTCGTCGGCCCGTCGGGCTGCGGCAAGACCACGATCCTGAACCTGGCGTCGGGCTGGCTCGCGCCCAGCGGCGGCAGGGTGGAGCGCGCGTCGCGCGTGCGCATGGTCTTCCAGCAGGACGGCCTGTTCCCCTGGCGCACGGTCGCGGAGAACGTCCGCCTGGGCCTGCGCCACGTGGCCGACGAGGCCGAGCGCGCACGGCGCGAGGCGGAGTTCCTGGCGCTCGTGGACCTGGCGCCGTTCGCCGGGCACTATCCGCATCAGCTCTCCGGCGGCATGCGCCAGCGTGCGGAGCTGGCGCGGGCGCTGGCGGGGGACACCGGGCTGCTGCTGATGGACGAGCCGTTCTCGTCGCTCGACTACCTGGCGCGCCTGCGCATGCGCGCGGAGCTGGCCCGGCTGCTCACGGAGCAGCCCCGCACGGTCGTGCTGGTGACGCACGACATCGAGGAGGCCGCGCAGCTCGCGGACCGCGTGCTCGTGCTGTCCGAGCGTCCGGCGCGCATCCGCGACGAGGTGCGCCTGCAGGCGCCACGCCCGCGCGCCGCCACCGATCCCGACGTGGTGCGCGCGGTGCACCACATCCTGACCCTGCTCGGCCTCGAGAGCGATCGCGAGGCGCCGGCCCTCGCCCCCGTGGAGGTCCCATGACGAAGTCCCCCCTCTTCCGCTGGGTCGTGGGCGCCGTGCTGGCGGTGGCCGCGCTGGCCCTCCTGCGCGCGAAGCCCTGGCGGGGCGCGCCGCCGCCCGCGGCGGAGCGCGAGACGCTCGCGGTCGGCTTCCTGCCCGTCACGTGCCACCTCACGTGCCCCGTCACGGACTACGCGACGCGCACCAGCACGGCGACCCGCTTCGAGTCGCAGCGCTTCACGGACTTCCCGACGGTCGTCGAGACCCTGAAGAGCGGACGGCTGGACGCGACCTTCATGATCGCGCCGCTCGCCATGAAGCTGCGCGAGCAGGGGGTCAAGGTGAAGATCGCCTACCTGGGCCATCGCGACGGCTCGACGGTCATGGTGCGGCCGGACCTGCCCGCGAAGAGCCTGAAGGACCTGGAGGGCCGGCGCATCGCGATCCCCAGCAAGTACAGCAACCAGAACCTGGTCATCCGCAAGCTCATGAAGGACCAGGGCGTCGACGCCGCGAAGATCGACTTCGTCGAGATGCCGCCGCCCGACATGCCGGGGGCCCTGGCCACGAAGGCGATCGACGCGTACTTCATCGGCGAGCCCCACGCGGCCCGCGCGGAGCTGGACGGGACCGGGCGCGTGCTCTACCACGCCAAGGACATCTGGCCGCGCTTCATCTCCTGCGTGCTGGTCGTCACCGAGAAGCTGATCGAGACGCGTCCCGCGGTCGTCAGGGACCTCGTGCGCGGCATCGCGGAGAGCGGCGAGTGGGCGGAGCGCCACCGCGTCGCGGCCGCCGGCGTCGTCGCACCGTACTTCCGGCAGGACGAGAAGCTCGTGCGCTACGTGCTCACGCAGCCGCCCGACCGCGTCAGCTACCGCATGCTGACGCCCAACGACGAGGAGATGCAGCAGATCGCCGACATGGGGCTCGAGGCGGGCATCCTGGAGCGACGCCTCGACGTCCGCGACCTGGTCGATCGCCGTTTCATCCCCGAGCACATCCAGGAAGCGCCCATCCCCGTGGGCGAGGACGGCCGCGCCAGGGATTAAGGGCGCGCGGGCACACGACGCGTAGTTCCTAGGATCCGCGGCCACGGCCGGCGACGTTCCCGTCGCGAGGCGAGCGCTCGAACTCGAAGCCGCATCGGCAGATGCGCCGATTCGTTCGCGTACGCGCGTCTGCGGCACGCGAGTTGCTTTCCTGCGCCCGATTCCCTCGACCCGATTCCCTGAAGGAGGAATGGTGCCCCGACTCCGACCGATCCGTGCGCTCGCGCTCGCGACGCTGACGGCCGCGCTGGCCGGCGCGTCCCCCGTCGCCGCCGCTACGCTGCAGGGCCGTGTGCTCGACCCGCAGCGCCAGCCCATCGCGGGCGCGCGCGTGCGCGTCCAGGACGAGGGCCGCGACCTGCGACGCGAGACGACGACCGACTCGGGCGGCGCGTTCACGGTGGCGGAGCTGCCGCCAGGGACCTATTCCGTCGCGGCCGAGGCCTCCGGGTTCGCGTCCGCCACGCGGCGCGGCCTGACGGTCGTCGTCGGCCAGACGTACCGCCTCGACGTCGCGTTGGCGCTGGGCGGGGTCACGGAGACCGTGGAAGCGGTCGCCGAGACGCCCCTCGCAACCGCAGGGATGTCGACCGTAGACGGCGTGATCGACCGGGCGTCGATCGAGACGCTGCCCCTCAACGGCCGGAACTTCCTCGAGCTCGCGTTCCTGGTGCCGGGCAACGCGCCGACGCCGAGCTTCGACCCCACCAAGACGAACAGCGTGATCGTCAGCTC
>JAICEW010000205.1 GCA_025923995.1 Vicinamibacteria bacterium | reverse complement strand
CGGGTCGAGGCGACGAGGGGGCGCAGCCACGAGGGCTCGGGCATCGGCCTCGCGCTCGTCAGCGAGCTGGTCAAGCTGCACGGCGGCGACATCGCCGTGGAGAGCCAGGTCGGCCACGGCACGACCTTCACCCTCTCGATCCCGTTCGGGGCGGCGCACCTGCCGCCGGAGCAGGTCGTCTCCGGCGACGAGGGTACCCGGCCATCGGACGGGAGGGCCTACGTCGAGGAGGCCCTGGGCTGGCTGCGCCCGGACGACCGGGGTCCGGCCTCCACCCTGCCCGCCCCCCAGGTCGAGACGACCGGTCGCGTCCTGCTCGCCGACGACAACGCCGACATGGCCGAGTATGCGCGGCGGCTGCTGTCCGATCGCTGGGCGGTTGCGACCGTCCGCAGCGGCCGCGAGGCGCTGCGCGCGGCGCGGGAGCGGCGTCCCGACGTCATCGTGTCCGACATCATGATGCCGGAGCTCGACGGCCTCGGACTGCTCCACGAGCTTCGTTCCGACGCCGACCTGCGGACGATCCCGGTCATCCTGCTGTCGGCCCGAGCCGGCGAGGAGGCGCGGCTCGAAGGCCTCGCGGCCGGCGCCGACGACTACCTGGTGAAGCCGTTCACCGCCCGCGACCTCGTGGCGCGCGTCGACGCGCAGCTCATCAAGGCGCGGGCGCGGGCGATCGAGCGGGAGCAGACGCGGCGCATCGTCGACCTGCTCAACCACGCGCCGGTCGCCATCGCGATCCTGCGCGGGCCGGATGATCTCTTCGAGCTGACCAACGCGCACTTCCTCGAGGTCGTCGGCGGGCGGGACGTGATGGGCAGGACCGTTCGGGAGGCGCTGCCCGAGCTCCAGGGCCAGGGCATCCACGAGCTGCTGGACGGCGTGCGCGCCACGGGCGAGCCCGTCGTCGGGCGCTCCCGCCACGTGGTCCTCAACCGCGGACCGCACGGCGAGCCCGAGGACGCCTACTTCGACTTCATGTACCAGCCGACCTTCGACGATGCGGGCCGGGTCGAGGCCATCGTGGTCGTCGCCCACGACGTGACGGCCCTGTCCAAGGCCAAGGAGGAGGCGGAGCACGCGAACCACCTGAAGGACGAGTTCCTGGCGACCTTGTCCCACGAGCTCCGCACGCCCCTCAACGCCGTCCTCGGGTACACCCAGATGCTGCGCGAAGGGATGGTCGACGCCGAGCGCCTGCCGGCCGTGCTCGAGACGATCGAGCGGAACGCACGGCTGCAGGAGCAGCTGGTCAGCGACGTGCTCGACGTCTCGCGCATCATCACGGGCAAGCTGCGGCTGGACGTCCGTCGGCTCGACCTGCGGAAGGTCATCGCAGACGCGGTCGAGACGGTCGCCCCGGCCGCGGCGGCCAAGGGCGTCGACCTGCAGCTCCTGCTCGACGAGGGGGATGTGCCCGTCGCCGGCGATGCCCAGAGGCTGCAACAGGTCGTCTGGAACCTGCTCTCGAACGCCGTGAAGTTCACGCCGAGGGGCGGTCGCGTGCAGGTCGGGCTGCAGCACCGGGACGCGCAGGTCGAGATCTCGGTCAGCGACACGGGAGAGGGCATCGCGCCCGAGTTCCTCCCGCACGTCTTCCAGCGGTTCACGCAGGCGGATCGGACGACGAGCCGCACGCACAGCGGCCTGGGCCTCGGGCTCGCGATCTCGCGCCACCTGGTGGAGGCGCACGGAGGAGCGATCACCGCCGGCAGCGCGGGCAAGGGCGCCGGAGCGACCTTCCGGGTCGAGCTGCCGGCGATCGTGGTCGAGGAGCGTGCGGCCCGACAGCCGCCGGCGCCTCGAACCGCGTAGACGGCCGCCCCGGGATCCCGACGGTCGTCGCCGCCGACCTGGGCGGATTCCTGTCCCGCGAAGCCGGCGCTACTCGACCGTGAAGCCCACCAGCTCCACCGGGATCGGCCCCTCCAGGTACGCGAGCCCGAGCAAGTTGCCCGTGCCGGTGGAGCCGATGGGCGTGGCCGCGCCGGTGGCCATGTCGATCGTGTAGAGCGTGTCCGTCGTGTTGTCCACCAGGTAGAGGTTCCCGTTGCCGAAGTGGTAGGCGAGCCCGTTGGGGTTGGTGGGCCCGGTGAGCGCGCCCACCAGCGTGGCGCCGCCGGTGGCGAGGTTGACGGTGTAGAGGCTGTCCGCGCCGGAGTTCGTCGCGTACATGACGCCGGTGCTCGAGTTCCAGCCCAGGTTGGTGAACGAGGCGAGCCCGGTGACGCCGACCAGCGTGGCCGCGCCCGTCGTCTTGTCGATGACGTAGAGCCCCGCGTTGTGGGACGACGCGCCGTAGAGCGTGTCCGTCGTCGGCACGTACTCGATCCCGTGCATGACGACCGCCGGGTCGCCGTAGGCGCCGACCAGCGTCGCGTTGCCGGTGGCCAGGTCGAGCGTGTAGAGCGAGTCGTTGCCTGTCGACGTGAGGTACACGGTGTTGCCGGCGCCGATCGCCAGGCCAGCGGTCGTGCCCGCGTTGGCGCTCACCGTCCCGAACTGGGTCTTGGCGCCCGTCGTGATGTCGATCTCGTAGAGGCTGCGGTTGCTGTCCACCGCGATCATGTGCGGATCGCCGGCCCGCAGCGGGGCCGCGCACGCCAGGAAGGTCAAGACCGCGACAGCCACTCGTGTCATCGCCGCCTCCTTGAGGGGTGAGGAGCCAACCACGAACCGATAGGGGCCGATTGCGTCCTTTGCGGCGCACCTTACCACATGGCGGGCCGGGCCAGGGCAGGGAACACCGACCCGCGACGCTCGTATCCCCTTGCGGGTCCCCGGCCGAGTTGGTTCAATCGCAGCTCATGCCCCAGTCGACGAAGGGTCTCTCCACCGCGATCACGCGATCCGGCCCGCTGCGCCCGCGGCCCGGGCGCCTGCTGGCGCCCGACCAGGTGGTCACCAGCCCGGAGACGTACCTGCGGTACCGCGTGGAGCGCCTCGTCGGCGAGGGCGGCTTTGGCCAGGTCTACCTGGCGCGCCGGGTGGGACGGTCGCCCACGGTGCCGGACGTGGTGTGCATCAAGGCCAGCCGCCGCATCGATGGCTGGCTGCGCGAGGCGTACTTCGGCCAGGTGCTGGAGGGCCAGGAGCGCGCCATCCGCGTCTACGACGCGTTCCCGCTGGCCTTGCCCGACGGGCTGGTGTACTGCCTGGCGCTCGAGTACGCGAGCCTGGGCGACCTGCGCGCGTTCCTGCACCGCCACTCGAAGGGCTGGCCCGAGAAGACGGCGCGGCGCGAGATCGCCGCCATCCTGGAGGTGCTCGGCAAGCTGCACCGCGGCCAGCTCCTCCATCGGGACCTCACGCCGCTCAACGTCTTCGTCTGCGAAGGCCGGCGGCTCAAGCTCGGCGACTTCGGCCTCGTCCGGCAGCAGAGCGACCAGCGCGGCGCGAGCGCCAGCACGCTCAACCCCTTGAACGCGCCCAGCGACATCCTGGAGGGCACGGTGCCCAAGTGGCAGGCGCGCGACGACGTCTACCAGGTCGGCCAGCTGCTGGGGATGCTGGTGAAGGGCGATGCGAGCGTCCGCGTGCGGACCGCGGAGATCCGAGGCCTGCCCTGCAGCGATCACCTGAAGGAGATCGTCTACCGCTGCCTGGGCGAGCGCCGGAAGCGCTACCAGACCGCCGACGAGCTGATCGAGGCGCTGCGCAACCCGCCGGCGCAGCTCCGCACGGGCGCGCTGCGCAGCCTCAAGGGCGCGCACGTCGCGTTCACCGGCATCCTCACGCGCAAGCGCCGCGAGGCGGTCGCGGCCGCGAAGCGCGCGGGAGCCAAGGTCCACGGCAGCCCTTCCGCCCGCACCAACGTCGTGGTGCGCGGGCGGCCCAACCCGCTGCAGGCGGCGGGGCGCGACGGCGGCCGCAAGCTGCTCGAGATCAAGCGGCTGCGCGGGCTGGGGCACCGCATCACGCTGCTCGACGAGAAGACGTTCTGGCGCCTCGCGGGCCGGCGCTGAAACGGGGCGTGCCCGACGCGGGCACGCCCCGTTCGACGGTCCTAGCGGGACGGCTGGGTCGAGCCCGTCTCGATCGGCGGGATCGCGCGGAGGAACTCGTAGACCGCGCGCAGGTCGTGGTCCAGCATCGAGCCGTACACGGGCCAGGGCATGACCTGCAGCAGGTCGTTCTGCTGCGACGGGATGTGCGGAGGCAGGTTCTTCAGGTCCTTGCCGGTGCGCATCACCAGCCGGAACTCCGCGAAGGTGAGCCCCGCCGGCTTCCCGTTCTCGTCCGGGGTGAGGTTGCGGCTGACGATGACGGGGCCGAAGGTCATGCCCCCCGCGAGGTAGCCGTCCACGTTGATCTGCTTGGGCTGGCCCAGGTGCGGGTTGCCTCCCTCGGCGAACGGAGGGTTCGTGTGGCAGTCGTTGCAGCCGCCCTGGGCGTTCACGATGTAGCTGCCCAGGCCGACCAGGGCGGGGTTCGTGCCTTGCAGGTCGAGGTCGACCGGCGAGATCTGGAAGCCGCGGATGATGCGCTGCAGCTCGAGCAGCCCGAAGAGCCGGGTCTGCTCGCCGAGATCCGGGACCGTGCCGGCGGGCTGTCGGCCGGGCTTCGGCTCGGTCTGCGCGGCGGCCACGCCCGCGCCGAGCACGAAGGCGAGGCAGAGGGAGAGCACGGCCCGCGTCGGGAATCTGAGGGTCATGTGGGTACCTCCGAACGGATACGGCATCGCGTGATGAGCGGCACCACGGCGCGGGGCGCGCCCGCGGCGCCGACGTACGACTCGCGGCTGAGTCGGCCTCGAAGACAGCGATGCTCGCGTCGCTGCGGTCTGCTCCCCGCCGGATGTGCGTCGTCATCCCACCATCCGGCCGGCCGGGAAGCGGGTCAAGGCGACGCGCACAAAAAGCCGACCGACCGGCCGGCCGATTGACGCCTCGCGGGCGGAAGCGCTAGCGTTGCCGCCCAGCATCACACCAGGAACCCATCGCCCCCCGAGCAACCGCGGAACGCCCGCGTCCGCCGGGGCCTCGAAGCCGTCAACCGTTTCGTCAACGAACGGAGACCGACCATGTCCAGAAGGAATCCCTCCCCCGCTGGCAGGCTTGGCCTCGCGCTGGCCCTGCTCACGGGCCTCGCGACCCCGGTGCTCGCCCGTCCGGCGGCGCCACCGGACCGGGCGGCCGGCGCGCTCTGGCAAGACGTGGACGAGTCGTCCCTCGAGGCGCCCGACGACTACCGCGTCCTGGCGCCGGGACGCTATCGCACGTTGCGCCTCGACGAGCCCGCGTTCCTGGCGCTCGTCGAGGCCGCGCCGCGCGAGCTCACGGACGACGCCCGCGCGCGCACGGTCGTGCTGAGCCTTCCGCTCCCCGAGGGCGGGTTCGCGCGCTTCCGCATCGAGGACTCGCCGATCATGGAGGACGCGCTGGCCGCCGAGTTCCCGGAGCTGCGCACCTTCCGCGGCCAGGGGCTCGACGATCCCGCGGCCACGCTGCGCTTCGACTGGACGCCGAACGGCCTGCACGCGATGGTCCTGCGCGCGGGCAGCACGCTGTTCATCGACCCCCGCAGCCAGGGCGACACCGCGCACTACGTCGCCTACTACAAGAAGGACTACGAGCGCCGCGTGAAGCCGGACTTCCGCTGCGGCGTGTCGGGCGAGCGCATCGCCCCCGAGCCCCGCGGCAACCCGACCGGGACGGACGCCCCGGGCAGCACCCTCCAGGTCTACCGGCTGGCGCTGGCGGCGACCGGCGAGTACACGACCTTCCACGGCGGCACGGTGGCGGCCGGCATGGCCGCGATCACCACCACCATGAACCGCGTCAACGGCGTGTACGAGCGCGACCTGGCCGTGCGGATGGTCCTCGTGGCGAACAACTCGTCCGTGGTCTACACGAACGCCAGCACCGACCCGTACACCAACAGCAACGGCAGCACCATGCTGGGCCAGAACCAGACGAACCTCACGAACGTGATCGGGTCGGCCAACTACGACATCGGCCACGTCTTCAGCACGGGCGGCGGCGGCGTGGCGGGGCTGGGCGTCGTCTGCAGCGCGAGCAACAAGGCGCGCGGCGTGACCGGCCAGAGCCAGCCGGTCGGCGACGGGTTCGACATCGACTACGTGGCCCACGAGATGGGCCACCAGTTCGGCGGCAACCACACCTTCAACGGCACCACCGGCTCCTGCAACGGCAACCGCGCGGCCAGCGCCGCCTACGAGCCGGGCAGCGGGTCCACGATCATGCCGTACGCGGGCATCTGCGGCGCGGAGGACCTGCAGCCGCACAGCGACGACTATTTCCACAGCAAGAGCCTGCTCGAGATCTCGGCGTTCCTGGCCGCGGGCGGTGCGAGCTGCGACCAGGCGAGCGCGACCGGCAACTCCGTGCCCACGGTCGACGCGGGCGCCGCGTTCACGATCCCCAGCGGCACGCCGTTCACCCTGACCGCGACCGCGAGCGACCCCAACGGCGACGCACTGACCTACACCTGGGAGCAGTACGACCTGGGCGCGGCCTCGCCACCCAACACGGACAACGGCAACCGGCCCATCTTCCGCTCCTTCAACCCCACGACGTCGCCCTCGCGCACGTTCCCGAAGCTGTCGGACATCCTCTCGAACACCGCCAGCTTCGGCGAGTCGCTGCCGACCACGACGCGCACGATGACGTTCCGCGTCACGGCCCGCGACAACCGGTCGGGCGGCGGCGGGTTCGCGACCGACATCACGACCGTCACGTCGCGGGCGGACGCGGGGCCCTTCGTGGTGACGGCCCCCAACACGGCCGTGAGCTGGCCGGAGAACTCGACGCAGACCGTGACCTGGAACGTCGCGAACACCGCGGCCGCGCCGGTCAGCGCGGCCAACGTCCGCATCCTGCTCTCGACGAACGGCGGCAACAGCTTCCCCACGGTGCTGGTGGCCAGCACGCCCAACGACGGCTCGCAGTCGGTCGTGGTGCCGGCCGGCACGACCAGCACCGCGCGCATCAAGGTGGAGGCGGTCGGCAACATCTTCTTCGACATCGGCAACGCCAACTTCTCGATCACGCCTGGCGGCGGCGGCAACCTGCCGCCCACCGCGAACGCGGGGCCCGACCAGAACGTGACGGTGGGCAGCGCGGTGACCCTCGCGGGCAGCGGCAGCGATCCCGACGGCGGGCCCAGCCCGCTCAGCTTCGCCTGGACGCAGGTCTCGGGCCCCTCGGTCACCATCAACAACGCGAACCAGGCGACGGCCGGCTTCACGGCCTCGAGCGCGGCGACCTACGTGCTCCAGCTCGCCGTCAGCGACGGCGCGGCCACCGCGACCGACCAGGTGACGGTCGTGGCGTCCGCGGCCCCGGGCGGCCAGGCGGTCTGGGACAGCGTCCTGCAGGTCCCGAAGTGCACGACCGTCGGCGCCTCGTGCGATTCCGGCCCGTCGCTCCTGCTGGGCCGCGGGGCCGTGGGCCCCGAGCCGAGCCAGCCCAACACCATCAACGACTCGTGCGCCGACGGCACGTCGGGCACGTTCCACTCGGACGAGTCGAACGACCGCATCAGGGTGTCCACGGTGGACGGGACGAGCTTCGCGCCCGGCAAGCAGGTGCGCATCGACGCCACGGTGTGGGCCTGGACGACGCCGTCCCAGGACACGCTCGACCTCTACTTCGCCGCCAACGCCAACAGCCCCGCCTGGACCTTCCTTACCAGCCTCACGCCGGCCGCGGCCGGGGCCCAGACGCTGAGCGCGACCTACACGCTGCCCTCCGGGGCGCTCCAGGCCGTGCGCGCGCGCTTCCGCTACCAGGGCAGCGCGTCCGCGTGCGCCACGGGCTCCTACATCGACCACGACGACCTGGTGTTCGCCGTGACCAGCACGCCCGTCACCACGGTCTTCGAGGACACCTTCGAGACGAGCCTGGGCTGGACCACGAACCCGAGCGGCACCGACACCGCGACCACGGGCGCGTGGGAGCGCGGCGACCCCGAGGCCACCACCGACAACGGGGCCAAGCAGCTGGGGACGACGGTGAGCGGCGTCAACGACCTCGTGACGGCCCGTCTGGCCGGAGCGTCGGCCGGCGCCAACGACGTCGACGGCGGCCTCACCTCGATCCGCTCACCCGCGATCGCGCTGCCGGCCACTGGCAGCCTGACGCTGTCGTTCAGCTACTACCTCGCGCACGGCACCAACTCGTCCACCGCGGACTTCCTGCGCGTGCGGATCGTGGGCGCGGCCACGACGACCGTGTTCGAGGAGCTGGGCGGCACGGAGAACGACAGCGGCGCGTGGGCGTCCACCAGCGTCTCGCTGAACGCCTTCGCCGGCCAGACCGTCCGCATCCTGATCGAGGCGGCCGACGCGTCCACCGCCAGCCTGGTCGAGGCCGGCATCGACGACGTGCGCATCACGCAGCAGTAGGACCTTCGGCCCGGGAAGCGACCTGACGCTTCCCGGGCCCGCTTCCCGTATCCTGTATCGATGAGCGCGCGCGTCCTCCGTGCGGCGGCCGTCCTGCTGGCGGCCGCCCTCGTTCCGGCCTGCTCCGAGGGTCCCACCGGAGTCGAGGCCGAGTTCGTCGTGTCCGTCGTGGGCGAGACGTTCGTGATGCGGGTGCGCGACCCCGAGACCATCCGGCTCGCGCAGCAGAACATCGGGCGTCCGACCGCGTTCCCCGCCGGGCCGCTGCTCCGCGGCGACGGCGGGTTCAACGCACCCTGGTCCTGGCACTTCGACCCGGACCAGGTGCGCATGGTGGAAGCCGCGATCGAGGTCTGCGACGGCACCCCGTCGTACGTGGAGACGCACCTCTCGGACTTCCCCACGTACTGCCCCTGGGGCGCGCGGATCGTCCGGCAGCGCTGACGCCGGGCTAGAGGAGCAGCGACTCGACGCGGTGCGCGTGCACCATGCCCTCGCGCGCGCACCAGGCGAAGATCGTGAAGCGCCCGTCCTGGGAAGCCACCAGCGCCACGCTGTCGGGCTGGTCCTGCGCGAACTGCGCGGCCGAGATGTGCCGCGTGCCGGCGAGCTGGACGGGCGCGACCACCTCGGCCGTCCCGCCCTCGATCGGCTCGGTCACCACCACCTGCTCGACGCGTGGGCGTCCCTGCGGGCGGCCGATCTTGACGCCGAACGCGAGCAGCTCGTAGCGGTCGTTCAGGAGCGTGGCGCCGTCCACGGCCGTCAGGCCGGCCACGGCGTCGACCGCGCGGCCCAGCGCCGCATGGCCCGGGTCGTCCTCGGGCGCGTCCCGCGCCAGCTCGGACAGCTCGGTGAAGGGCGGCTCCACGGCGTACGTGATCGGCCGCACGATCGACTCGCGCCACGCGTCGCCCCCCGCGGGCACGACCAGCAGCGTGCCGCCGCGCTTGTGTGCGCGCATGGAGACGGCCAGGCGCAGCATCACGTCGTCGGGATCCTCGGCCGAGCCGGACAGCTCCGGCGCCACGAGCGACTTGAGCAGCTCCGGGTGCTGCGCCACGTCGGCGCCCTGCGGCGCCAGCACCTTCACCTGCTCGCCCTCGAACACGGCGACGTTCCGGAACTTCGCGGAGTCCTCGCGCACGCGGTGCTTCACGACCAGCAGCCCGGGCGCCAGCACCTCGACCACGAAGCAGTAGATGGGGATCGCGCGCGTGGTGCCCCAGACGACCATGTCCGAGCCGCTCCTCCACACGCCGAGGTGGATGCCTGGACGCTGGACGGCCGGAGCGAGGCGGGCCAGCGCGCGCGGGCCCAGCGGCAGGGGCGAGGCGAACGTCAGCGGACGCGCGGCCCGCTCCGGCGGCAGCAGGGCCAGCGAGATCTCGGGCGGGTAGCCCTCCTCGCGCTGGAGGCTGGCCCAGAACGCCGCGCGCACGAGAGCCTCGATGGCGTCAGCGTCGGCGGCGGGCCAGCGCGCCGCGTGCGGGTCGGCCGCGCTCCGGCGGAAGTGCTCCTCCAGGCGGCGGGCGACGGCATGGGCGGCCGGGTACAGGGGTCCGGTGATCACCCCCGCAGTATGTCATCCCGCGGAGCGGGTCAGCGCAGGTGCAGTTTGAACCATTCACCCGCCAACTGCGCCACCTGGTCGAGCGCGCCCGGCTCCTCGAACAGGTGCGTCGCGCCTGGCACGACCTCGAGGCGCGTGTCCGCCGCCATCAGGCGCCGGGCCTCCTCGTTCAGGCGCAACGCCTGCGGGTCCCTCTCCCCCACGATGAACAGCGTCGGTGCGCGCACCCCGGCGAGGCGGGAGCCGGCCAGGTCGGGACGGCCGCCGCGGGACACCACCGCGCGCGTGGACCGTGAGCGACGCTCGGCCGCCACCAGCGCGGCGGCGGCGCCGGTGCTGGCGCCGAAGAAGCCCAGTGCCAGGTCGCCGACGCGTGGCTCGCCCAGCACCCAGTCGGCGGCCGCGACCAGGCGCTCGGCCAGGAAGGGGATGTCGAAACGGAGCTCCCGCCTGCCGTCGTCTGTCTCCTCCTCCTCCGGCGTCAGCAGGTCGACGAGGAGCGTGCCCAGCCCGCGGTCGACGAGCGCGGAGGCCACGCGGCGGTTGCGTGGGCTGTGCCGGCTGCTGCCGGACCCGTGCGCGAACAGGACGATGCCGGTCGCGTCGGCGGGCACCACCAGCTCCCCGGACAGGGTCGACCCGCCCGCCGGCAGGCTCATCCCGCGCTGCTCGATCATCAGGTCCAGTGGCGACATGCCCCCTCCTCGCCGGACGGTCCCCAGGCCCACGTCATGCGAGATCTTGCAAGTACGGGGCCAGCCGGGGGGGTCAGCGGCGGGCAGCCGGAGCGGACTGCGTGGCTGCGGCCGTGCCCGCGGGCACGCGGCCCGCGAGCGTCTTGCCTTCGCGGTGCGCATCCAGGTGCATGAGCTGGAGCTGGGGCGCCTCCGGCTGCGCGAACTGCTTCGTCAGCCGCTCGTGCAGCGCCAGCACCTGGGGCACGTAGTTCCGCGTCTCGGGCGAGAGCTGGTGCACGCGGGCGCGGAAGTATCCGGCGTTCAAGGGGCCGCCGTTGTACTCGGCCAGCACCAGCGCGGGATCGCTGTAGGTCGTGAACAGGATGTCGAGATAGAGCGCGGCCGCCTCCGTGTTCTTCGCCGGGTCGTAGAGCGCCGCGTCGTCGTACTGCCAGCCCAGGCTGCGCAGCAGCAGGCGGCCGGTGGAGGGCCAGATCTGGTACAGCCCGCGCGCGTCCGCGGTGCTGGTGGCGTTGGTCTCGTACCGGCTCTCGACCGTGCCGATCGCGAGCAGCAGCAACGGATCGACCGCCGGGTACTTCTCGCTGGCCTCCAGCGCCAGCTGCGCGTAGCGGTACGCGTCGCCCAGGCTGATGTGCGGGTTCACCTTCATGATGTGGTCGCGCATCCCCATCAGCATCTGCCGCCGCCTGGAGTCGAAGCCCATGCTCGCGTCCAGCCGCTGCAGCTTGCCCTCCATGCGCGCGACCGCGGCCTGCTGCTCCTGGTGGCGCACGTCGAGCGTACGCAGCGTCCAGTGCGCGATCAGCACCACCGCCATCATCAACACGCACACCGCCAGCAGCGCCCACGCCTGCCAGCCCGCCCCGTGCCGGACGACGATCGTGCGCGTGCGGGCCTCCCGCCGGACGGTGGGCATCGGGCG
>JAICEW010000204.1 GCA_025923995.1 Vicinamibacteria bacterium | reverse complement strand
GTAGAGCCCGATGCCGTCGAAGGTCGACGCCTTGACGCGCGTGATGTGGATGGAGTCGGCCAGGAGCGTCACGTGGTCGAAGTCCCCGCGCAGCGTCCGGCGGATGCGGTCGAGCTGCGCGCGCCACACGTCGTCGGGCGTGTGGTCCGCGACGGGCGACACGCGGCCGTGGCAGTCCTCTGACGTGTCCTCGACCAGCGTGCGGAAGCCCTTGAACACCGGCCCGCGCGACCCGTCCGCGTCGAACGGCAGCAGGAACGCGTCGAAGCGGCGCTTCTCGCCATACTCGCGCAGCAGGTAGAACACGTCGTCGGCGAAGCGCCGGCCGCGGTCGGCCACGTACGGCTCCAGCCCGAACGTGACCTTGAGGTCGTGGTCCTTGAAGACGTCCATGACCAGGTGCACGCGCTGGTCCTGCCACGAGTCGGGCCCCCACCACGACAGCGCGACCGCGCCCACGCCCGACTCACGGATCCAGCGGGCGTGCTGCTCGAGCACCTCGCGCGACCGGACGTCGTACGGTCCCAGCCGCGGCATGTAGCGCGCGGCGATGTCCAGCGGCGGCTGGCGGTCGAGGTAGTCCCAATGGATGTAGTCGGGCGGGCCGCCGTACCAGGGGTAGTACTCGAAGGCGAAGTGGCGGCTGAGGTCGGGGAGGCGGGCCAGGCCGGTGGGCCCCGCCTGCGCATCCCGCGCGCCCAGCAGCGTGGCCGCACCCGCGCCCACCAGGCCCTGCAGGAACGTGCGGCGGTCGCAGCCCGGCATTCTCCGATCTTAGCGCGCTCTCCCCGCGGTCCGATCGCCGGCCGAAGTGGTCCCGACGCGCGGCGGGACATTGGCCATTGCCCGCCGCGGCGCCCCGCGCGAGACTGGGCCCTTCGAGCAAAGGAGCCACGGACCATGCAGATCGTCGGGAGGCCGGCGGCGGACGAGGCGGCGCCGTACTACTTCACCTACATCGACCGCGTGCCCGGAGACGACGTCGTCGCGGTGCTCGCGGAGCAGCTGGAACAGGCGCCGGGGTTCTGGGGCGCCATCGGGGAGGAGAAGTCGCGCCACCGCTACGCGCCCGGCAAGTGGAGCATCCGCGAGGCGCTGGGCCACGTGAACGACACCGAGCGCGTCTTCCAGTTCCGCACGTTCTGGTTCGCGCGCGGCTTCGAGCCGCCCCTGCCCAGCTTCGACCAGGACACCGCCGCCGCCACGGCCCTCGCGGACGAGCGTCCGCTGGCGAGCCTGCTGGAGGAGTTCCTCGCCATCCGCCGCGGCACCCTCGCGCTGGTGCGCTCGCTCGCGCCCGGAGCCTGGAGCCGGCGCGGCACCGCCAGCGGCAACCCGTTCACCGCGCGCGCCGTCGCCTTCGCGACGGCGGGGCACGCCGCACACCACGTCGCGCTCGTGAAGGAGCGGTACCTCTAGTCCAGGATGCGGACGCGCCGTTCGCCGACCGCCCGGGCGCCCAGCGCGGGGTCGCGGTCGGGCAGCGCGTTCCCGGCCCGGCGATGGAGGTACATCATCGTCAGGCAGGTCGCCTCGTCCGGCTGGTACTCGGCCACGCGGGTGCCCGGGCCCGCGCTCGGCGTCATCACGTCGCGGCTGCTGGGTGAGTGGCCGAGACCCATCACGTGCCCCATCTCGTGGAGCAGGGTGTTGCGGTAGTCGGTGCGGCCGACGGCCGTGATCTCCTGCCGGGTCGCGAAGCGGACGTCGGCCCGGGTCACGTTGGCGCCGGTCAGGATCAGGTCGGCGGAGGCGACGGCGTCCATGTCGGAGACCGACGGATCGATCCGCACGACCACCGGCCCGTTCGACCCGATGGCGAGGGCCACGCCGGTGACGCGCCGGATCTCGGCGATCACCTCGTTGAGCTTGGCGACCACCTGCGGGTCGTTCGCCAGGTCGGCGGCCAGCGTCACCACGAACGGCCGCTCCCACCGCACCATCCGGAAGCTCCCGTCGGCGAGCTCCCAGTCGTAGACGAGCTCGTCCACGTAGGCGAGCGACCCGGGCCACAGCGCGATGGGCCTGCCGTCGAACGGCTGCTCGCGGAGGAGGTAGCCGGAGGCCTCGGCCTGGACGGTCGCGGAGAGGGCCGGCGCCGTCGGCGTGAACGCCGCGGGGACCACCGCCCCGCTGATGCCGTCGATCGCGCTGGGCGTGCTGGAGGCGGGGACCGACGGCGTCGGCGTGGGCGTCGGCAGGGCGGTGGAGCCCGTGCTCGAACGCCCGCCTCCCCCCCCGCACGCCGGCAGCACGGCGAAGGCGATCAGCACCGCGGTCGCGAGTCGGCCCCTGTTCCTCATCAAGGAACAGGGTAACGCGCTAGCTCTTGAGCCGCACCTCGAGACGGAGCCGCCTCACCCAGTTGTCCCGCTCCTCCGGCCGCGGGCTGTCCTTGAAGCGCTGGAGCTGACCGATGGCGTGAAGGGCCACGTGCGACCCGATGCCGACGCCCAGGTCGCCCTTGTGGCCCTCCCAGCCGGTCGTCCAGAAGAAGTCGTCCGTCGGGTAGGCCCCGAGCGTCGCGTCCGGGTCCACGAACGCAAAGACGTACTCGAGGCGCACGTGCGACGTGCGCGTCGAGCCGGCCACGGCGGCCAGCCACAGCCCGCGGTTGCGGTCGTCCACCGCCGTGTTGAGGCAGCCGTCGGCCACCAGCTGGACGGGGAACGACCCACCCCGGGACACGCGCAGGACGGCGTCCACCACGTCGTAGTCGCGGACGATCTGCCCGGCCACGCGCGTGTTCTGGCGGCGGATCTTCGGCTCGAGCGCCTCCGGGTCCAGGAAGGTGGTGAACGAGCCGACCAGCTGGAGCCGCCAGGACTCGTCGAGGGCGAAGACGGCGTCGAGCGCGCCCGAGACCATCTCGGTGTCGTCGTCGTCGAAGACGTGGCTGCCCTGCGCGGCCAGGCCGACGAGCGCCAGCCGCTTGAGGGCGCCGCGGTCGCGCAGCGCCAGCGTGAGCACGCCGCCCTGCGGCCGCAGGTCGCGGTCCCAGATCATCTCCGTGAACGCGACCGGCATCTCGAACCGGCCCGCGGCCAGGCCCAGCCAGCCCGCGTCCAGCCGCGCGTACGCGAGGTCGACGCGCGCGTCCCGCGAGTCGTAGTTGTCGCGGATGATCGCCTGGCCCTCGACCACGTTGACGTCGCTGCTGTAGTTGAAGTCGCCGCCCGCGCCCAGCTCGAACGCGCCCAGCGTGAGCGTGGCTCCGGCCAGCAGCCGCCCGCGCTGCCGGTCGAGGTCGGGCGCGCCGCCGAAGAGGTCGGTGGTCCACTCCTGCCGGAACAGGCCTTCGGCGAAGAGCTTCAGCTTCTTCTCGCTCTGGAACACCTCGTCCTGCGCCGCCGCGAGGGCGGGCCAGGCGAGGAGGACGAGCACGGCCGACACGCGTGGCTTCACGCGCGTATGGTTGTGGATGCGCGCCGCCGGCGTCAACGCCGAGAATGGCTGGGCGGGCGGACCTGACGAAGGTCGGGGGCGGCGGGCGACCGCAGTCAGGCCTCGTCCAGGACGTCCTCGGGGTCGTCCGCGTTCAGCTCGGCCAGGCGGGGGTCCTCGACGCGCGCCCACTCGACCTCGCCGGTCGCGCTCATCGTGGCACGCAGGCGGCCGAACCAGCGGCGGGCCTGCCGTGGCGGACGGCCCTCCGACAGCGGCCCCAGCAGGTCGCGCGGGTCGTGCCGGAAGAAGACCTCCTGCGGCGGAACCGCCTCCCCTTCTGGCCGCACGCGCCGCAGCTCGAGCTGCGCGCGCTCGAACGCGACCACTTCCTTGACGAACGGCCCGCGACCGGCGGTGCCCAGGAGGTAGTCGCAGAACTGGATGACCTCCTCCAGCGAGTAGAAGGTGCGCGGCGGGCTCTCGCGCCAGAAGGCGCGCGCCTCCTGCACCAGCCGCGCGTCCCCCAGCATCTGCCGCGTGAGCGGAAGCAGCTGCAGGATCTTGCCCAGGCGGAAGCTGCCCACGAGCGTGGCCGTGACGCGCAGGCCGGGGTCGCCGGCGGCCACGCGCAGGCGCTGCTGCTCGCGCGGCGTGAGGCTCGTACCGAGGTCCGCCTCCTCGCCGGTGCGCACGCGGTCGCGGAAGCTGGGCTCGGTCACGAGCCGGGCCAGCACGGACTGGAAGGCCTGCAGGCTCATGCGACCACCCGCTCCGGCTGCGGCTGGTGGCGCGCCCACTTCTCCCGCATGCGCCCCAGCTGCCGCAACAGGCCCTCCTCGCCCAGCTTCCCGTACCACGTGCCGAACAGCTCGAACACCACGCCGCCCAGGTTCGGGCAGCGGGGCAGGACCGCCTCCAGCAGGCTCCACACCGGCCGCGGCACGGACCCGCTGTGCGCGTCCAGGTAGAAGCCGTCGAACTGCATGCCCCCCGCCACGTGGATCTCGACCACCGCGTCCAGGTCCAGCCGGTCCAGGTAGCGGTGCGTGTTCCAGCCCAGGTTGCACGCGTTCACGTGGAGGTTGTGCAGGTCGAGCAGGAGGCCGCACCCCGTCTGGCGGTGGAGCGTGTTCAGGAACGTGGGCTCGTCGTAGTCCTGCCCCGCCAGCTCGAAGTAGTACACGTTGTTCTCGAGGAGGAACGGCGCGCGCACGCGCTGCTGCACCTCCAGCACCCGGGCCGAGACCAGCTCGAGCGTCTCGCCGTCGAGGGGCAGCGGCATGGTGAGGTTCAGGTTCACCTCGCCCTGGCCCTCGCCCTGCGCCAGGTGGAACGCGAGGTGGTCGCTGTGCCACGGGAAGCGCAGCCACTCCTGCCAGCGGGCCATCTGGTCCAGGTGCTCGCGATCGAAGCGGTGCGCGCTGCCGATCGAGAGCCCGATGCTGTGCGGCACGACCGGGCGCGCCTGCGACTGCGCGTCCAGGAACGCGTGCGCCCCCGCCTCGTGCACGTAGCGGGCCGCCTTCCCCGGGCCCAGGTCGTTCCAGACCACTTCGGGCACGACCTCGATGAAGTCGAAGGTCTCGCCCTTCGCCTCCATGAACGGCTGGAGCTGGGCCTGGTACGCGAGCCCCACCCCCAGCTTGGGCACGGCCAGGCTGCCCGTCACCGCCTCGTCCGCGGCCAACGCAGCGTGCACCCCTACCTCGCGAAGTTCCGGAACGCGGGGTCCTCGATCACGAGCCGATCGAGACCGGAGCGGCACGGGTCGCACCCGCCGAATCCGGGCCCCTTGGGCAGCGTCCACACCTTGCGCAGCAGCGCGACGATCTCGTCGAAGCCGACGTCCGGCACCGCGACGCGGATCTCGCGCACTCCCACTCCCTGGATCACCTTCTCTTCGACGGCCATGGTCCCTCCCTCACGACAAACGCTGGATGCTACGCAAGTTAGGGAGCAGCCAGGGGTCAGTCGTCAGGAAGATCTCATCAAAACCTCAGAATCGGACGATCCCGGCCGATCGCCCCCACTTTCTTGCGCCGCCGTCTTGTGGCAGCCTGCGGGCGCTGTCATAAGGAAGGGAAGGGAACCGTCCCCGCATGCCCGGGGCTCGTCGAAAGCCCAGAGGGTCGTATCGGTCGTCGTGCCTCACCGGAGGATCCATGAGCGACTTCCATCAATACGGGACCGTCACCGCTCTGCCCCGGCTGGTGGAGAGGCCGATCCACGACCTGGAGGAGAAGGTCCTCGAGCTGTCCAAGCGCTATCCCGTCGCGCTGGTCATCCCGATGATCCCCGGCGAGATGGACCGGCCCGCGCTGGCGGGCATCCTGGACGAGCTGGAGCAGGTGCGCTACCTCGACTCGCTCGTCATCTCGCTCAACCGCGCGACGGTCAAGGACTACCAGCGCTGCCACGAGTACTTCGCGCGCTATCCCGGACGCAAGGTCGTCCTCTGGAACGAGTCGCCGCACATCCAGGAGTTCCTGGACGAGATGCAGTCGGTCGGGCTCTACGTCGGCGAGCGGGGCAAGGGACGCGCCTGCTGGCTGGCCATCGGGTACCTGCTGGCCGAGGAGCGCGTCGAGTACATCGCGTTCCAGGACGCGGACGTGCTCAACTACAGCCGCGAGATGCTGGCGCGGCTGGTGCTGCCCACGCTCGACCCGACGGTCGACTACGACTTCGTGAAGGGCTACTACGCGCGGGTCTCCGACCGCCTGCACGGGCGCGTGACGCGCCTGCTGCTCACTCCCCTGCTGGCCGCGTTCGTGCGCCTGATCGGCAACGACCCCTACATCCGGTACCTGAGCTCGTTCCGCTACGCGCTGTCGGGCGAGTTCGCGATCAAGAGCGACCTGGCCCAGCGCATGCGGCTGCCCTGCGACTGGGGGCTCGAGATCGTGACCCTGTTCGAGGCGCTGCGCCACCGCGCCGCGCTGCGCGTGTGCCAGGTGGAGCTGGCGGAGCGCTACGACCACAAGCACCAGGCCCTCTCGGCCGAGGATCCGAACAACGGCGTCCACCGCATGGCGCGCGACGTGGTGAAGCACCTCTTCCGCACGCTGGCCGCGGCCGGCGTGGAGCTCAACGAGGGCGTGCTGCGCAGCCTGCAGGCGGCCTACCAGCGCGAGGCGGAGGACGCGGTGGCCGACAGCTACGCCGTGTCGACCATCAACGGGCTGACCTTCGACCGCCACCAGGAGGAGCAGAACGTCGGCGTCTTCACGCGCGCCCTGCGCAGCTCCATCGAGGAGTTCCTGGACGACCCGCTGGGCGCGCCGCTCGTGCCCAACTGGGCGCGCGTGTGGGCCGGCGTGCCCGACGCGGGCGTGCGCCTGATGGCGGCCGTGCAGGAGGGCCAGGGCGACCTGCACGCGGTCGGGCTCAGGAACGGCGGATGACACGGGGCAACGGGGGGCGGCCGCTCCTCGTCGCCAGCGACCTCGACGGCTGCCTGCTCGACGCCGCCTACTCGTACGAGCCCGCCCGGCCCGCGCTGGCGGCCCTGGCCCGCGCGGAGGTGCCCCTCGTCCTGTGCAGCAGCAAGACGCGCGGCGAGATGGAGTCGCTGGTGCGCGTGCTGGGCCTGGACAGCCCGTTCATCGTCGAGAACGGCGGAGCCATCGTGGTGCCCGCGCACCAGATGCCGCGCGCGCCGGGCGATCGCGCGCCGGATGCGGCGTACACGTCGATCGCGCTGGGCACCCCGCGGAAGGTGCTGGTCGAGGCGCTGGCCGACATCTCGGCCCGCACCGGCGTGCACGTCGTCGGCTTCGCGGGGCTCACGCCGGCCGAGCTCGAGAAGCTCACGGGCCTGTCGACCGCGGCCGCCGAGCAGGCGCTCCTCCGCTCGTTCGACGAGCCGTTCATGGCCGAGGGCGGTGCCGACGCCGCGGCCGCCGTCGCGCGCGAGGCCAGCCGGCGCGGGCTGCGCGTCACGCGCGGCGGGCGCTTCCACCACCTGACCGGCCACGTGGACAAGGGCGAGGCGCTGCGCCGCCTCATCGGCATCCTGGCCGCGGGGGGACGCCTGTACCGCACGGCCGCGCTGGGCGACGCGGCCAACGACCTCACGATGCTGCAGACGGTCGACCGCCCCATCGTGGTGCCGCTCGCGGACGGCCGGCTGGATCCCGTCCTCTCGGCCGCGCTGCCGCAGGCCGAGCGTGCGCCGGCGCCCGGTCCGGCCGGCTGGAACGAGGCGATCCTGACGGTGCTGCGCAGCCAGCGCCTGCCCACGATCGTCTGACCGCGACGCGCTATCCTTCTGCCACACGCCCAGGGGGCTCCCAGGTGGATCACTACGTCGAGCTGGTCCTGCGCGTCTTCACCCATCCCGCGGTGGCCGGCGCCGTCGGCGTCGTGCTCGGCTACTTCCTCTCGTCCGCGCTGGGCGGCGACCGCAGGGCGCTGCGCCAGCTGCGCACCGCCCGCGACCGGGAGCGCGCGGAGGCCGACGCCGCCGCCGGCCGCCTCCAGCGCGAGCTCAAGGAGATGGGCAGCCGCAGCGACGAGCAGCGGGAGATCCTGCAGTTCCTGCCCGAGCTGATCCGCCAGCTCTTCACCGCCTCCGGCCCGCGGACGATCGGTCCGCTCGCGCTCGACCTGGTCGAGCAGCTCCTCGCACCCGCGCAGAGCGCCTTCCTGGTCGCGCGCGCGTCGGAGCGGAAGCTCGTGCTCACGGCGTCGCGCAACCTGCCGGCCACGGCGCAGCCCGGCGTGGAGGTCGCCTACGGACAGGGGCGCCTGGGTCAGGTCGCGCAGACGCTGGTCACGACCGATGAGGCGGGCTTCCGGGGGGCCCTGGGTGCACGCAGCGGCGGCGTGTCCGGCGCGCCGCGCGGGACCGAGGCCTCGGGGCTCGCGGGCCTGCGCGCGGAGGTGGTCACCCCGCTCGCCAACGGCCCCACGCTGCTGGGGGTGATCGCGGTGGGCGCCCCCCGCCGCCGCCGCGGCCAGGAGAAGCGCCTGCTGTCGATGGCGGGCGAGCTGGCCGCCGCCGCGCTGGTCCACGCGGACCGCGTGCGCGTGTCCGACCGCTTCGACCAGTCCGACGGCCTGACCGGCGTGCTGACGCGCGGGTTCTTCGTGGAGCGCCTCACGCAGGCCATGGAGCAGGCGCACCGGCAGGCCGCGCCGCTCTCGGTGGTCCTGCTCGACATCGACGAGTTCCGCCACTACAACCAGTCGCAGGGCCACGAGAAGGGCGACGAGGTCCTGCGCCAGCTGGGCGCGCTGCTGCGCTCCGCGGTGCGCGAGGAGGACCTCGTCGGCCGGTGGGGCGGCGAGGAGTTCGCGATCGTCTTCCGCGGCTCGGCCAAGGACACCTCGCTGCGGCTGGCCGAGGAGCTGCGGCAGAAGGTGGCGGCCCACCGCTTCCCCGAGGGCATCCACCAGCCGGGCGGGGCGGTGACGGTCTCGGGCGGCGTCGCGAGCTTCCCCGACGACTCGCGCAAGGCGGAGAACCTGGTCCGCTGCGCCGAGGCCGCGGTGGCGGAGGCCAAGCACAAGGGCCGCAACGCGGTCGTGGCGGCGCGGCCGGACTTCCTGGCCTAGCCCACGCGCAGGCGGCGCAGCGCCGACACCACCGCCGCCAGCTCGGTGGGCGCGACGGGCTTGGCCACGTGGTACTGGAAGCCGGACTGGAGCGCGTTCATCCGGTCCTGCGCGCTCACCGAGGCCGTGAGCGCCGCCGCCGGGATGTCGCCGCCCTCCTCGGGCGGCAGGGCGCGGACGCGGCTCATGAACGAGTACCCGTCCTCGCCCGGCATCTCGACGTCCGCCAGCAGCACGTGCGGGTGGTGCTGGCGCAGCAGGGCCATGGCCTCGTCGGCGCTGCTCGCCGTCACGACGGTCGCGCCGCAGCGCTCCAGCACGAAGCGGAGCAGGCCGCGCGCGTCCTCGTCGTCGTCCACGGCCAGGACGGTCGTCCCGGCCAGCTCCGCCAGGGGCGCCGACCACGAGCCCGGCTCGAGGCGACGCTCGAGCGGCACGGTCGCCTTGTCGTTCGCGAAGAGCGCGGGCCGCGGCAGCGTGAGCCGGAAGATGGCCCCGGTCCCGTCCGTGCGGTTGGCGGCGTCCACGGTGCCGCCGTGCAGCTCCACCAGGTGGCGCACGATGGCGAGGCCCAGCCCCAGCCCTCCGTGGGGGCGCGTGCTCGACGCGTCGCCCTGGCGGAAGCGCTCGAACACGTGGGGCAGGAAGTCGGGATCGATCCCGGGCCCGTCGTCCTGCACCGTCAGGCGCACGCTGGAGTTCACGAGCTCGAGCCGCGCCTGCACGTGGCCGGCCCGGGGCGTGAACTTGATGGCGTTGGACAGCACGTTCCAGACGACCTGTTGCAGGCGGTCCTGGTCGCCCACCACCGGCCCGGCGGCGGGGTCGAGCAGCAGGTCCACGCGGATGCGCTTGGCCTCCGCCGCGGGGCGCATGGTGTCCCAGGCCGCGCGCACGATGTCGCCCAGGTCGACGGCGGCCGGCTCCAGCCGCAGCTTGCCGGCCACGATGCGCGAGACGTCCAGGATGTCGGAGATGAGCTGAGCCTGGGCCTGCGCGTTGCGCGCGATGGTGTCGATGGCCTGGAGGCTGCGCTCCTCGTCCAGGCCGCCCGCGCGCAGGATGTGGGTCCAGCCGACGATGGCGTTGAGCGGCGTGCGCAGCTCGTGCGAGAGCGTGGCCAGGAACTCGTCCTTCAGGCGGTTCACCTGCTCCGCCTCCTTGCGCGCCGCCTGCTCGCGGTTGAGCAGGTCCGCCATCTGCGCCTCGGCCACGACGCGGGCGCTCACGTCCTTCACCGTGCTGACGACGGCCGTCACCTCCGCCTGCTCGTCGAGCACCGGGTCGGCCACGATCTCGAACCAGCGATCGCCGACCCTGATCTCGCGCGCCACTCGCTTGCGCTCCGAGAGCGCACGGCCCAGCGGCCACTCCTCGCGCGCCACGCCCTCGGCCTGGAACAGCGCGGGCCCGGCGTTCCCCACCAGCTGCTCGGGCGTGCGCCTGGCCAGGTCGGCCATGGCCTGGTTGACGCGCAGCACCTGGCCGGTGCGGCTCAGCAGCATGACGCCGTCCTTGATGGCGTCGAACGTGCTCTGCCACCAGGCCGTGAGGCGGCGCGACCTCGACTCCGCTTCGCGCGCCCGCAGCAGCGCGCGCACGGTGGCGACGAGCACGATGGGCTCGACGGGGTGCGTGAGGTACGCGTCGGCGCCTCCCTCCAGCGCGGCCGCCTGCTCGACGCCGGCGCCGTAGGTGGCGGTGAGGTGGAGGACCGGCACGCCGGCCGTGAGCGGGTCCTGCTTGATGCGCTGGCACACCTCGAGGCCCGTCATGTCGGGCAGCTTGATGTCCAGCAGCACCAGATCCGGGCCCTCGCGCGTGCGCGCCAGCGCCTCGGCCCCGGTCGTGGCCTCCCAGACCGTGAAGCCCGCATTGCGGAGCACGCGCGAGGTGGCGTACAGCGCGGCGGGCTCGTCGTCGACGGCGAGGATGGTGGCCACCACCATCGTCAGCCCTGCCTTCCCGGCACGTCGGCCACCGCGCGGGCCGTTGCGAGCGCGTCCGCCGCGAGGGCCAGCGCTCGCTGCAGGCGCGAGCCGGCGTCGGGCAGGGCCAGCTCGGACTTGGGGACGACCACCGCGTGCAGCTCCGCCAGCACCTCGGCCTCGCCCGGGTCGAGGACCTTCGAGGTCGCGATCACGACCGGCAGCGACGCCGTCGTGGCGTCGGCCCGCAGCCGGCGCAGGACGTCGACGCCGCCCATCCCCGGCATGACGAGGTCGAGCACGACGGCCGAGGGCCGGCTCTGGCGGACGCTGTCGAGTCCCACCGCGCCATCCGGGGCCTCGAGGAAGTCCAGCCCCAGGGGAGCCACCAGCCCCCTCACCACGTAGCGCGACGCGGGGTCGTCGTCGATCACGAGCAGCCGGGAGCCGGGCGCCAGCCGCAGGACGGGCTCGTCCGCCTCGGCCGCCAGGACGGGCAGGGTCAGCGTGAAGACCGATCCCTCCCCCAGCGTGCTGGCCACGGTGAGCGATCCGCCCAGCAGCTCGGCCAGGCGGCGGGACAGGGCCAGGCCCAGGCCCGTCCCCTTCACGCGGCGCTGGACCGCGTGCTCGACCTGGCCGAACTCCTCGAAGATGTGGACCTGGTCCGCGGGGTCGATGCCGATCCCGGTGTCCGAGACCGACACCTCGATGCGGGTCCCGTCCTCCGACAGCGCGGCCCACATCCGCACCTCGCCGCGCTCGGTGAACTTGAGCGCGTTCGAGAGCAGGTTGCGGAGCACCTGTGAGACCTTCGCCTCGTCGCTGTGGAGCACCGGCAGCCCCGACGGCTCTTCGATCAGCAGCCGCACGCGGTCGTTCACCAGCAGCGGGCGCATCATGCCGCGCAGGGCGCCGAAGACGTTCGCC
>JAICEW010000203.1 GCA_025923995.1 Vicinamibacteria bacterium | reverse complement strand
CGCAACAGCGACGGCTTCGCGCAGAAGGACGAGATCCTCACGAACGAGGGCGTCCTCTACTACGCGGGCATCAACCCCGACGACCCCGCCGCGCTCACGTCGACCAACCGCATCGACACGGACTACCACGCGCCGCACGACACGGAGGTCATCGCCGGCATCGAGCACGAGCTGGCCAGGAACTTCACGGTCGGCGCCGCGTTCACCTGGCGCAAGGGGGTCGACACGGCCTCGTACACGCCGCGCATCGACGACACCGGCCGCATCTTGACCTCGGCGGACTACCGCGCGATGAGCCCGGTCACCTCCGGCGGGTTCACCGTCCAGCCCTACGAGCCGATCCCCGACCGGACCGGCAGCGGCGGGCGCATACTCACCAACCGGCCCAACCACGCGCTCAACTACAAGGGAATCGAGTTGACGGCCAACAAGCGCCTGGCCGACCGCTGGATGATGCGGGCCAGCTTCTCCTACAACGACTGGACCGAGAGCATCGACCCCGGCGGCTTCCAGAACCCGACCTCGACCGACATCGACAGCATCACGCAGGGAGGCTACCCGGGCGGGGCCAACTCGGGCCTGTGCGGTCCGTGCGTCGACGGCGGCCCGGTGCTGCTGAAGTCCTACGGCGCCAAGACCAACAGCTACATCCACGCGAAGTGGACGACGTCCGTCAGCGGCCTCTACGAGCTGGGCCACGGGTTCGACCTCGGCGCTTCGTTCTACGCGCGCCAGGGCTACCCGCTGGTGCCCATCATCCGCACGAGCCTGGGAGCCGACGGCAGCCGGCGGCTGATCCCCGGCGGCGGTGACGTCGAGGCCGACGGCCGCTACGACACGTTCACCAACCTGGACCTGCGCGCGGCCAAGACCTTCAAGCTGGGCGGCTCCATGTCCGCCAACATCACCCTGGACCTCTTCAACGTGTTCAACACCGACACCATCCTGCAGCGCGAGCGGCAGATCAACGGGGACACGTACCACAACGCCCTGGAGATCCCGAACCCGCGCATCGCGCGCATCGGCGTACGGCTGCAGTTCTAGCCCCCGCCGGTTCCGACGTACGAACGGCCCCGGGCTTGGCCCGGGGCCGTTTTCTTGTGGTATCGATCTCTCTCCATGGCCCGACGGAAGTCACGCACGACACCCGCCCCCGCCCAGGCGCCGCGGCCCGCGCGGCGCCCTGTCCTCCTGGTCGGCGTCGCGACCGTGCTCGTGGTCCTGGCCGCGGCGGCGTTCTGGGCCCTGCGGCCCCGCCGGCCCAGCCTGCTGCTGGTGACGATCGACACGCTGCGCGCCGACCGCGTCGGCGCCTGGGGCTACGCGGCGGCGGAGACGCCGCACCTGGACCGGCTGGCCGCGCGCGGCGCCCGCTTCGCGCGCGCGCAGGCGCCCGTGCCGCTCACGGGCCCGTCCCACGCGACGCTCCTGACCGGCACCTATCCTCCCGTGCACGGCGTGCGCGACAACGTGACGTTTTCGCTCGGCGAGCGGCATCCCACGCTGGCCGCCCTGCTCAAGGCGCGCGGCTACCACACGGCGGCGTTCGTGGCGGCCTACCCGGTCGCGGCCGACTTCGGGTTCGCGCGCGGCTTCGACGAGTTCCACGAGGACCTCCACCAGTCCCCGGTGCCGGGCGAGGGCGCCGAGCGCCCCGGCAACGAGGTGGCGGACCAGTTCATCGCCTGGCTGGAGCGGCGTGAGTCCGGACCGTTCTTCGCGTGGGTCCACCTCTACGACCCGCACGCGCCCTACTCGCCTCCCCCGCCGTACCGCGAGCGCTTCGCGGGCCGGCCGTACGACGGCGAGATCGCGTTCGCCGACGCGCAGGTGGGACGGATGGCCGATGCGCTGGCCCGCACGGGACGCGAGCGGGACACGCTCGTGGTCGCGCTCTCCGACCACGGCGAGTCGCTCGGCGAGCACGGCGAGAGGACGCACGCGATCCTCATCCACGAGGCCACGCAGCACGTCCCGCTCATCCTGGCTGGCCCCGGGATCGCGCCACGCGTCGTGGAGGACCGCGTCGGCACCGTCGATGTCCTGCCGACCGTCCTCGGCCTGCTCGGCATCACGCCGCCCGCGGGCCTGCAGGGGCGCGACCTGCGCCCCGCGCTGGAAGGGCGCGCGCTGCCGAGCGAGCCGCTCTACACCGAGAGCCTCTTCGGGCGCCTCAACTGCCGCTGGGCGCCGCTGCGCGGGATCACCCAGGACGACTGGAAGCTCGTGCGCGGCGCCACCAGCGAGCTGTTCGACCTCGCGTCCGATCCGTCCGAGAGCCGCGACCGCTCGCGCGACGAGCCCGACCGGGTCGCGCGGCTGGAGTCGGTCCTTTCCGCCGCGCTGCGCACCATGGCGCCCGGCGGCGACAGCGCGCGGCCGGTCGCGATCTCGCCCGAGCAGGAGGAGCGCCTGCGCAGCCTGGGCTACGCCGCGGGGGGCGGGGGCGGCGGCGCGCTCGACCAGCCGGACCTGCCCGACCCGCGCGCGAGCGTCGGCATCTACGAGCGCATCCAGGGCCTGGTCCAGGCGCGCGGCCCCGCGGCCGCCACGGCGCTCGCCCAGCTCGTCCAGGTCGCGCAGACCGACCCGGGCAACCCCTACGCGCACTTCTCGCTGGGCACGGTGGCCTACCGGCGCGGCGAGCTGGCCCTGGCCGCCGACGCATACGCGCGCACGATGGAGCTGGACCCGGACCGCCCCGGGATGCGCTTCCAGTACGGCAAGCTCCTGCGCGAGATGGGCCGCCTGCCCGAGTCGGAGCAGCAGCTGCGCATCGCGGCCGAGCAGTCCCCAGGCGACGTGCGGACGCGCGCCAGCCTGGTCGACACGCTGATCCTGGAGGGCAGGCTGCCCGACGCCGAGGCCATGCTGAAGGACGCGGTCGAGCGCGAGCCCCATCACCTCGACGTGCGCCGCTCGCAGGGTCGCCTGCGCGTCGCGCAGGGCCATCCGGAGGAAGGGCTCGTCCTGCTCGAAGGCGCCGCGGACGGCGCGGACCCGGAGCCGTGGATCGAGATCGCGCGCATCCGCCTCGCGCGGAAGGACGCGGCGGGCGCGCTGGCGGCGGCCGAGCAGGCGCTCGCGCGCAGCCCGGCGCACCCCTGGGCCCAGGCCATGCGCGGCCACGCGCTGGTGCTGGCGGGGCGCCGTGACGAGGGCCTCGCGATGCTGCGGCGCGCGCAGGCCGCGGGGCCGCGCCGTCCCGAAGTCTGGCGATCCCTGTGCGACGCGTTCGCGGCCGCCGGGGACGGGGCGGGGGCCGCGGCCTGCCGCCGTGCCGCGGCCGCCCCATGACGCGGCGGCGCGACCGTGTCGGCGTGCTCGCGGTCGCCGCGCTGGCCGTCGCGGGCTGCTCGACCGGCGACGTGACGACGTACCCCGAGGCCTCGGTCGTCCTGGTCTCGATCGACACCCTGCGCGCCGATCGGCTCGCCGCCTACGGCTACACGAAGGGGCGCGCGCCGCGCATCGACCGGCTGGCCGGCGAGGGGCTCGTGTTCGACGACGTGTACAGCCACGTCCCCCTGACCCTGCCGGCGCACGCGTCGCTTTTCTCGGGCCTGCTCCCGCCGCGCCACGAGGTGCGCGACAACCTCGGCTTCCGCCTGGCGGAGCGCCACCGCACGCTGGCCGAGCGCTTCAAGGCCGCGGGGCTGGCGACGGGCGGTGCCGTGTCGGCCTACGTGCTCCGCGCGCAGACCGGCATCGCGCGGGGGTTCGACACCTGGGACGACGCGTTCGCGATCGCGGCCGGCGATCCCTCGCTGGGCGACCTGCAGCGGGACGGCGCGATCGCGGTCGACAGCGTCCTGCGTTTCACGGCCGCGCAGCGCGGGCGGCGCTTCTTCGCGTTCCTCCACCTCTACGAGCCCCACGCGCCCTGGACGCCGCCTCCCGCCTACCGGGACCTGGCGAGCCCCTACGACGGCGACGTCGCCTACGCGGACGAGCTGCTCGGACGGTTCGTGGACGGGCTCGCGGCCCAGGGCCTCGCGGAGAAGGTGGTGCTGGCGGTGACGTCGGACCACGGCGAAGGCCTGGGCGACCACGGCGAGCAGGAGCACGGCATCTTCCTGTACCGCGAGGCCGTGCACGTGCCGCTCGTCGTGCGGCTGCCGGACGGGGCCGGCGCCGGCCGGCGCGTCGCGGGCCCCATCGCGCAGGTGGACATCCCGGCGACGCTGCTCGATCTCGCCGGCCTCCCGGCCGAAGGCATGGACGGGCAGCCGCTGCGCGAGGCGATGCGGACCGGCCGCGCGCCCGAGCGCAGCGTCTACTCGGAGACGCTGTACCCGCGCTACCACTTCGGGTGGAGCGACCTCTACGCGGCGACGGACGCGCGCTACCGCTACATCCGGGCGCCGCGCCCCGAGCTGTTCGATCTCAAGGCGGACCCCGGCGAGAGGACCAACCTCGCACCCCGGCGCGCCCAGGCGGCGGCCTCGATGGACGCGTGGCTCGCGCGCACGATGGGAGGCGTGACCGCCCCCGAGGAGGTCGACGCCGAGACGCGCGAGAAGCTCGCCGCGCTCGGTTACGTGGGGGCGGCCACCCACGCGGCCGAAGGCGCCGCGCTCCCGGATCCGAAGGACACGATCGGCACGTACGAGGACCTCAAGCGGGGCCTGGCCCTGCGACGGACGGGGAGCCTGAAGGAGGCGGCCGAACAGCTCCAGCGCGTCACCTCCGCCAACCCGCACATGCTCGATGCCTGGGAAGCGCTGGGGATGACGCTCGTCGAGCTGGGACGCTCGAAGGACGCCGCGGCCGCCTTCGACGCGGCCGTCCGCATCGACCCCTTGCGCGCCGAGCCGCACCTGGCGCTGGCGCGCCTGCACGGCCTGGAAGGGCGGATGGAGACGGCGATCCGCCACGCCGAGCTGGCAGCGGGCCGGGACCCGGGACGCGCGTTCGAGATCCTCGCGCAGGTGATGATGGACGCGAAGCGCCCGGGCGACGCGGCGTCGTTCGCGCGGCGCAGCCTCGCCGCCGACCCGCGGCGCGTCATGAGCCACTTCATCCTCGGCGTCGTGGCCCGCCAGCAGGGCCGTTGCGAGGAGGCGGTCGGCGCCTTCGGCCGCGCGGCCGAGGTGGAGCGGAGCGAGCGCGGCTCGATCGTGCGCAGCCTGCACTCCCAGCTCGGTGACTGCCTGGCCCGCCTGGGTCGGGAGGCCGAGGCCGAGCGCGAGTTCCGCGCGGAGCTGCAGGCCGTGCCGTCCTCCGCCGAGGCCCGCGTGGGCCTGGCGATGCTCTATCGCTCCCAGGGCCGCGACGCGGAGAGCCGTGAAGCCCTGGCCGGGCTCGTCTCGTCCGGCGCCGCGTCGGCCGATGAGTATTGGACCGTCGTGCGTACGTTCGGCGTCCTGGGTGACACGGAGGCCGCCCGCGCCTGGGCGGCGCAGGCCCGCCAGCGCTTCCCCACCGATCCGCGCTTCCGCTAGACACGGCGGCACTTACGACGGACGATCGGCCGCGGCCGTCCGCCATCGTTGTAAAGATCGACACCGGCGCGGGTCTTGCAACGACGGGGCGGCGATGGGACGCAAGGACCACGCGCCGCCTCGCGCCGCGTCTGCGGCGGGCCTGCACTACACGCTCGACGACTGCCCGGGCTTCACGCGAGTCCGCGCCGGCAAGAGCTTCGCCTACCGCGACACGCAAGGCCGCGCCATCCGGGATTCGCAGGTCGTGGCGCGCATACGCAGTCTCGCCATACCGCCGGCGTGGACGGACGTCTGGATCTGTACGACGCCGACGGGGCACCTGCAGGCGACTGGGCGCGACGCCAAGGGGCGCAAGCAGTACCGATACCACGCGCGCTGGCGCGAGGTGCGGGACGAGACGAAGTACCAGCGGCTGCTCGACTTCGCGCGCGCGCTGCCCCGCGTGCGTGCCCGCGTGGACGCCGACCTCGGCCGGCCGGGACTGCCCCGCCGCAAGGTGATCGCGACCGTGGTGCGGCTGCTGGAGACGACGCTGATCCGCGTCGGCAACGAGGAGTACGCGCGGGCCAACCGCTCGTACGGCCTCACCACCATGCGTGACTCCCACGTGGACGTCTCGCGCGGGCGCGTCCGCTTCCGCTTCCGCGGCAAGAGCGGGCGCGACCACGTGATCGACCTGCGCGACGGCCACCTCTGCCGGATCGTGAAGCGCTGCCAGGAGCTGCCGGGCCAGCTGCTCTTCCAGTACCTGGCGAAGGACGGCCGGCTCCGCGCCGTCGAGTCGGCCGACGTCAACGCCTACGTGCGCGAGGTCGCGAGCGCCGACTTCACGGCCAAGGACTTCCGCACCTGGGCCGGCACCGTGCTCGCGGCCTGGGCGCTCGACGCGCTGGCCCGTGACGCGCCGAAGCCGTCGAAGCGCTCCGTGGTGCGGGCGATCGAGACGGTCGCCGCGCGGCTGGGCAACACGCCCTCCGTGTGCCGCAAGGGCTACGTCCATCCGGAGGTGGTCGAGGCCTACCTCGACGGCTCGCTGTCGCGCACGCTCCACGAGCGCCTCGCGCCCGAGGCGCGCCGCACGGGGCTGCCAGCGGACGAGGCCCGTGTGCTGCAGCTGCTGGTCGCGCGCAGCGGCGCCCGGCGCCTGCCCGCCGCGGCCTGACGCTCGTCACAAACTCTTGCTTGACTCCCGAACACGTTCCAGGGACTAGACTCTCCTCCGTGGAGGAGAGCCCGATGCGATACGTGTTGGCGAGCGTGCTGCTGGCGGCCGCGCCCGCGGCCGCCCAGGACCACAAGGAGTGCCCGATGCACGCCGCCCACGCCGGCCAGCGCCAGGCGGAGGTCGATCATCGCCACCAGCACGCCACGGGCGTCCCCAGCGACGGGACGCGGCACCACTTCCTCCTCGCGGACGACGGCGGCTCCATCCGCCTGGGCGTCGAGGACGAGTCCCGCGCGGATGCGCGCACAGCCGTCCGCGAGCACCTCCGCGCCATCGCGCGCGCGTTCGCGGCGGGCGACTTCTCGATGCCGGCAGCCATCCACGACCAGGCGCCGCCGGGCGTCGACGTCCTGAAGGCCCGACGGGACGTCATCCGCTATACCTACGCCGACACGTCGGCCGGCGGGATGGTCACGATCGCAACCGAGGACGCCGAGGCCCTCGCGGCCGTGCACGCGTTCCTGCGCTTCCAGATCCGCGACCACGGCACCGGGGACCCGACCGAGTAGATGGCGCGCGACGGGGAGGCCCGCCCGCTGCGCGCGGGGGCGCTCGCGCGACAGGCCGGGGTCAGCACCGACACGCTGCGCCTCTACGAGCGCAAGGGGCTGCTCCCCCGCGCGCGGCGATCCGCGAACGGCTACCGCGAGTACGCGCCGGAGGCGGGCGCGCGCGTGCGCCTGGTCCGGCAGGCGCTCGCCGTCGGCTTCACGCTGGACGAGCTCGTCCGCGTCTTCCGGGTGCGCGACCAGGGCGGGGCCCCCTGCCGCGAGGTGCGCGCGCTGGGTGCGGCCAAGCTGGCGATGCTCGAGGCCCGTGTGGCCGAGCTGACCGGCGCGCGGGACCGGCTGCGAGGCGTCCTGTCCCGCTGGGACGAGATCCTGGGCGCGACACCGCAGGGCGCGCGAGCCGCGCTGCTCGACGCGCTCGAAGGGCTCGTGGAGCCGGGCGCGCCCTCGCCGTTCGTGCCGCCGCCGCTGCGCCGCGGCGGGGCCCGCTAGCCGCGCTCCGCTCGCTAGCGCAACGCGGCCGGGCCCGCCGGGCGCCCCACGACGCGGTCGCGCCCGCTGCGCTTGGCCTCGTACAGACGCGCGTCGGCCGTGCCCAGCAGGTCCTTCGCCGAGGACGCGTCCTGGGGCCACGAGGCGAGGCCCACGCTGCAGGTGAGCGCCTCGTCAGGCGACGCCGACTGCGGGTCGACATGGGCCGCGATCGCCGCGCGGATGTCCTCGATCAGCGCGAGGGCCTCCTCGTGCCCGGTCTCGGGCAGGAGCAGCGCGAACTCGTCCCCGCCGTAGCGGGCGGCGACGTCGCTGCCGCGCAGCCGCCGCCTCAGCAGCTGCGCGACGATGCAGAGGCGGCGGTCCCCCTCCGCGTGCCCCTTCGTGTCGTTGAGCTTCTTGAAGTTGTCGATGTCGACGAGCGCCAGCGAGAACCGGTGCTGGTAGCGCGCCGACCGCACGAGCTCCTCCGCCAGCCGGCTCTCGAACACGCCCCGGTTGTCGAGGCCCGTGAGACGGTCCGTCGTGGACAAGACGTAGAGCTTCTCGGCCCGACGCACGACCGCGGTGCTCACCACCGCCGCGGAGGCCAGCAGGACCAGCCGCCCGATCTGCACCTCCCAGCTGAACCTCCCGTCCTCCCACGGCGCCAGCGCCGGGTCGTCGAGCGCCCACCGTCGCGCCACGGCCGCGACGAGGGTGCCGTACTGCACGACGGCCAGGCAGCCGGTGAAGACGCAGACCCGCCAGTCGAAGCGGAGCGCGGCCCCGCCGATCGCGACCAGGTAGACCTCGAACGTCAGCTTGTTGTTGACGGCCCAGAGGGGCTTGCCCAGCCAGGCGAAGGCCACCAGCGAGGCGGTGACGAACGTGACGTCGATGGCGGCGGTGGCGACGCTCATCCACGGACGGAAGCGCCGCCGTACGAGCCGCAGCATGACCCACGAGACGAGCAGCGCGACCCCGCAGGTCGCGAGCCCCACCTGCCGCCGCAGCGGATCCCAACCGGGAAGCCACTGCACCGCGGCCAGGATCAGGATCAGGCGCACGCGCAGGCGCGCCAGGAGCAGCTCGCCCCGGCGCGCCGCCGAGTCCGCGATCAGCACGGCTTCGTCACCTCTTCGGCACACACCTCACGGGAGGCGCCGAGAACGGGAGAGAGACCGTGCGTATCTTAGGGTCGGCGGCGGCCGGGGCGAAATGGCGGACCGAAGGTCCTGGCCCGCGGATCACCGGGCGACGGCGGGCGTCTCCACTTCGGTCTCGCCGCCGCTGACGCGCACCGGCAGCAGCATCGGCACCTGGCGCCGGTAGCTCTCGTAGCTCTCGCCGTGCTCGCGGACGAGGTCGCGCTCCTCGAGCTGGATGGCGATCAGGATGTAGGCCGTCGTCGCGATCGCGAACACCAGGTGGGCGACCGTCATCGTGGGCGTGGCCCAGAAGGCGAAGAGCCATCCGGCGTACAGCGGGTGTCGGACCATGCGGTACGGCCCCGGCATCACGAACCGCAGCGCGGTGTAGGGGCGGCCCGTCAGGTAGAGCCAGACCTGGCGCAGGCCGAACAGGTCGAAGTGGTTGATCAGGAACGTGCAGACCAGCACCAGGCCCCAGCCGAACGCGAACAGGCCGTAGAGCGCGAACCGGAGCGACGGGTCCTCCACCGACCACACCACGCCGCCCATGGGCCGCCACTGCCACATGAGCAGGATGAGCGCGAGGCTGGAGAACAGGACGTAGGTGGACCTCTCGGCGGGCTGCGGCACGATCCGCGTCCAGACCTCCTTGAACCACTTGCGGGCCATCACGCTGTGCTGGACGGCGAAGAGCGTCAGCAGGCCCGCGTTCACCGCCAGCGCGATGGCCAGGGGCTGCCGTGTGGGGCCGTCGAGCCGCGTGGGGACGGCGAAGCCGCCCACGAAGGCGAGCGCGTACAGGAACGTCGCCAGGAAGATCAGGTAGCTCAGGCTACCGTAGGCAAAGACCAGGATCCGCTTCGTCACTTTCCTCTCCTCGTTGGTTGTAGTGGGGAGGCCTACACGGCCTCCCCACACCCCTCACTCGCTACGCCGAAGTGAATTCGGCTTCGCTCGCAGGCTTGGAGTTCGAGCCCACGGCCTCCCCACACCCCTCGCTCGCGACGCCGACGAAGTCGGCTCCGCGCGCACGACGCCATCCACTCGTCAATCGCAAAGACCGCCCCGAACCCGACACGGGGCCCGCCCGACGCCGTTCCGCGACAGCGGACTGGGCGTCAGGCGCCGATGAACAGCCGTGCCGTCCCGTTGTGAAGGCCGCGCCCTGCCCTTAGAATCGCGGGTTTGTGGCTCGCGCCGTCGCGCGCGCCGGTGAAGAGGTCCTTGATGCGTCGATCCCTCGCCTTCGTCCTGTTCCTCGGCCTGGCCGCCTGTGGCGGCGGCACCGACTCCGTGACCCCTCCCGTCACGCAGCCGGTGGCCACGCCGGTCCCGACCCCGACCCCCAATCCCTTCGCCGCGGCCTGCGGCTCGCCCCTGCCTTCCTTCGCCGACTCGTACGGCTACGGGGTCAAGGTCCAGCTCGAGCCCTCACGGCGGGTGAAGGTCCTGAACGCCAGCCCGCAGGTGCGCAACGCGACGTACTGCGCAGCGGCCGGCATCGGCGGGATCATCTGCAACACCCGCTTCGAGGATCAGCCCGAGCGTGTCCCGTGCGACCACTACCTCTCGGGCATCTCGGAGACCGGACGTCCCGGGCCCAACTGGTACCAGGAGATCGGCGGCCGGCGGCTGCGCTGCGGCGGCCTGGGCGTCCCGGCGGAGGCCCCCGACTGCTTCCTCAAGGACAACAACCAGTACCTGGTGGACGTGTCGGCCGGCGGCAAGTACGTCGCCTGCGGAGGAACGGGCTCGCCCGGGACCTGCGGGTCGTGCACGCTGGACGAGGACGACTTCGGCGTGATCCACGCCTCGCCGGCCGGGCTGTGCCGGCTGTCCGGCGACTAGGCTCGCCCGGAAGCACGCGATCCGCGCTCGCGGCGCGGATCGCGCCCGGATCCGCCTAGAAGAGGAACGACAGGAAGAGCTGGAAGCCGTCGAGCTCGATCGTCCCGCCCAGCTCGCTCGACAGGATGTCGCGGTCGTACCGGTACTCGTTGTACTTGTACTGCGCGCCCAGCCCCACGTTGCGAAGGAAGTAGAAGTTGCCGCCGACCCTCCAGTCGGTGACCGACGCCTCCGCGTTCTCGGGGTTGACCTTGATGTACAGGAAGTCGGAGCGCAGGACGAGGCGCTTGGCCGGCCAGGCCGTGACGTACCCGCCGATGGCGCCGGTGATGCTGCCCTTGGTCGCGCTCTGCTCGAGCGTGCGCGTGATCGGGACGCCGCCGGGCCCCGTCACGGTCCCTGTCGCCTCGATGCCGGCGGTCACCCAGAGGTAGCCGATGCCGACGGTGGGGCCGATCTCGAACCGGTCGCTCCGGTAGGCCGCGAATCGGTAGTAGCCGCCGAGGACATCGATGTCGGACGTCGAGTTCGCCGTCAGGCCGGCGTTGAAGGTCTGGCCACCCCATACGAACTCCCGCTGCAGCGTGTGCTGGTCCCGCTCGCGCTGGAGCCGCGTGAAGCTCAGCTTGACCTGGTGCCGCCGGCCCAGGCGCCACGACCCGTCGACCCAGAACGTGTCCACCTTCTCGTCGAGCGCCAGGTCCTGCTCGAAGTCGATGTCGCCGACGCCGGGGCCCCCTTCGAAGCGGAGGACGGTGTCCGCGTTCAGGCGGAAGTAGCCGCTGTCGATCTGGAAGCGGTCGGGCAGGCCGTTCCAGGTCTCGTCCGGCGACTGCGCGAGAGCCGGCCCGGCGGACAGGCAGGCGATGAAGGCAAGGAAGGCGACAGAAGCTGCGGTTCTCATGGTCCTCTCCAAGGGATGCCGGATGATCGCACGACACCCTCCGGGCGGCCTAGGCGGTCGCAGAGGTCCCTCGGACCGTCCGCCCAGCGGATGGCCGCCCGGCGTCGATTCTATTCGCCGCGCGAATCGATCGAGGCCCCATCGATATTGGACTCTCGCGCCGGGGCGTGGTGAAGTGGAACGGTTGGAGGCTCCGCCGTCTGTCGCGCGGGGCGCCGTGACCGGCGGGACGCGAGCCGGCATTGCCTCGGAGAAACGCGATAGCGAACGCACGCAAGGCGCCCCGGCGCGTCCTGGCCGTCGACGACGATCCCTCGATCCGGCGCATGCT
>JAICEW010000202.1 GCA_025923995.1 Vicinamibacteria bacterium | reverse complement strand
TACGAGCAGGCGTACCGCAAGTACGAGGCGCGCGAGGCGCTGCGCACCGTCCGCTTCTGGCCGATCACGCGGGAAGCGCTCCGGCTCGTCCTCGGCAAGCGCGCGTTCCTGGGCCTGCTGGTGATGGGGTGGCTGCCCTTCCTCGGGTTCGTCATCTACGTCTGGGCGCTCACGCAGTTCGGACAGGTGGCCGAGGGCATGACGTCGGCGCTCCCCAAGGGGGGCGCCGTGTTCGCGCAGTTCTTCAAGTGGCAGATGCTGCTGGGCCTGCTGCTCACGACGTTCGGGGGCGCGGGGCTCGTCGCCAACGACCTGCGCACGGGCGCGATCCTCGTGTACCTCTCGCGCCCGCTCACGCGCCGCGACTACGTGTTCGGCAAGCTCGCGGTCCTGCTCGCGATCAACCTCTTCGTCACCCTGGTGCCTGGACTGCTCCTCTACGGCGTGGCGGTGGCGCTGGCGCCCGCGCAGTTCCTGACGTGGGACCTGGCCTGGCTGGGTCCCGCGGTCGTGCTGCACGCGCTCGTCCTCTCGCTGTCGCTGAGCCTGCCCGCGCTGGCCGTGTCCTCGCTCTCCCGCAGCGCCCGCGTGGCCGGCCTCGCGTTCTTCGGGTTGCTGATGGGCCTCGACATGGTGTCGGGGATCGTGGGCGCGATCGGCCGCTGGCCGGCCACGGTCCTGTTCTCCGTGCAGGGCTGCGTGAACGCGCTGGGTGATGCGCTTCTGGGCGCTCCGCGCGACAGCGCCCTGCCCTGGATCTACCCGGCCCTGGTGCTGGCCGCGCTGGGCCTGGGCTCGCTGGCGGTCCTGCGCGCGCGCGTGCGTGCGGTGGAGATCGTGCGATGAGCCAGGCGCCGGCGGCTGCGCCGTCCATGCCGATCGAGTTCGTCCGCGCGTCGCGCTGGTACGGGCCGGTCATCGCGCTCAACGACGTCAGCACGGTGCTGGCTCCCGGCGTCACCGGCCTGCTGGGCCCCAACGGCGCGGGCAAGTCGACGTTCCTGAAGCTGTGCGCCGGACAGCTGGCGCCGAGCCAGGGCGAGGTGCGACTGCTGGGCCGGCCCGCGTGGGGGTCGCCCGAGGTCTTCCATCGCGTCGGCCTCTGCCCGGAGCCCGACGCGTTCTGGGAGAGCCTCACCGGCCTCCAGTTCCTGATCGGCCTGCTCCGGCTCACGGGTTACGACGACGCGGAGTGCGGGCGGCGCGCGATGCAGGCGCTGGAGACGGTCGCGCTGGTGGAGGCGAAGGACCGCAAGATCGGCGGCTACAGCAAGGGCATGCGCCAACGCATCAAGATCGCGCAGGCCATCGCGCACGAGCCCGACGTGCTGCTGCTGGACGAGCCGGTCTCCGGCCTCGACCCCGTCAACCGGCGCCGCGTGATCGACCTCATCAAGCGGCTCGGCCGCGAGGGCAAGACGGTCGTCGTCTCCAGCCACATCCTCTACGAGGTCGAGGCGCTCACGCGGCGCGTGCTGCTCATCCACAACGGGCGCGTGCTGGCCGAGGGCGACGTGCGCGAGATCCGTGACCTGCTGGACGAGCACCCGCACACGGTCGCGCTGCGGGCCAGGACGCCGCGCCTCGTCGCGCGGGCCCTGGTGGACCAGCCACACGTCCTGTCCATGACGTTCGGGGCGGACGGCGAGTGGCTGACCGTCCAGACGGCGAAGCCGGACGAGTTCTACGGCGCGCTGCACGATCCCGCGATCGCGGCCGGCGTCACCGAGATGTACTCGCCCGACGAGGACCTGGAGTCGGTGTTCCGCTACCTGGTGGCGCGGTGAGGGACACGAGCCGGGCCGTGCCGTTCCTGCCCTCGGCCCGCGCCGTGTTCGGCCTGTCACTGGAGGGGATGCTGTGGAGCCGTCGCAGCCTGGTGCTGGGCGGGCTGCTCGCCATCCCCGTGCTGATCGCGATCGTTTACCGGCTGGTGCTGGCCGCACGCCTGCCGGCGGAGATCACCGGGCTCCACCTCTACGGGTACCTGGTCGCGCTGTTCTGGGTGCGCAATGCGCTGCCGCTGGCCGCGCTCTTCTACGCGACGGCGCTCATCGCGGACGAGGTCGAGGGACGGACGCTCACCTACCTGCTCACCCGGCCCGTGCGCCGCAGCGCGATCCTGGCCGGCAAGTTCGCCGCGTACGTCGTGACCACGCTCTGCCTCTCCCTGCCGGCCGCGGTGGTGACGTTCTTCGTGCTGGCCACTTCGCGTGGCGTCGGCCTGGCCGGCTCGGTCCCCGATCTCTTCCGCGACCTGGGCGTGCTGGTGCTGACGCTGCTCGTGTACGGCGCGCTCTTCGCGCTCATGGGCGTGCTGATGAAGCGGCCCCTCATCCCGGGGCTGCTGTTCCTGTTCGTCTGGGAGCTGATCGCGAACCTGCCCGGCTACATGCCGCGCTTCACGATCACGGCCTGGCTGCGCTCGCTGGTGACGCACCGGCCCGCGGGACGCGGCGTGTCGGAGATGTTCGGCCAGGTGCTGCCGGCCGGCCTCAGCCTCGTCGTCCTGGCGGTGCTGACGGTCGCGTTCCTGTGGCTCGCGATCCGGATCTTTTCCCGCCGCGAGTACGTACTCGATCAATAGGGCCGTACATTGGACGTCGGAGGTCTGTCATGAAGCGTAGCCGCCTGGTCGTGATCGCCGCCGCCTCGGTCGTCGGCCTGGGCCTGGCCCTGGCGCTCGGCGCCCTGGTCCTCGACCCGGCGCGCGCCGCCGTGGGCCCGCTGCCCGCCGAGGGGCTGGTGCTGCCCGCGGACACCCGCTTCGTCGTCGGCATCGACGTGCAGCGCTTCGTGCAGAGCCCCTTCTACAAGAAGTTCGCGTCCCAGGGAGGCCGGCCCAAGGCCTTCAGCGAGCTGGAGCAGAAGACCGGCTTCAACCCCGAACGCGACGTGGACCAGGTGCTGATCGCTGGCCGTCCCGACAAGGGCCAGCAGGCCGGGCTCGTGATCGTGCGCGGACGCTTCGACCGCTACAAGCTCTCGCAGGCGATCGAGACCGGCGGTCGCCGCGTCACGCAGAAGAAGCACGAGGGGAACCCGCTCTACATCTTCAACGAGGGCCAGGCAGGCGCCTCGGCGATCGCGTTCCTCGGCCACGACGCCAACCTGCTGGCGATGGGCTCGCAGCCGGCGGTAGAGGCGGCGGTCACCAGCCACTTCCAGGGCGCGGCCCCGCTGAAGCAGAACACCGCGCTCGTCGGCCTGCTCGAGCGCGTCAAGCCGGGCTCGACGTTCTGGATGGTCGGCGACCAGAGCCTGCTCTCGCAGATGCCTTCGGCCGTCCCCGCGCCGGGCGGCAGCGGCGGCGCGCAGCTCCAGCTCCCCGCGCTCAAGGCTTTGATGGTCACGGGCGAGCTGGAGCCGGTCCTGTCCCTCGACGTCACGGGAGACGCGGCCGACGCCGCGGGCGCGAGCCAGCTGGCGGACATCGTGCGCGGCTTCGTCGCGCTGGCCTCGCTGCAGGCGTCCCAGAAGCCGGAGCTCAAGGGCCTCCAGAACGCGGTCAGCGTCACCACCGACCAGTCGTCGGTGCGTCTCAGCGCCCGCGTGCCCTACGAGCTGCTCGAGGCCCTGCAGCCGAAGAAGGCGGCCGAGGCCTCGCCGGTCCCGGGTCGCTGACCTCTAGCCCTCGACCGCCTCGCGATAGGCCTCGAGGGTGAGGTCGCACGTGCGCTCCCAGGAGTAGCGCGCGGCGCGGGCGGGGCCCGCCGCGCGCAGCCGTGCGCGGAGCCCGGCATCCGTGCCCAGCGCATGCATCGCGTCCGCGAGCGCCGCCTCGTCGAGCGGGTCCACCAGCACCGCCGCGCCTTCGGCCAGCTCCGGCAGCGCCGCGACGTTCGACGTCAGCACCGGCGTCCCGCACGCCATCGCCTCGATCACGGGCAGGCCGAAGCCCTCGTACAGGCTGGGGTACACGAACGCGGTGGCGTTGCGATACAGCGCGGGCAAGGCGTTCTCCGCCACGTAGCCCCTGAGGTCCACGCGGCCGACCAGGTCCGGCCGCGCGACCTCGCGCATCACGTCCTCGTACTTCCAGCCGGGCGCGCCCGCGATGACGAAGCGGTGATCGGGGAGCGACGGCGCGATGCGGGCGAAGGCGCGCAGCGCTCGCGCCAGGTTCTTCCGCGGCTCCAGGTTCCCGACGAAGAGGAAGTACGGAGGTCCCGTCGGGTCGGCCGGCCGGTCGGGCGGGTCGAACCCGGGCGGAGCCGCGTACGGGATGACGCGCACGCGTCCCGGGTCGATCCCGAGCAGCCGGACCACGTCGTCGCGCGTGGCGCTCGACGGCGTCAGCACCAGCCGCGCCCGGCGCGCGACCCGAGGGAGCAGCCGCGGCACGATCAGGCGCATCTTCCACGTGTAGCACCACGGCAGCAGCGCGAGGCTCATGTCGTGGATGCTGACCAGGTACGGGAGATCCAGGCGCAGCGGCGCCGTGTAGTTCGTGAAGTGCGCCACGTCGGCTCCCGCCCGACGCAGCTCGTACGGCACGGCGAGCTCCATCCAGGCCGCGCGCACGGGCCAGTGGCTCGCGTGAATGCGGACGCCTGGCGCGCGGGGGATCTGGACCGGGCGGTTGGCCAGGACCACGATCTCGCGCAGCCCCGAGCGGCCGAGACGTTCGGTGAGGCCGGAAAGGAGGCGCGACGTGTAGTAGCCGACACCGCTCAGCCCCTGCGCGAGGCTGCTGCCGTCCAGGCCGGCGATCATCCGCGCGCCTCCAAGGCGGCGGATGCTAGCAGGAAGGAGGTTGGAAACGGAATCTCACCGCGGAGAGCGCGGAGGACGCAGGGACCGGCCCTTCAGCCGAAGATCGTCCCTGCGCCCTCGGCGGTGAATGCGTCGCCGTTCAACGGGCGGCGATGCTGGGATGGCTCGGCGTGTGGCGCAGCAGGACCTCCGCGAAGAGCGCGCCCGCGACCAGCGCGGTCACGGCCAGCACGCGGAACGCATCGTTGCCCAGCCCCACGAACAGCGCGGTCCCGGCCGCGAAGAGCACGAGCCCGCCGCGAAGGCTGGTCAGACTTCGGACCCGCCACCGGTACAGGGCCGGGGCCAGCAGGATGCCGCCCGCCAGGCCCGCCACGGCCAGCGGCGCCAGCTGCGGCAGCGCCAGCAGGAACACCACGATGGTGCCCAGCACGTAGAGGAGCCCAGCCCCCCCCTCGACGGGGATCTTGTGCATCGTGATCCCGCGATGTGGCGTCATTTCCATAACCTCTTGCTCCCACCTTCAATACGTCCGTGTACCAGCCCCGGTTCCGGATCGTTTGTCCAAACATGTGACGCCGGGAACAGCCGGTCGGTTGCCAGCGATAACGGAGAAATCGGCGTCCGCCTTGGGTAGGATCGAGACAATGGACGGCAGCCCGCGCGTGGTCGTCGTGATTCCCGCCATCGACGAGGAACCCGCCATCGGACGGGTCCTGGCCGAGATCCCGCGGTCGGTGTCCGAGATCATCGTGGTGGACAACGGATCCCGCGACCGCACCGCGGAGGTGGCGCGCGCGATGGGAGCGACGGTCGTCCGCGAGCCCCGGCGCGGGTACGGCCAGGCCTGCCTGACCGGCATCGCGGCCGCGCCGGACGCCGACGTCTTCGTCTTCCTGGACGGGGACGGGAGCGACCACCCCGAGCAGCTCGAGGACGTGCTGGGTCCCGTGCTGCGCGGCGAGGCCGACCTCGTCATCGGCTCCCGCGCGCTCGGCCGGCGGGCGCCGGGCGCGCACCCCTGGCACGCCGTGCTCGGTACGCGCCTGTGCGTCTCGTTGATGAACCGGCTGATCGGCACGCAGGCGACCGACCTGGGTCCCTTCCGCGCCATCGGCGCGCCCGCGCTGCGCCGGCTGGGCATGAGCGACCGCGACTTCGGGTGGACGGTGGAGATGCAGCTCAAGGCGCGCCGGCACCGGCTCCGCGTGCGCGAGGTCCCTGTCGACTACCGGCCGCGGATCGGACGCAGCAAGGTGAGCGGCACCCTCGGGGGCAGCATGCGCGCGGGCGTGAAGATCCTCGCCACCATCGCGCGGCACGCGTGGGATCGCGCGACGTAGCGGATCGCGGCGGGCTGATCGCCGCCGGCGCGATCCTCTCCGGCTGCGTCGCTGCCTGGTCCGCGCAGGGCGATCAGACAGGGCGCATCGGCGCGCACCTCGCGCTCTACGGGGCGGCGTTCGCCGCCTACCTGGTCGCGCTGGCCTCCGCGCGAGGTCTCTCGGCTCGCGGCCTCCGCCTCGCGATCGTCGCCGCCGTCGTCTGGCGCGTCGCGCTGGCGGCCGCGCCACCTCTCCTCTCGGACGACGTGAACCGCAGCGTGTGGGAGGGCCGCATCCAGCTCCACGGCGGCAACCCCTACGCGTGGTCCGATCGTCCCGAGGCGGAGCGGTGGGCGCCCCTGCGCGACGAGGTGTGGCGCGGGATGAACCATCGGGACTACACCGCGGTCTATCCGCCGCTGTGGCAGCTCGTCTGCCGAGCCGTCGCCGCGATGGGCGGCACCGTGTGGGCCATGAAGGTGCTCCTCGCCGGGTGCGAGCTGCTCGCGCTGTGGCCGCTGGCGACGATCCTGCGCCGCCGCGGACGTCCGCGGGAGCAGCTGCTGGTCCTGGCCTGGAGCCCGCTGGCGCTGGTCGAGATCGCGGGCAGCGGCCACAACGAGGGGCTGGGGCTGCTGCTGCTGGCGGCCGCGTGGGCCGCGATGGAGAGCGGCCGGCCGGGCTGGTCCGCGCTCGCGGCGGCCATGGGGGCCCAGGTGAAGCTGCTCCCCGCGCTGGTCGCGCTCGCGTGGGCGCGTCGCTATCGCTGGTGGCACGTGCTGGTGGCGGCGGCCGCCGCCGGGCTGCTCTTCGTTCCCTTCCTGGCCGCGACCGAAGAGGACCTCACGCGAAGCCTGCGCTCGCTGTCGCGCCACTGGCGGTTCAACGAGACGCTGTTCGCGCCTGCCTCGTCCGCGCTCGGGCACGACGCCGCGGTGCGCGTCGGCATCGCCCTGGTCGTGGCGCTCGCGGGGGTCCTGGCCTGGCGGCGCAGCGACACGGCCGTCTCCGGCCTGGCCGTCGTCGCGGCCGTCCTGCTGCTCGGGCCCAACGTGCTGCCGTGGTACGCGCTGTGGCTCCTGCCGTTCCTGGTGGTGCGCGACGAGCCGGCCGCCCTGCTGTTCACCGGCACGGTCGCGATCGCGTACCTCGTCTACCCCTCCTGGCTCTCGGGCGAGCCGTGGCGGATCGGATGGGCGTGGCGCGCGCTCGAGTACGTGCCCTGCGTGCTGGTCGCGGCCGTCGGGCGCGTCCGGCCGCTGCTCACGGTGAGGCCCGCCCTTGCCGGTTGAGCGCCTGATCATCTTCGTCAAGCGGCCGCGCCCCGGCGAGGTGAAGACGCGCCTGGGCCGGGAGATCGGCGCCGAGGACGCGGCGGCGCTCTATCGCGTGATGGCGGAGGGCGTCCTGCGCGCCACGTCGGCGCCGGACGCCGCCCACGACCGCATCGTCCTCTACGCGCCCGCCGAGGCGGACGGCGAGATCGGGCTCTGGCTGCCGCGCGAGCGGCGGGCGCCGCAGGCCGACGGCGACCTGGGCCACCGCATGGCGGACGCGTTCGCACGCGCCTTCGCGGAGGGCGCCGCGCGCGCGGTGCTGATCGGGACCGACGCGCCCGGGCTGGGGCGGGTGCACGTCGAGCGCGCGTTCGAGGCACTGCGCGAGGTCGACCTCGTCCTGGGCCCCGCGCACGACGGCGGGTACTACCTGATCGGCCTGACGGCGCCGCGCCCGGACCTGTTCGCCGGGATGGCGTGGAGCACGGCGACCGTCCGCGCCGACACGCTGCAGCGGGCGCGCGCGCTGGGGCTGCGCCACCGCCTGCTGCCCGAGCTGCGCGACGTGGACACCCTGGCCGACGTGCGCGCGGAATGGCAACGCCTCGCGCCCCTGCTCGAGGGACGCGAGGCGCTGGCGCGGCGGCTCGGCGGCGCGTCCTAGCGGGGACGAGGAACGGCAGGGGTGTCGAAGCTGAACCCGGTCGCCGGCTCGAGCGCGACCGCCTTGCCCGTCAGGTCGCCGTAGCGCCCGGTGTGCGAGACCGTCACCGTGCCCGAGGTGCCGGCCACGCCGGCGACCGAGCCGGCGTTCAGGACCTGCGCGGCCTTGGGGCCGAGCGAGAAGGGCGTGCCGGTGCCGTTCACCAGGGCCCCCGCGGCGTTCCAGAAGAAGATGGTGCCCGCGACCGTGTAGTTGGTCGGGTTCTGGAGCACGACCACGCTCGTCTGCGTGCCGGTCTGGTTGTAGCGGGGCAGGGCCAGCGTCGTCTCGTAGACGCGGACGCGGTAGACGTCGTTGGACGTGCAGTTCGTGGGACACGTGCTGCTGCTCACGCGCACGCGCTCCGTGTCCTGCACGTTCGCCGTGCTGTTCTGCCAGCGCAGGCTCTGGCTCATGTCGATGGTGGTGCTGACCGGGTCGCCGGTCTGGATGGTGGTGGTGCCCGTCGCGTCGACCCGCCGTAGCTCCAGCATGGGGTTGCCGGCCAGCGCGTCGACCACCACCTCGTAGGACGAGAACGGCTTCTGGCCGATGCGATAGCGGTCGGGCGCGCCGCCCAGCTCCTCGATCATGTCCGACCCGTGGGTCAGCTCGATCGAGTCCAGCACCACGATGGTCCCGAACATGCCCACGCCTGGCCCGCCGTGCGGCTGGCAGTGGTAGCCGAACGTGCCGGTCGACGTGAAGGTGTGGCTGAAGGTCCAGGGGGCCGCGGCCGGCGAGCCGCTCGTGAACAGGCCGGGCGTGTCCGAGTTCACGTTGTGGATCCCGGCGACGTTGTTCCAGACGACCGTGTCGCCCACGCGGATGGTCACGGACTGGGGCGTGAACAGGTTGTCGGGCACGGTGTTGAGCGTGACCACGGCCGTCGCGGCCTGGGCGGACCCGGCGGCCAGGGCACACCCGAGGGCGACGAGGGCGACGACAGGGCGATGGGACATGCGTTTCCTCCTGAAGCCGGCGCGCCGGGACGATCGTGTGATGGTGCTGGCGCGTATTCTAGAACGAACGAGCCACCTGATTGATCCGCTAGAGCGCCGAGGCGCCCGGGTGGCGAGGCGACGACGAGCGACGCGTACGCACTGCTACGCGAGCGAGGAGCAACGAAGCCAGCCGGGATGCATCGGCGCTCTCTAGCCGAGCCCGTTGTGCTTCTTGCGCATCAGCGTGAGGAACTCGCCGCGCGTCGACTGCTGCTCGCGCAGGTCGCCCAGCATGCAGGAGGTGACGGCCACCGAGTTCTGCTTCTCCACGCCGCGCATGATCATGCAGAAGTGCATGGCCTCGATCACGACGCCCACGCCGCGCGGCTTCACCCACTGCTGGATGGCCTCGGCGATCTCCACCGTGAGCCGCTCCTGCACCTGCAGCCGGCGGGCGTACACGTCCACCAGCCGCGGGACCTTGGAGAGCCCGAGCACCTTTCCGTTCGGGATGTAGGCCACGTGGGCCTTGCCGAAGAAGGGGAGCAGGTGGTGCTCGCACAGGCTGAAGACGTCGATGTCCTTGATGATCACCATCTCGTCGTAGGAGACGGTGAACAGGGCGCTGTTGAGCAGCGCGCAGACGTCCTGCTGGTAACCCTGGGTCAGGAAGCGCAACGCCTTCTCGACGCGCTCCGGCGTCTTCAGCAGGCCTTCGCGCTCCGGGTCCTCGCCCAGCGCCTGCAGCATGGCCCGCACGTGGGGCGCGATCGGCTTCGTCTCGCTCATGGACGTCCCTCCCCGGAGTCAGCCCCGAAGGACCGGCAGCACCACCTTGCCCGCCGACTCGTCGCGCACGGGCGCGATGCGCGTGGGCACCTTGGTCACGGCGCAGGACTGGCAGATGGGCTCGCCGCCCGGGCCGGGCCGGTCCCACGTCCGCTGGCGGTGCGCCTCGCGGAGCCGGTCGAAGTTGGCGGTCGCCCAGGCCTCGCGCAGGCTGCGCACCGGGGCTCCGGGGACGCCCATCACGCCGCCCCCGTCGATCTCGAGCGTGAAGCCCTGGCAGCACGGCATGGTGTGCCGCCCGTCCCAGGTCACGACCATGCGCCGGTACGGGTCCGAGCACTGGAACTGGGAGGCGTCCATCTGACGCCACTCCGCGGCCTTCCAGTGGTGCGTGGTGCCGGCGGGGAAGTAGCACTCGGAGATCGACATCCAGTCGACCCCCATCTTGCCCTTCCAGAACTCCTCCATGCGCCCGCTGTCCACGTGTTCGGCGTTCAGGTGCGTGCGCACGACCGACGCGCGGATGCGGCAGTCGGGCGCGCCCTTGCCGTCGGCCCGCGTGCGCACCGCCGACCGCACCGAGTTGAGCAGGATCTCCCAGTTCCCGCCCACGCGCTGCCGGTGGTAGGTCTCGGGGTCGCAGGCGTCCACCGAGAACATGAGGTCCGTGATGCCCGCCTCGACCATCTGCGCGAACAGCTGCGGGTTCTTGCGTGCGCCGCCGTTGCCGTTGGTGTTCATCATGATGTCGGGGAAGCCCAGGCCCGCCGCCTCCCGGATGAACGAGACGATGCGCGGGTGCAGGGAGGGCTCGCCGCGGTAGTTGAGCTTGATCGAGCTCACGCCGATGTCCGCGCACTGCTGGATGAGCCGGCCGTACAGGACGGGGTCCATGTAGCCCCGCTGGTACGTGTGCTGGTCGAAGCCCTGGGTGCGGATGTGCTCGTGCGTCCAGATCTGGCAGAAGCCCTGCGGGTCCTCCTCGGAGCTGCCGCACCGCAGGTCGCAGACGGCGACGGACTCGAGGTCCACGTGCACCGGGTGGTCCGAAGCGTCCTGGGCGGCTTCCCGCCGGTCCCATTCCCGCCGGTAGGCCTCGTAGCGCTCGCTGCGGGAGGGCAGGCCGCCCAGCACGCGGAAGGTCGGGTCTTTGCTCATCGTGGTCGGACGGGTCTCCCTTCGAAGCAACAGTTTAGCCGAGAACACCCGTGGGCCCTGCCACCGCGCCCGCGGCGAGCGGAGAGCCCTCCGACCGCATGCTATGATCCGCTGTCCTGGCGTTCCGACCCCCCGGTCGAGGTGCGATGGAACTGCGTCAACTGGGCAAGTACGAGATCGTCGGCAAGATCGGCCAGGGGGCCATGGGCGAGGTCTTCAAGGCCCACGATCCCATCCTCGGCCGCGACGTCGCCATCAAGACGATGACAGCGGCCATCGGCACGGACGAGGAGCTGCGGAAGCGCTTCCACCGCGAGGCCCAGTCGGCCGCCCGCCTCAGCCACCCGAACATCATCACGATCTACGACTTCGGCGAGGACCAGGGGAAGGTCTACATGGCCATGGAGCTCCTCGAGGGCAACGACCTCAAGGACCTCATCGGCCGGCACACGCCGATGTCGCTCGAGCTGAAGCTCGGGCTGATGGAGCAGATCTGCGACGGCCTGGCCTTCGCGCACGCCAAGGAGGTCGTCCATCGCGACCTCAAGCCCGCCAACCTCCACATCCAGCGCGGCGGCCAGATCAAGATCATGGACTTCGGCCTGGCCAAGCTGTCGTCCTCCGACATGACCCGCGCGGGCATGATCATGGGCACGCCCAACTACATGTCCCCCGAGCAGGTGCGCGGCGAGAAGGCCACGGCGCGCTCCGACGTGTTCTCGCTGGGCGCGGTCTTCTACGAGCTGCTCACCAACCGCACGCCCTTCGAGGCGGACTCGCTGCACGCGGTGCTGTTCCAGGTGATGCAGAACGAGCCGGAGCCCTTGAGCACCCTGGTCCCGGACATCCCGCCCGCGCTCCAGCAGGTGGTCGAGCGGGCGATGATGAAGGATCCGGCCGCGCGCTACCGCGACGCGGGAGAGATGCGCGACGGGCTCAGGCCCGCGCGCGCGGCGCTCGCGCAGTGGGCCGGCGCCAC
>JAICEW010000201.1 GCA_025923995.1 Vicinamibacteria bacterium | reverse complement strand
TCGAGCGACGCGGTGCGCAGGTCGGCCAGCCGGCGCGCCAGCTCGGGGCTCTCGGGCACCCGCTCGGGATGCAGCTGCTGCTCCACGTAGCGGTCGATGCCCAGGCGTCGCACCGCCTCCACGTCGCCCGGCCGCGGTCCGTAGCCGAGCCGGTTGAGGACGTGCTCGATGGCCGCGTCGTCCCCCGCGGCGTGCGCCGGCGGGGGCACGGGGAGCGCGGCCACGAGCAGGATCGCAACCGCGAGCCGGGTGGGAGACTTCCTCTCTCTGTGTCGCACGTCAGGTTGGACCAGGGGCCGCGGGCCGGGGTTGAACCGCGCTCGACTCCGGGCCGACAAGCGCGTAAGATATGACCGCAGTTAGCTTTCTTCGGACCTCAGACGGGAGGCGCCTCCATCCGCACCCGAGACCTGCTGGCCGCCGTCGCGCTCATCCCCGTCTCCTCCCCTCTCGTTTTCGCGGCCGATCCCATCGTCGTGCTCTACGAGCGCGACCGCCGCGAGGTCCTTCCCGCCGTGCGCAACGGCGTCGAGATGCTTCCCCTCAACCAGGTCCTCACGGGCCAGGGCGTGACCATGAGTGCCGACGCCCGCGGCTCGTCCCTGGTCATCTCCTACGGCGGCCGCGAGGTCACCGTCTACGACCGCAAGAGCCTGGCGTCGGTCGGCGGCGACCTGCGCCTGCTGTCGTCGCCGGTGCTGTTCGAGGAGGGCCGCTGGCTCGCGCCCGTCGAGTCGCTGCCGCGGCTGCTCCAGCCGCTGCTCGGCAAGCGCGTCGACTGGCGGGCGGCCTCTCGCCTGCTCGTGATCGGCGACGTGGCCGCGCCACGCGTCGCGGTGACGACGTCGGTGTCGGGCGACACCGTGCGCATCGTCCTGGAAGCCAGCGAGCCGGTCCCGTTCAAGGTGCAGCAGGACGAGAAGCGGGTGACCGTCTCGATCGCGCGCGAGCTGCTCGAGACCCCGCCGCGGCAGGAGCGCCTGACGGGCGGCATCGTGGACTCGGTCCAGTTCCTCGGCGGGCGCGAGAACGTGTTCGCGATCGGGCTGGGGCGCCGGTTCCAGCAGCTGAAGACGTCGGAAGAGCCCGCCCGGCTGGTGCTCGACTTCCAGGCGCGTCCGCTCACGGCCGCGGCGACGCCCGCGGGCACGCCGTCGCCGGGCGCGCCGGTGGCGCAGGCGCCGCCGGCGGGGCGCGTCGCGCCCGCGGAGACGCGGACGGGCGGGCTGCGCACGGTGGTGATCGATCCCGGCCACGGCGGCGAGGAGGTCGGCGCCATGGGCCCGGGGGGCACCATGGAGAAGGACATCACGCTCGGCATCGCGCGCAAGCTGCGCGGCGCGCTGGTGAACGGCCTGGGCGTGCAGGCCTTCCTGACGCGCGACCGCGACGTCGAGGTCCCGCTCGACGAGCGCGCCGCCTTCGCCAACAACTACAAGGCGGACCTCTTCATCTCCATCCACGCGAACGCGAGCCGCAGCCACGGCGCGAAGGGGAGCGAGGTCTACTTCCTCTCGTACCAGTCGACCGACGAGGAGAGCCGACGCCTGGCCATCTCGGAGGGCGCCGTCGAGGTCTCGGGCGGGGCGGGCGTGGCGGCCGGGTCGGACCTGGCGCTCATCCTGTGGGACATGGCGCAGGCCGAGCACCTGGAGGCCTCCTCGGCCCTGGCCACCCGCATCCAGGAGGAGCTGGCGGAGGTGACGGGCAGCCAGGGACGCGGCATCAAGCAGGCGCCGTTCCGGGTCCTGGTCGGCGCCGCCATGCCCGCGGTGCTGCTGGAGGTCGCCTTCATCAGCAACGCCGACGAGGAGAAGCTGCTCGTGTCGGAGGCGTACCAGAACAAGGTCGTGGGGGCCGTCGTGCGCGGCGTCGCGCGGTACCAGCAGCAGCGGGCGAGCGTCGCGGGCGGCACGACGGCCGGCCCTGGCCGTCCATGACGTCGCGGCAGGCGAACGCCCTCACCGTGGTGGGCCTGGTCGGTCTGCTCGCGGTGACCTCGCTCACGGCGCCGCGCTGGGCGCGCCTGCTGCAGCGCCCGCTGCCGGCGCCGGCGGACGAGTCGGCTCCCGCCGACACCCGGCGGCGCGACGAGGCGCCGGCCGGGCCCCGCAGCAGCATCAACGTGAAGCTGTTCTTCCAGGCCGCCGACCGCCCGGGGCTCATGATCGAGGAGCGCGCCGTCCCGCAGAGCAACGACCTGTCGCGGCAGATCAAGTCGGTGGTGGAGGAGCTGATCGCTGGCTCGAAGAACGGCCTGGCGCCGACGCTGGCGCCGGCCACGAGGGTGCTGGAGGTGTTCGTGACCGCGCGCGGGGTGGCCTACGTGAACCTGTCCAAGGAGGCGGCCGAGGCCGCCGGCGGCGGCTCGGAGGCCGAGCTGATCACGGTGTACTCGGTGGTGAACTCCCTGGCCGTGAACTTCCCGGCCATCAAGCGGGTCCAGATCCTGCTGGAGGACAAGCCCCGCCCGACGTTGTGGGGCCACGTGGACCTCACGCGGCCGCTGCCGCCGGACATGACGCTGCTGGCCACGTCCACGCTCACGCCGGTGGCCAACCCGTGAGCGTCCGCTCGTCGGAGAAGGCGGCCCGCTTCACCGAGTCGGTGATCCGGGAGATGACGCGCCTGGCCCACCTGCACCAGGCGGTGAACCTCTCGCAGGGCTTTCCCGACTTCGCGGCGCCCGAGGAGCTGAAGGAGGCCGCGCGGGCGGCCATCGGCGCGGACGTCAACCAGTACGCGATCACGTGGGGCAGCAAGTCCCTGCGCGACGCGATCGCCGGCAAGTTCGAGCGCCTGTACGGCGTCCCGGTCGACCCCGAGCGCGAGATCACGGTCACCTGCGGCTCGACCGAGGCCATGATCGCGGCGCTGCTGGCCGTGCTCGACCCGGGCGACGAGGTGGTGTCGTTCGAGCCCTTCTACGAGAACTACGGGCCCGACGCGATCCTGTCGGGCGCCACGCCGCGCTTCGTGAGCCTGCGCCCGCCCGACTGGAGCTTCGATCCCGACGAGCTCGCGCGCGCGTTCTCCGGCCGCACGCGGGCCATCATCGTCAACACGCCGCACAACCCGACCGGCAAGGTGTTCACGCGCGAGGAGCTGGAGACGATCGCCGCGCTCTGCCGCGAGCACGACGCGCTGTGCATCACCGACGAGATCTACGAGCACATCCTCTACGGCGGCGCGCGCCACGTGCCGATGGCCACCCTGCCCGGCATGGGCGAGCGCACGATCACCATCAACGGCATGAGCAAGACCTACAGCGTCACCGGCTGGCGGGTGGGCTGGGCCATCGCGCCGCCGGCGCTCACCGCGTCGATCCGCAAGGTCCACGACTTCCTGACGGTGGGCGCGGCGGCGCCGCTGCAGGAGGCGGGTGCGCAGGCCCTGGCGCTTCCGGACTCGTACTACGAGGGGCTGGCCGCGGGGTACGCCCGCCGCCGCGAGCGCCTGCTGGGCACGCTCGATCGCGCCGGCTTCAAGACGTACCCGCCTGGCGGCGCGTACTACGTCATGACGGACACGACCGACCTGGGCTGGGAGGACGACGTCGCGTTCGCGCGCTACCTCGTCGAAACGATCGGCGTCGCGGTCGTGCCCGGGTCGTCGTTCTACCTGGACCCCCGACGCGGCGCGCGCCAGGTGAGGTTCGCCTTCTGCAAGAAGGACGCGACCCTCGACGAGGCGGAGCGCCGGCTCCAGCGACTGCGACCGCGGACGTGACGCGACCGCTCGTCGGCGCGCTGGCCGCGCTGGCGCTCGCCTCGCGCTCGGAAGCGGCGGGCCTCACCGCGGCCACGGTGGAGCAGTCCACCCGCCTGGCGACGCAGGCGGCGACGGCCTGCGCCGGCGGTGACGCGTCGGGCGCCGCGCGCGCGCGCCAGGCCCTCGACCTCACGTCGGACTTCGAGCCCACCGCGTTCGTGAAGACCGGCCGCAAGGGCGAGGTGGTCGAGGACCTGTACGTCGAGGCCCGCAAGGAGTACCGGAGCCATCGCGCGCTCGTCTACCAGGCGATGGGCGAGTGCGCGGCCGCGCAGGGCGCGCTGCCCGCCGCGACGCGCTACCTGCGCCGCGCGGTGCTGCTCGACTTCGCGCCCGAGCGGCGGGTGGCGCTGGCGCGCGCGCACCTGCGGAGCCACGCGCCGGCCGCGGCGCTGGACCTGCTGCTCCCGCTGGCCGGCACGGCGCCCATGGCCCTCATCGAGGAAGCCGCCGACGCGCAGGGCCTGCCCAGCGTGCAGGTCGAGATCGACCGCGTGCGGCTCAAGTCGATCGAGAGGGCGGCGCCGGTGGACGGGCCGCTGCGGCTGCCGCCCTCGGCTCGGCTGTCCAGCGGGGGTCCGCTCCGCTTCGAAGCGGAGCCCCTCGTCCTCTACGTCCCGCCGTCGTCGTGCCAGCCCTGCTCGGCCGACCTGCAGGCGCTGAAGCGCGAGGCCGCGGGAGCGCGCGTCGTGCTCTGGCCCGAGGACCCGGAGCGGGACCAGGCGTTCCGGCAGGTGGTGAGCCTCTACAAGTACGACTGGCCGTTCCTGGTCGGCGTGCGGCCGTCCACGATCCCGGGGCTGAAGCTGCCGGCGCTGGTGGTCGTCGGCCGCGAGGGCTGGAGCGCCGCGCGCCTGCCCGCGGACCGCGTCGCCGCGCTGCCCGAGGTGCTCGCGCTGCTGGCGCGGCGGGACCTGGACGAGACGCGTCCCCGCAAGGCATGGAACGGCCGTCCGGCCGACCGCAGCTACGTGGCCGCGCCGCCGCCGGCCTTCCTGGACGAGGGCCTGGCGCCGGCCGAGGACGACGCGTCGCCCGCGTTCGCCCAGGCCCTTGCGGCGTTCCGTGCCGGCCGCTACCAGGAGGCGCTGCGCTCCTTCGAGCAGGCCGCGGCCGAGGGCGCGCTGCTGCCGCCCGAAGCCCGTCTCAATCGCGCGGTCGGCCTGGCGCGCCTGGGCCGCAAGGACGAGGCGCGCCGGATCCTCCTTCGCATCGGGGACAGCCGCTTCCAGGAGGACATCGACCGCATCATGGAAGGGCTCGGCGTCCGCGGGGAGTGAAGGCCTAGCCGCCGCCCGGAAGCTCCGTCCAGGTGTAGGCGGCGCCGGTCCACAGGATCAGGCCGCGGCTGCGCCCCCGCTCCTCCACGATCACGTCGCCCTCGTGCGAACGGGTCGCCTGCATGCGCACCCACGGGGGCAGGCCGCTCAGGGGCCGCGCCCGCATTCCCGAGCCGACCGCGTTGCGGACGAGGTACGCGGGGCGGTCGGCCGGAGCCGTCCATGCCGCGCCGCCCACGCCGTGGACGATCGCGAGCAGGCGCTCCCCGGCCACGATGGGCGCCGGTTTCTCGCGCGGGCGGTCGGTCGGCGCGCCAGCGTCCTGCATCCGCCAGGACGGCAGCTCCGCGTTCAGCCGGGTCAGCGCGTCCGCGTCGCGCGGCCGCACCGCCGCCGCCAGGTCGGTGATCGAGTCGCCCGTGAAGTCGCCCGTCACGAAGCGCGGGTGGATCTCGGGGTCGAGCACGAGCGCGCGATCGAAGAACCGGTCGAGCGTCGGCTCGACGTCCGCCGCCGCGGGTCCCGGGACGCTCGGGGTGACCGTCGGCGAGTCGGACGGGGAAGGGAGCACGGCCGCCCCTTCGGGCGGACCCACGTAGGACACGGGCCGGCGGCTCCAGCGCGCGTACAGGACGCTGGTCAGGATCCCGAGGGCGAGGAGCGGGACGAGGATCGAGCGCAGGCGCATGGTCGCTGGAAGCCGCCGGACCGGAAACGCCGGGGCGGAACCTTTGCATTCCGCCCCGGCGGGGTACGACTTCCAGTCTACCCCTGCGTCAGAGTGCGGACAGGAAGAACAGCAGCCGCTGCTTGTTGGTCGAGCTGAGCGCGTTGAAGTTGGCGCGAGCGGTGGCCCCCTGGTTGCCGTGGCGGGCGATCGCGTCCTCGAAGCTGAAGCTCAGGCCGTCGTGCATGAAGCGGCCGCGAGCGCGCAGGCCCCACAGCGCGGCGGTGCGCACCTTGTTGCGGGTGCTCACGCCGCCGTTCTGGACGATCCCGTCTCCGGTGCCGACGTCGTGCAGGGCGAAGTCGGAGAACGGATGGATGATCTTGTCGCCCAGGGCGTTGGCAACGCGCAGCGCGCCGCCGTTGATGAGCGTGCCCGGAGGTGAGGTCACGATGGTGCGGGTGTGGCAGACCGCGCAGCCGACCTGGTTGAAGAGGGCGCTGCCCGCCTGTCCGTCGGCGGAGTTCAGGCGCTGCGTGTCGACCGGCGGCGCCAGCGTGGCGCGCATGAACAACGCGAACAGCTCGACGTCCACGCCTTCGTCGTCGAGACCGGGAGGCGCGTCGGAGGGCTTGGGCGCAGGCACGCCGTTCGAGGAGTTCTCGGTCGGCTGGAGGGGGCTGGTGATGCCCATCTCGTTGACGTAGGCGTCGGCCGAGAACGACACCAGGCTGGCCTGCTGGTTCTTGTGGCCGAAGCGTCCGATACGCGTGGTGCCGGGGCGCTCCAGCACGGGCACGTTGATGAGCTGCCCGCGCTGCCCGAACGGCTGCGCGTTCACGATGTTCTGGAGGGTGGTGTTCGAGATGGCCTCGACGAAGCCGTCGCCGAGGACGCTGAGCGTGGAGCGGAGCGCGATGGTGTTGGTCGCGGAGGGGATGACCCGCTCCTGGAACCTGGGGTCGGTCGAGCGATCCTGGATGAGCGATCCGCCGGGATGGTCGGTGAACGTCGTGCCGTTCCAGAAGCCGGCGCGCCGCTCGACGATCTGGCTGGTCGCGCCCAGGATCTGGTTGGCGATGTGGCACTCGCCGCAGCCGGCCCCGTTGAAGATGGGCCCGAGGCCGTCGGCCGTGGTTTCAGGCCCCGTGAACTCCTCGACCGCGGCCTCGAAGTCGCATTCGTCGTCGGGGATCTGCGGGGAGTTGGGGGAGTTGGTGAGGGCATCCTGGTTCGCGCAGAACTCCGCGGCGAACCCGTTGTCGGCCACCACGAAGCCCGTCGGCGCTTCGCCGGCGGTCTGTGCGTCTTGCGGAGCGAGGCCCAGTCCGAACATCGCAGGCATGGCCAGTACGGCAGTTGCGGCCAGGACCTTGGTTTTTGTCATCTGCATCTCCCACGTCGCAAGAGGTTGGAGGGGAACGAACACCTCTCACGCCGGAGCACAGGCGTGCTGCGCCCCGACGGAAAGGGGCGATCAGATTGGTGATGTGGGTTCCTGTTGATGGGTGCGACGCCAGGCGACAGGGGACCGGCTGTCGCGCTGGCGCCAGCCCCTCCTCGGCGGCGCGACGGCGTGGTGAGGAGCGCCGATCGCGTCGTCGGGGATGGCTGCGGGGCGTGAGAGTACGAGCGATCGCCCGCCGTGATGCGCAAGGGGGAACCTCCCCAAGACGCACGTCCCCGACCGAAATGTTCACGCCTACCGAACGACTCGGTGCGTTTAAGGTTAGACGGACTCTAGGACTGTGACGAGTCGAAAGTCAACAGGAAAATCAAGGGGGCCCCGCCTTTTCCCTCGCGGCCCCACCTGCTCGCGTGGGCGAGCGGGGCTGGTAGACTCGCTTGTACCCGAAAGGAGAACCATCATGAGCCAGCCTGCCCCGCGCGCCATCATCGAGACAAAGTTCGGCGAGATCGAGCTGGAGCTGCTGCCCGACGTCGCTCCCGGCCACGTCAAGAACTTCACGGACCTCGCGAAGAAGGGCCTCTACGACGGCACCACCTTCCACCGCGTCATCCCCGGCTTCATGATCCAGGGCGGCGACCCCAACACGCGCGACGCCAAGGGCTCGCGCGAGCGTCACGGCACGGGCGGCCCCGGCTACACGATCAAGGCCGAGTTCAACGAGACGCCGCACACGCGCGGCGTGGTCTCGATGGCGCGCGCGCAGAGCCCCGACAGCGCCGGGTGCCAGTTCTTCATCGTCGTCAAGGACTCGAGCTTCCTGGACCGCCAGTACACCGCCTTCGGACGCGTGACGCGCGGCATCGAGGTGGCCGACCAGGTGGTGAACGCGCCGCGCGACGCCCGCGACAACCCGCTGGAGCGGATCGAGATGAAGGTGCGCGTGGTCGAGTGAAGCTGGAGCGGGAAGCCAAGCTCCGCTTCGAGGACGCGGCGGCGGCGCGGCGGGCGGTCGAGGGCCTGGGCGCGCGTCTGCGGCGCGCCCGCCACTTCGAGGACAACCTGCTGCTGGACGACGCCTCGGGCCGCCTGGCCCAGGGCGGCGCCGCCCTGCGCCTCCGGCGCGCCGAGGGACGCGCGATCCTCACGTACAAGGGCCCGCGCCACGAGGACGCCTCCGGACTCAAGGTGCGTCCGGAGATCGAGGTCGAGGTGGAGGACGGCGACGGCGCGCAGGCGCTGCTCGAGGCGGTCGGCTTCCGGCCGGCGTTCCGCTACCAGAAGTTCCGCGAGGTCTGGGACTGGAAGGACGCCGAGGTCGACGTGGACGAGACGCCGCTGGGCGCGTTCGTCGAGATCGAGGGGCCCACCGGAACGATCCAGGAGGCGCTGCGGCTGCTGGGGCGCGGGCCCGACGACTGCGTCCGCGAGTCCTATCCCGCGCTGCACCGCGCCGCCGGTGGCCGGGGCGACATGGTCTTCTGAGCGTGAAGGCCATGATCCTGGCCGCGGGCCTGGGCACGCGCATGCGCCCGCTGACGCGCCTGCGGGCGAAGCCTGCGCTGCCGGTGCTGGACCGCCCGCTGCTGCACTGGACCCTCGACGCGCTGGCGGCAGCGGGCGTGAGTGAAGTGGCGATCAACACCCACCACCTCCCGGCGACGGTGCGCCAGGCGGTCGGGTCGGGGCGTCGGTGGGGAATGCGCGTCACCTGGTCGCACGAGCGGAGGATCCTGGGCACGGCGGGGGGGCCGCGCCGCCTGCGCGCGTTCTTCGGGGACGAGCCGTGCCTGCTCGTGAACGGCGACGTGCTGTTCCGCTTCGACCTGCGGCGGCTGCTCAGGCGGCGCCTGCGCACCGGCGCCCGGGTCGTGCTGGGCCTCATCCCCAACCCGGACCCTCGGCGATACAGCGCGGTCACGATGGATCGGCGCGGCCGCATCCGCGCCATCGCCGGCCGGCCGCGGCCCGCGCCGGGCCGGCCCTGGCTGTTCACGGGCATCCACCTGATCGATCCCGCGCTGCTCGACCGCCTCCCGCGCGGGGCGTCCGACTCGGTGCTCGACCTGTACATCCCGATGCTGGCCGAGGGCGCGGCCGTCGAAGGCGTGGCGCTGCGGGGCGCGTGGTACGATCTGGGCGCTCCGCCGCTCTACCTCGCGTCCCAGCTGGCCATGATCCGCAACACGCGCGTTCCGGGCCGGGCGCGCGGCCGCCTCGTCGGCTCCGGGGTGGCCGTCAACCGTGGCGCGCGGGTGTCGCGCAGCGTCGTCGGCCAGGCGTCGCGGATCGGGGAGGGGGCGGTGGTGGAAGACAGCGTGCTGTGGGAGGGGTCCCGCGTGGGCGCCGGGTGCGTCGTACGCGGATCGATCGTGGCGGGCGCGACGCTGCCGGCCGGACGCCGCGTCGAGAACGCGATCGTGATGCCGGGCCATCCCGCGCGCGTGCAGCCCCTGGAGACGCCCGCACGATGAAGCACCACGTCCAGCGCAAGGCGCGCTCGGCCGCGGCGCCGCGGCACCGGATCACGCGCAGCTCCGAGGAGGGATTCGACGCGGCGGTGCGGCGGTTCCTCAGGGTGCGCTGGGGCGCCCGCGCCGAGGTGGCTCGCATCTCGCCGCTGGCGGGCGACGCCTCCACGCGCCGCTACTTCCGCGTGCAGGAGGGCCGCGACACGAGCGTGGTCGCGCTCTACCCCGAGCCCTTCGACGGCGAGACCACGCCCTTCCTGGTCGTGCACGGGCTGCTGGCGGGCTGGGGCGTCCCCGTGCCGCGCATCCTGGCCGTGGACGGCGAGCAGGGCGTCATGTGGCAGGAGGACCTGGGGGACGTGACGCTGCAGGCGGCGCTGCAGGAGTCGAGCGCCTCGCAGCAGCGCGACTACTACCGGCAGGCGCTCGACCAGCTCGTGCGCCTGCAGCGCGAGGCCGCCCAGGGGCCGCAGGGCGCCTCCTGCTTCCAGATCGCGTTCGACTTCGAGAAGCTCTCGTGGGAGCTGCACTTCTTCTGGAAGCACTTCCTGGAGGCCTTCCGCGGCTGCGACCTCTCGGTCGAGGACCGGGCGGTGGTCGCGGACGGCTTCCACCGCCTGGCCTCCGAGATCGCGTCCTGGCCGCGCGTGCTCTGCCACCGCGACTTCCACAGCCGCAACCTGATGCCCCACGGAGGGCAGCTGGTCTGGATCGACTTCCAGGACGCGCGCATGGGCCCCTCCACCTACGACCTCGCGTCGCTGCTGCGCGACTCCTACGTCGACCTGGCGGAGGAGTTCGTGGTCGAGCGCATGGAGGAGTTCCGGCAGCGCGCGGTGCCGGGCGAGTCGCGCGACACCTTCCAGCGCCGGTTCGAGCTGATGTCCATCCAGCGGAACCTGAAGGCGCTGGGGACCTTCGGGTACATGAGCGCCTCGCGCGGCAGCTCGGTGTACCTCCCCTACATCCCGCGCACGCTGGCCTCCGCGCGGCGCAACCTGGTGCGGCATCCGGAGCTGTCGGGCCTGCACCGGGCGCTGGCGCGCCACCTCGAGGAGCTTCGATGAACACCGTCCGCATCGTGGATTTCGGCTCGCACGTGGGAGAAGAGGTCCGCGTGCAGGGCTGGCTGCACAACAAGCGCTCCTCGGGGAAGCTGCAGTTCCTGATCGTGCGCGACGGCAGCAGCTTCGCCCAGGCGGTGATGGCGAAGGCCGCGGTCCCGCCGGAGGCCTGGGCCGCCGGCGAGGCCATGGGCCAGGAGTCGTCGCTGGAGCTGACCGGAAAGGTGAAGGCGGACAGCCGCGCTCCCGGCGGGTACGAGGTGGACGTCACGGGCCTCTCGGTCGTCCACGCGACGCACGACTATCCGATCACGCCCAAGGAGCACGGCACCGCGTTCCTGATGGAGCACCGCCACCTGTGGCTGCGGTCGCAGCGGCAGCACGCGGTCATCCGCGTGCGCCACGCGGTGGTGAAGGCGGTGCGCGACTTCCTGGACGACTCCGGCTTCACGCTGGTGGACACGCCGATCTTCACGCCGGCGGCCTGCGAGGGCACGACGACGCTGTTCGGCGTGCCCTACTTCGACGAGGGCACCGCCTACCTCACGCAGAGCGGCCAGCTCTACAACGAGGCGAACGCGGCCGCCCACGGCAAGGTCTACTGCTTCGGGCCGACCTTCCGCGCGGAGAAGAGCAAGACGCGCCGCCACCTGACCGAGTTCTGGATGGTGGAGCCGGAGATCGCGTTCGCGCACCTGCAGGACGCGGTCACGGTCGCGCAGGACCTCATCTGCTCCGTGGTCCAGCGGGTGCTGGAGACGCGCAAGGAGGAGCTGAAGACGCTCGAGCGCGACGTCGACAAGCTCGAGAAGATCCAGGCGCCCTTCCCGTGGCTGCACTACGACGACGCGATCAAGCTGATCCAGTCCAAGGGCTCCGAGACGCAGTGGGGCAGCGACTTCGGGGGCACCGACGAGACCGTGATCGCCGAGGCCTACGACCGGCCGGTGGTGGTGCACCGCTTCCCGTCGGCCATCAAGGCGTTCTACATGGAGCCCGACCCGGAGCGGCCCGAGCTGTCGCTCTCGGCCGACATCCTGGCGCCCGAGGGTTACGGCGAGATCGTGGGCGGCGGCGAGCGCATGTCGTCGGCCGAGCACCTCCTGCGCCGCATCCACGAGCACCAGCTGCCCGAGGAGGCGTTCCGCTGGTACATCGACCTGCGCCGCTTCGGCAGCGTGCCGCACGCCGGGTTCGGCATGGGCATCGAGCGCGTCGTCACCTGGATCTGCGGCCTCGAGCACCTGCGCGAGACGATCGCGTTCCCGCGCATGCTGTATCGCATCTATCCTT
>JAICEW010000200.1 GCA_025923995.1 Vicinamibacteria bacterium | reverse complement strand
CGCGGGGCCCGCGAGCGGACCTCCTTCGCCCGATCCCTGGTCGGCGCTGCTGGGCAGCGGGCTGCTCACGCTCCAGGACACGGCCACGCTGCGGCCCGGGCGCATCTCGCTCGCGGCCACCATCGACAACCGCGACCGGGACCCGCTCGGCCTCGACATCTTCGACGGCGCGGTCGCCGTGCGGGCGGGCCTCACTTCCTGGGCCGAGGCGTACGGGCAGTTCATCCTGAACCGTTCGGTGGCGGTTCCCGACGCGCTGGTGAACCCACCGCCGCCGCTGGACCAGATCGTCCCGACGGGCACCGTGGCCCCGACCCGGCCCTGGTACTCGCTGTACTCTCCCTCGCCGTACGTGGACGACACGGGCCGGATCCGTTTCGGCGCGGGCCATCCCGGCGACGCGCTGCTGGGGCTCAAGGCCCGCGCGCTGGAGCCACGCGGCGCGCGGCCCGGGCTGGCGGGGTCGGTCGACGTGCGCTTTCCGCTGGCCCGGAACCTCCGCGACCTGCAGGCGGGCGCGGGCACGGGCGGCACGGACCTGCGCGTGGGCGTGGTCGCGGAATGGCGGGCGGGCCGCTGGGACGTGGTGGCCGCGACCGGCTTCATGCACGTCGGCCAGCCGGCCTACGCCGACCGGGTGATCGAGTCGCGCGGCGGCTCGGTGGTGGTGACGGACGAGCCGCTGGTGCTGCCCTACCGGTGGGACATGGGGCTCGGTGTCCGGCGCGATCTCACCGGATGGCTGTCCGCGGTGGGGGAGGTCACCACGGTGCTCGAGACGGGACGCCGCACGACCTCGCTCGACCGCGCCCGGCCCGTCGACCTGATGCTGGGTGTGCAGCTGCGCCACAAGTCGCTGCAGATGACGGCGGCCCTGCGCGACCACCGCAACGCGCTGCCGTCCCTGAGCGTGCGGACGTCGCCGCTCGCGGGCCTGGTGGACGTGACAGGCGTCGGCGCCGACGACCTGGCGGAGTACCTCCGGCAGATCGACTTCGGGGGCGCGGAGCAGCATCTGCGCCCGCGCACGCACCGCCTGCTCGTCCCGCCGCCGATCGACGTGGCGCTGCCCGCAGGGGCGCGCGTCATCCCGCAGGAGTACCGGATCACGTCCGAGCACCAGCTGGGCTTCACGCTCATCTGGGCCGTCACGTTCTGACGGAAGGGATCAGCCGGCCCGGGTCGCCAGCTCCTCGACCACCGAGAGCCAGCCGCGCAGCTCGGTCGCGGTCGGCGCCAGCTCGTAGGGATGGTGGTGGCACGCGCGGCGCAGCGCCGACCAGGTGTGGCGTGCGCGCCCCGCCAGCTCCGCGTCGTCCAGGTAGCTCCTGAGGCAGATGAGCTGGACGCGCATGGAGCAGCCGCGCAGGTCCAGCTTCTCCTTGTCCCAGAGCTGGCGCAGGCTCGCCTCCAGCGCGCGGCCCGCCAGCACCGCGGACGCGCGCGGCCACAAGCCGCTGGTGTCCGGCTCCGCCTGGTCCAGCAGGCCGCGAGCCATGCGCAGCAGCACCGAGGCGCTCACGGCAGGCCCCGCAGCCACGCGGTGAGCTGGCTGGCCAGCCGCACCAGGTCCACCGCTTCCGCGGGTGCGATCTCTTCGCTCTCGCCGCAGCGCCGGAAGGCGTCCGCGAGGGCGGCGCCGGCGTCGCGCGCCAGGCGCCCCGGCACGTCCGCGCCGCGGTCGGCGTCGTCGAAGAGGGCGAGCGCGAAGAGGCGCGTCAGGCTGGCCGCGTCGGCCAGCACGCGGGTCACGTCGGCGTGCGCCTCGCCCCGCGTGAGCCGGCGGCGCCGCACCACGTCCATGCACGCCGCCTCCAGCGCCAGCCGGCACAGGCCCGGCACCACGTGCGCCGCGGTGGAGGCGGGCAGCTCCGCCGTGCCGGCCACGGCCAGCGCGTCCTCCAGGTAGCGGCCGATGGGGTCCAGCGCGCGCCGCAGCTCGACGACGGACCCCTCGCGGCGCGTCACCTCCACGATGTCGGCCGCGACGTCGAGTCGGCGCACCGCCTCGGCCAGCCGGTCGTCGTGCGTGAAGACCACCACCTGGCGGTCGGCCGACGCGCTCTCCAGGACGCGCGCCAGCCCGTCGACGCGCGCGGGATCCATCGACTGCACGGGGTCGTCGATGACGATGAAGCGGAAGGGGCTCTCGGGCAGCGTGGCGCGCGGGATGAAGAGGCTGAGCGCGAGCGCGTGCAGCTCGCCCTGGCTCATCACGCCCAGCGCCGCGCCCTCGACGCCGTCGACCGTCACGTCGAGCACCACCCGGCGCCGGTTGCCGTCGCCGGTGAGCTGGATGCGGCCCAGCTCCACGTGGCTCTGCTGGCCCAGGCGCTCCCAGATGCCCGCCGCCCGCTCCGCGATGGGGCCGAAGCGGTCGTTCCGGATGCCGGCGGCCGCCTTCTTCAGGAAGGCCTCGGCCTGCTTGATCCGCTCCAGCTGCGCGGACTGCTCGACCGCCGGCTGCGCCGCCAGCAGCCAGCTCGCGACCTCCGCGGCCACCGGACGCCAGGCGTCCTCCTGCTGACGCAGGCGCGCCCGCGCCGTTTCACGCAGCCGCGTCACCGCTTCGCGCAGCGGTCCGCTCGCGGTCTCCACGTGCGCGGCGAGCTGCTCCAGGTCGGTGATGCCCTTGGCGCCGACCCACGTCCCGAGCGCCTCGACCAGCTCGGCCAGGTCCAGGCCTGCCTCGGCCGCGCGCTGCAGCGCGTCGCCCTTCAGGACCGCGAGATCCTCCCAGCGCCGGCGGGCGGCCTCGGCCCGCTCGTGGGCCGCGTCCGCCTCCTTCGCGGCCGCGCGCAGGCGGGTGAGCGCCGTCTGCTGCTTGCGGCCCCACGCGCGGTCGAGCGCGCCCTCGTTGCCGCAGACCGGGCAGTCGCCGTCCCCGTGCGCGGCATGGAACGCGAGGGCCAGCTCGAGCAGCCTGGCCGCGTCGCGCGACCGCGCGGCGGCCGTGCGGGTGGCCGATGCGACGGCGCCGGCGGCCGCGCGCATCTCGGCCGCGGCTTCGGCCACGCGAGCGGGATCGGGGGGCTCGAGGCTCGCGATCTGCAGCAGCACCTCGGCGGCATCCGGCCCCGAGCCCACGGCCCCCGCCCCGCCCAGGACCGACTCGACGGCGGCCAGGTCCCACTCCTTGCCGGACAAGGCGTCCACCACGCGCCGCGCGCGCTCGTCCTCGACGCCCTGCAGCCTCTCCAGCAGCCGGCCGCGCGACTCGGTCGCCTCCTTGAGCGCCTTCTCGCGCGCCAGGCGCGCCTGCTGAAGCGCGGCCTGGCCCTCGACCAGCTCCTCGAGACCGAGGATGGACGAGAGCGCGTCGTACAGCTTCGACGGGCCTTCGTCGAGCAGCGAGCCCAGCTCGTTGTAGGACAGGAACGGCCGGTGCGTGCGCAGCGCCGACGTCCAGCCCAGGACGTCCGCGTCGCCCGCGGACGACGCCCCCTCGCGCTCGACGCGCACGTCGGCCACCTCGAAGGCCGCGTCCGCCTCCCACCGGCGCGAGACCACGTACGGCTCGGAGGCGCCCTCGACCACGAAGGTGCCGCGCAGCGACGCGGACGGATGATGGAGGTTGCGCCAGCCGTCCCTCCACACCGCGGCCCGGTCCTTCCAGCGCAGGCTGTCCCCGGTGAGCAGCGTCTCCACCGCCTCGGCAAAGCTGGACTTGCCCGAGCCGTTGCGCCCCACCACCAGCGTGAGGCCGGGGCCCGGCGACAGCTCCAGCGTCTGCGCGCGGCCGACGCCGCGGAACCCCTCGACCGCGATCGCGCGCAGGAAAGCGCCGCCCATCGGGGGTTGCGCGGCCACGGAGGCCCCCGTCTCGCGCCGGGCCGCCTGGCGCCCCGCGAGGAACGCCTCCAGACCGTCGCGCCCGCCCAGGGCGGCCAGCAGGACAGGGCCCCACTCCTGCGACGCGCCCTCGGCCTCGATGCGGGCGGTGACGATGCGGCGGAGGCCGGAGTCCATCACGCTAGTCTACGGGACCGGCGGGCGGGGTGTTCCGGTCAAGGCGCGTCGATCAGCTCGCGCAGCGCCATCTTGATGTGGTGCGGCGACAGCGGTTTCAAGATGTACGCGGTGGCGCCCGCTTCCATGCCGCGCTGGACGTCCTCCTCGCGGCCCAGCGTGCTCACCAGGACGATGGGGATGCGCAGGCCCAGCTCCTGGCGCGCCACGCGCAGCAGCTCGAACCCGTCCACCAGGGGCATGCGGATGTCGCTCAGGACCAGGTCGTACGGGACCTGCGCCAGCTTCTTGAGCGCGATGGCGCCGTTGCCGGCCTCGTCGATCTCGGCTCCCACCAGCTCCGGCAGCTGCCGCACCGTGAGCGCCATGACCCGGCGCACCACGATCGAGTCGTCGACGATCAGCAGCCGGGGATGCCGGGGCAGCCGCATGGCGGGTGCAAGGATACCGCCCCTGACGCACGAAGGCCCTGGCGTGAGCCAGGGCCTTCGTGACCGTCAGGACCGGGTGCTACTGGTCCTTCTCGACGACGATGCGCAGGCCGGAGCCCGGCACCTGGTGGATGGTGACCACCTTGCCCACGGCGAGGTCGGCCGGCATGTTCGCGTCCGCGGCGATCTTGTAGGTCACCGGCGTGCCGTCCGCCCTGAGGATGGTGAAGCTCTTGCCCGGCTCGTAGGTCTTCACGGTGCCCTGCACGCTCACCGTGGTGGTCTTCGAGGTCTCACCGGTGGGCGAGGTGCGCGTCTCCTCCACCGTCCGCTTGGCCTGTCCGTCCGGAGTGATGGAGGTGGTCGTGATGCGCGAGACGGTGGTGTTGCCGTCCACCCCCGGCTCCGTGTAGAGCGTCACCCGCTGGCCGATCTGGACCTCGGCGGGCGGCAGCTGGACGTTGGAGGCGAGCGCCATCGTCACGTCGTCGCCGGGGCTGCGCCGGATCACGATGTTCTTGCCGGGGACGAAGCTCACCACCTCGCCCGTCACGGTCGTCTTCTTCTGGGTCACGAGGCCCGAGTCGCCGACGCGCGTTTCCTCGGTGGTGCGCTGCACCTGGCCTTCGGGGGTGAGGTTCGTGGTCACGACGCGCGTGACGCGCGTGTTGCCGTCGGCGCCCCGCTCGGTGTGGACGCTCACGCGGCGGCCGAGCTGGACCTCCGCCGGGATGGACAGCTCCGGCGTGAGCACGTAGCTGACTTCGCGGCCTTCGCTCTTGACCACGATGACTCGCCCGGGCTCGTAGCGGACCACTTCACCCGAGACGACGACGGGAGTCACGACCACTTCGGTCTGCTGGGCGAGGCCCACGACCGGGATGGCGGCGACCAGCAGGCCGGCAATGACAAGGATGCGTGAATTCATACCGTCTCCTTTTGCTGCCTTGAATGCGGGGCGCCAATGCCCCAGGGCGAAAGAGGCAAGAGCCGTGCCCGTCCCGAGGCGTGCGCGCAGGGGGAGAGATGCCGAGGGCAGATGCACTTAGCGCGCGCGACGACGGGAGGTTCTTACAAGTGAGGCCGCGCCTGCCCTGTCGTACAAGGATGTGAACCTCGCCCGGCATCCAGTCGACTGGAGGCAAGGACCACCGGGCGTGTGCGCGACGTAGCCAATCCGGACGAAATTCCTGGTACCCGATGACGCGCTTGACCTACGCTCGCGTGGGGGCTGTTGATCGGAGGAGGCTGATGCCTTCGCATCGTCGCCGCGGCCCTCGGCCGCTCGGTTACCTCGTGCCGGCGCTGGCCCTCGCCGCCGCGGGGCACGCCATCGCCCAGGACGGCAAGGTTCCCATCACCACGAAGTCGCAGGAGGCGCGGACGCTCTACCTGAAGGGCCGCGACCTGCAGGAGAAGCTGCGCGCGACGGACGCGCACGAGCAGTTCCGCAAGGCCGCGGCGGCCGACAAGGACTTCGCGCTGGCGCAGCTGGGGCTCGCCAACACCGCGCCTTCGGCCAAGGAGTTCTTCGCGGCGCTGAAGCAGGCGACCTCGCTGGTGTCGAGCGCCTCGGAAGGGGAGCGCCACCTGGTGCTGGCCACCGACGCCGGCGCGCGCGGCGACCAGGCAGCCCAGAAGTCGCACATCGACCAGCTCACGGCCGCGTTCCCGCGGGACGAGCGCGCGCTCAATACGCTCGGCGCGTTCCACTTCGGCCGGCAGGAGTACGAGCCGGCCATCGCCGCCTACGAAAAGGCGATCGCGATCAACCCCGCCTTCTCGCAGCCGTACAACCAGATGGGCTACGCCTACCGCTTCCTGGGCCGCAACCAGGAGGCGGAGAAGGCCTTCAAGAAGTACATCGAGCTCATCCCGGACGACCCCAACCCGTACGACTCGTATGCCGAGCTGCTCATGAAGCTGGGCCGCTTCGACGAGTCCATCAAGAGCTACGAGAAGGCGCTCTCGGTCAACCCGCACTTCGTCGCGTCGTACGTCGGCATCGGCCTCGACCAGATCTACCTGGGTCAGCCGAGCAAGGCCCGCGAGACGTGGGCGAAGCTCGCGAGCATCGCGCGCAACAGCGGCGAGAAGCGCGCCGCCTACGCGCAGATCGCGTTCTCCTACATCGACGAAGGCAACACCGCCGCCGCGGTCGCCGAGGTCGAGAAGATGAAGGCGGTGGCGAAGCAGGAGAACGACACCGTCTCGCTCTCAGGCGACGCCAACCTGATCGCGAACATCTACCTGGAAGCGGGGCGTCCCGCCGAGGCGAAGGAGCAGTTCGCCGAATCCCTCAAGCTGGCCGAGGCCGCCAACACCCCCGCCGACGTCAAGGATGCGGCCCGGCGGCAGGACCTGTTCGATCAGGCGCGCGTGGCCCTGGCCCAGGGCGACGTCGCGGGCGCGTGGGCGCAGGCGGACGCCTACGCCGCCGCGGTGGCCAAGCGTCCCACCCCGTTCCAGCTGCGCCAGACGCACGAGATCGCGGGCCTGATCGCGCTCGAGCAGAAGGACCATGCGAAGGCCGTGGCGGAGCTCACGCAGGCCAACCTGCTCGACCCTCGCGTGCAGTACCACCTGGCGCGCGCGTACCAGGGCAAGGGTGACGGCGCGGCGGCGCGCGAGGCCGCCCGCCAGGCCGCGGACCACAACGGCCTCAACTTCAACTACGCCTACGTCCGCGGCAAGGCGAAGCAGCTGGTCGCGCAGCTCTAGGCCCGGCGAGCACCGCCCCGGGGCGCCCCGGGGCGGTGTTCACACTTCTTCATCGTCGCGACAACGCGGGGCAATGGCGGCGGCGCATCGTTGTCCTGCCGGGCCGGAGTGGTCCGGGCGAGGAGGACGACGATGCTGAAGATCGCGATGGTGGCGCTGGCCACGGGCAGCGCGAGCCTGCTGGGGCTGGGCACATGGGCCGTGCACGAGCGCGGCGGCTTCTGCGGCCGGCACGGCGGCGCGCGCTCCGAGATGGTGCACAAGTTCATCGACTTCGCCGTGAGCGAGAAGCTGGACGAGGTCGACGCCACCGCGGAGCAGCGCCAGAAGGTGCAGGACATCAAGGACCGCCTGATGAAGGAAGGGCATGCCCTGCGCGAGGGCAAGGAGGGGCTGCGCGAGGAGCTGCTCCTGCAGCTCTCGCAGGAGAACCCCGACCCGGCCAAGGTGAAGGGACTCGTGCGCGAGCGGATGAACGCGTTCTCGGCCTTCGCCGACGACGCCACCGAAGCGCTGCTCGAGCTGCACGCCACGTTCACACCCGCCCAGCGCGCGCAGCTGCTCGCCGACGCGCGCGAGCACATGGCGCGGCACGGCCGCTAGCCGGCGGGCCCGGCCTATGATGGCGGGCGTGGAGAGCAGGGCGCCCGCCATCCTGGCGCTGCTGGTCGAGGACGACGCGTCGCTGGCCGAGCGCACGGCCGAGTACCTGCGCGGCCACGGCGTGACCGTGGTCTGCGCCCCCGACGGCGAGGTGGCCCTCTCCGAGGCCCGCCGGACCCGCTACGACGTGGTGCTGCTCGACCTGATGCTGCCGCGGCGCGGCGGCCTCGAGGTCTGCCGCGAGCTGCGCGCGCACTCCGACGTGCCCATCCTGATCCTCACCGCGCGCGGCGAGGAGGCCGATCGGGTGCTGGGGCTCGAGCTGGGCGCGGACGACTACCTCACGAAGCCCTTCTCGCCGCGCGAGCTCCTGGCCCGCGTGCAGGCCCAGGTGCGCCGCGCGCGCGGCCAGGCGGGGCCCGCCTCGCGCCCGGTCGAGGTGGGGGACCTGCGGCTGGACCCGGCCGCGCTGTCGGCGACGCTGCGCGGCCAGCCGCTCCCGCTCACCGCCTACGAGTTCCAGCTCCTGCACGCGCTGGCCGAACGGGCCGGGCGCGTGCTCTCGCGCGAGCGGCTGCTGGAGCTCGTGCGCGGCAGCGCCGAGGAGTCGTTCGACCGCTCGATCGACGTCCACATCTCGCGCCTGCGGGCCAAGCTGGGCGACGACCCGCGCCACCCGCGCTGGCTCAAGACCGTGCGGGGTGCCGGCTACCAGCTCGTCGCGCCGGGATCCTGACGTGCGCCGCCGGCGCTCGCTCTACCGCCGCGTCTACCTGCACGGCGTGCTGCTGCTGGTGGTGCTGGGCGTGGTCCTCTCGATCGTGGGCGCCATCCTCGGCCGCGACTCGCGGTTCCGGCTGAGCCCTGCGCGGACGGCAGAGTACGTGTCGCACCTGCTGGAGTCGGTGCCCGCCGAGCAGGTGCCGGCGTTCCTCGGGCACGCGGCCGACATGCTGAACGTGGACCTGGCCGTCTACACCGCGGACGGCCAGCGGCTCGCGGCCGCGGGCCGGCGGCCGCCGCGCCCGCTCTCGGCCGAGAACGCCACGCGCCTGGTGTCGGGAGGCTCCACGCGGCGGGACGGGCACCTCGGCGCCTCCGCGCGCCTGGCGCCCGACCGCTACCTGCGACTGCGCTCGCGCGTGGGGGAGCACGACATGGCCCTGCGCGCCCTGGGCTCGCTCGCGGTCGTGGTGCTGGTGGTCGCGCTGGTGTCGATGCCGCTCGCGCGCGCGATCGCGCATCCGCTCGAGCACCTCTCGGGCGTGGCCCGGCGTCTGGGCGCGGGCGACCTCCAGGCGCGCGCGCACCTGGACCGCAACGACGAGATCGGGGAGCTGGCCCACACGTTCGACGAGACGGCCGAGCGCCTGGGCCGCCTGCTGGACGGGCAGCGCGAGCTGCTGGCCAACGTGTCGCACGAGCTGCGCACGCCGCTCGCGCGCATGCGCGTGAGCCTGGCCCTGGCGGCGGAGGCGCCGCCCGAGGACGTCGCGCGCCATCTCTCCGCCATGGAGGGGGACGCCGACGAGCTGGAGCGTCTGGTCGCGGACCTGCTCACGACGTCCCGCCTCGATGCGGGCGGCGCGCTGGCGCTCCAGCGTGCGCCCGCGGACCTGGGCGCGCTGCTGGAGGAGGCGGTGGGGCGGCTGGCACGGCTCCATCCGGCCCGCGTGGTGGAGCGGGAAGTGCAGGCCGCGCCGCCGGTCAACGTCGAGGCGGGGCTCATCGCGCGCGTGCTCGACAATGTGCTCGACAACGCCGCCAAGTACTCCGAGCCCGATCGCCCGATCGCGGTCACGCTGCGGCCGGCGGAAGGCGGCGTGCGGCTCACCGTGCGCGACCAGGGCATCGGCATCGCGCTCGAGGATCACGCGCGCGTGTTCGCGCCCTTCTTCCGCGGCGACCGCAGCCGCGCGCGGGGCACCGGCGGCGCGGGCCTGGGGCTGTCGCTCTCGAAGCAGATCGTGGACGCGCACGGCGGACGCATCACGGTCGACAGCCAGCCCGGAGTCGGCACCGCCGTGAGCCTGTGGCTCCCGGCCTGAACGTTCGTTCCAATCCGCTGCATTTCTTACATGCCGGCCGCGCCGCTCCGGCGGCCGCGGCGGCGCATGGAAGTAGGCCTGCCGTCTCGACGAATCGCGCCCTTGTGATCCAGATCACTCGGCGCCTGCGCTGGTCCCTTCCTTGCTGGACGCCGGGGTGGAGGTGGTTCCATGCCCAGACGCTTGCTTCTCCCTCTCGTCGCTTCATCCGTCTTCCTGGCCGCCGGCTCCGCGCAGGCCCAGAACGTCCTCATGAATTCCGCCGAAACCATCAACAAGGGGAACTTCAAGATCGCAGCCTTCCCGACGCTGCTGTTCGGTGAAGACGGCGCCGACGACGAGTTCGGCGTGGCCGGCCGCTTCGGCTACGGCTTCACCGACCGCTTCGACATCGAAGGCAAGGTGGCCTTCTTCGACAACCTGCAGCTCTACGGGCTGGACGCGGAGTACTGGCTCCTCAAGAACCGCGGGCTCGACATGTCCATCTCGCTCGGCGCCCACATCACCGACCTGCCCGACGTGAACTCCAGCGCCATCGACACCGCGCTGCTGGCCAGCGGCCACGTGACCGACAACCTGGAGCTCTACGGCGGGCTGAACCTGTCGTTCGAGTCCCTCGACGACGTCCCGGACTCGGACTTCACCCGCGCCTACGTCGTCCCCGGGCTGGAGTACAAGCTCAACGACGACCTCGACCTGGTGGCCGAGTTCGGGATCGGGCTCAACGACGACAGCCCGAACTACCTGAGCGCCGGCCTCGCCTTCTACATCCGCTAGCGTCGCGCGCCCGGGCGGTCTTGCGGCCGCCCGGGCTTTCCGTACCATTGGCCGCGATGCGTGGCGCGGCCCGGACGATCGTGTCCTTGTCCGCCCTGCTGGCCGCGTGTGGCGGGGAGGTGGGACCGGGGACGCCTCCGCTCCGCATCGCGATCTACGACCGGCCCCGCTCGTTCGACCCGCACCAGGAGAGCGAGTTCCTCTCCTTCCTGGTCGCGTCGCACGTCTACGAAGGTTTGACGCGGCTGGACCGCGACCTCAAGGTGGAGCCGGCGCTGGCCGAACGATGGGAGAGCCCCGACGCTCTGCGCTGGCGCTTCCGGCTGCGCAGCGGCGTCCGCTTCCACGACGGCCGCGCCCTGACGGCCGAGGACGTCGTGGCCAGCCTGGAGCGCGCTCGCGGCCATCCGCGCAGCGACTGGTCGAGCTACCTGGTCGCCGTCGAGCGCGTGCAGGCCCTCGACGAGCGGACCGTCGAGATCGCCACCCGCCGCCCGTACTCGCTGCTCCTGCAGAAGCTCGCCTACATCCTGATCGTGCCGCGCGACGCGCCCACCGACATCGATCGGCCCGTGGGGACTGGTCCCTACCGCTTGATGGCGCCGCTGTCGGACCAGCGGCTCGTCCTGCACGCGTTCGAAGGGTACTGGGGCGCGCGTCCGGCCGAAGCCGTGGTCCACCTCGAGATCGAGCCCTCCCTCGAGCGCGCGCTCGCCGCCGGCCGGCGCGAGCCGCCCGAGATCGTGCTGGCGGTGGGTCCCGAGGCCGCGGGCCTCATCGAGCACGCTCACGGGTACGCGCTGGTGACGCGGTCCGGCATCACGACGGACTACCTGCAGCTGCGGGTCTCGCGTGCGCCCTTCTCGGACATCCGCGTGCGGCGCGCCGTGCACGTCGGTCTCGATCGGGACGCGCTGGTGCGCGACCTGCTGGGCGGCCGCGGCCGGGCCGAGAGCCAGCTCGTGAGCCCCGCCGTGTTCGGGCACGACCCCTCGGTCCCGAGAGTGAAGCGCGACGTGTCCGAGGCGCGCCGCCTGCTCGCGGCCGCCGGGTTCCCCGGGGGGCTCGACGTCGACCTCGAGTTCCGGCAGGGACGGCGGGCGGAGGCGCTGGTGGCGCAGCTCGCGCAGATCGGCATCCGCGCGCACGTGAAGCCTCAGTCGTACCCGGCGCTGAGCCGGCGTCTGGTCGCGGACGAGGTCGCGATGTACTACGGCGGCGCCATGGCCAGCACGGGCGACGCCAGCGACCTGCTCGACAGCCTCCTGCACAGTCGGACGCCGGACCGCGGCCTGGGCGAGAACAACACGGTCGGCTACCGGAACCTGGTCCTGGACGGCATGATCGAGGCCGCATCCCGCCAGAGCGCCATGGCCGAGCGCCGCGCCACCTTGCAGCAGTGCCTGCGCATGGCGCTCGACGACCTGCCGCTGGTGCCGCTCGTCTCGCCGGAGGACATCTACGGCGTGCGCCAGGGGATTCGCTGGTCTCCGCGGCTCGACGGGCGCGTGCTCGCGGCCGACGTGCGCCGCGT
>JAICEW010000199.1 GCA_025923995.1 Vicinamibacteria bacterium | reverse complement strand
GTGCGCTGGATCTCGAGCCCCACGACGTCGCCGTTCGCGTCGCCCAGGATGCGCAGCGGGTTCGTCTGGAAGAGGAAGCGCACGCCTTCCTCCTTCGCGTGCTGCACCTCCTCGCTGCGCGCGGGCATGAGGTCGAGCGATCGCCGGTAGACGATGGCGGCACGCTCGGCCCCCAGCCGGAGCGCCACCCGCACCGCGTCCAGCGCCGTGTTGCCGCCGCCGATGACGGCCACCGAGCGCGGCGGCCGGATCGGCGTGTCGCGCCGCGGGAACCGGTCCGCCCCCATCAGGTTCACGCGGGTCAGGAACTCGTTGGCGGAGTACACGCCGCACAGCCCCTCCCCCGGGATGCCGAGGAACGCGGGGGTGCCGGCCCCGGTCGCGAGGAACGCCGCGCGGAAGCCCTCGGCCGCCAGCAGCTCGTCGACCGTGAGCGTGCGCCCGATCACGACGTTGGTCCGCAGCGTGACGCCGAGCCGGCGCAGCGAGTCGATCTCGCGCTCGAGCACCTCGCGCGGCAGGCGGAACTCCGGGATCCCGTACCGCAGCACGCCACCCGCCGCGTGCAGGGCCTCGAAGACCGTGACCGCGTAGCCCAGGCGCGCGAGGTCCGCGGCACAGGCCAGGCCGGCCGGGCCCGAGCCGACGACGGCGACCTTGGCGGCTTCGGGCGCCGGCACCGCGCCCACCGGCGCGGGCGTCGCGTGGGCGGCGTCCCAGTCCGCCACGAACCGCTCCAGCTTGCCGATCGCAAGCGGCTCGAAGCGCTTGCCCACCGTGCACACCACCTCGCACTGGCTCTCCTGCGGGCACACCCGTCCGCAGACCGCGGGCAGCGCGTTGGCCTCGCGGATGCGCGCGGCGGCTGCGCCGTAGTCGCCGCCGAGCAGCAGGCGGATGAAGCCCGGGATGTCCACGTTCACGGGACAGCCCGCGACGCAGAAGGGATCGCGGCAGTCCAGGCAACGCGAGGCCTCCAGCCGGGCCCGCGCCTCGTCGAATCCCTTCGAGACCTCCGCGAAGCTCCGCGCCCGCTCGCCCGCGTCCTCCTCGTCCGGGTGCTGGCGCGGGATCTTGACCCGGTCGCGCGGCTTGAGCGGGTTCACGCCCCGGGCGGTCGGCTCCGCGCTCACGCCCGCGCGCCCTGGCGCGCGCACGCGCCGGCCTCGTCGGCCGCCCGCTCCTGCGCGCGGTAGGTCCCGTTGCGGCGGATGAGCTCGTCGAAGTCCACGGCGTGGCCGTCGAACTCGGGGCCGTCGACGCAGGCGAAGCGCATCGTGCCTCCCACCGTCAGCCGGCAGCCGCCGCACATGCCCGTGCCGTCCACCATCAGCGCGTTGACGCTGACGACCGTGTGGACGCCGTACGGGCGCGTCAGCTCCGCCACCGCCTTCATCATGGGCAGCGGCCCGACCGCGTAGACCGCGTCCCAGCGCTCGCCCCGCTCCAGCCGCTCGCGCAGCGGGTCGGCCACGCGGCCCGCGCGCCCGTACGTGCCGTCGTCCGTGGTGAGCGTGAGCGTCGACGACAGCGCGCGCATCTCGTCCTCCAGGATCACGAGCGCGCGGGTGCGGGCGCCCAGCATCGCGTCGAGCGCGTTGCCCTCGCGGTGGAGGGCGCGCGCGATCGGCAGCAGCTCGGCCACGCCGACGCCGCCCGCGACGCAGGCGACGCGGCCGCCGCGGCGCAGCGGCGTGGGATTGCCCAGCGGGCCGACGACGTCCAGCAGCGCCTGGCCCGCGCGCAGGGACGCGATCTCACGCGTGCTCTTGCCGACCGCCTGCACGATGAGCGTGATGGTGCCCGCCGCCTCCGACGCGTCGACGATGGTGAGCGGGATGCGCTCGCCGTCCTCCGCGGTCCTGACGATCACGAACTGCCCGGCCTCGCGCCTTCGCGCGACAAGCGGAGCCTCGACGACGAGCCGCGTGATGCCCTGGGCCAGCGCCTCGCTGGCGTGGATGGGGTACATGCAGGCCGCGTCCTAGAGGTCGCCGTCGTCGTGAATGCAGTGCAGGGGACACGCCGCCATCGCGTCCCGCAGCTCCCACTCCTCACGGTCGCTGGCCGGCTGGCACGCGACCGCGTAGTACGTGCCGTCCCACGACGGCGCGATATTGTCGGGAGCGCAGGCGGCGCAGACCCCGCACGCGTTGCATTCTCCCGTCACGTAGTAACGCCCCCAGGCGTTGGCACGGATCCGTTCGGTGCTGGTGATCATCGCGCCCTCCCCCTCCTGCGGTGTGCAAGTGGGGTGCCGTATCGTAAGTGGACGCGGCCTGGGGCCCCGGCGCATCCCATGCGCACGAACGGCCGCGGGCGCGCAAGGGCTGCGTCGACGACCGGCGCGTCCCGGCCCGACGGCGGCCGTCGCGGCGAGGGCGGGCTGGCACGGCGATTGTTCTACAGGAGGTCGACAGCAGTCCGCTGCGGGAGGCCGGGATGAGGACGACCACGAGAACGGGCGGAAAGGAACCGCAGGTCACGGCCGTGGGCTTCCGCGAGATCCTAGTGCCCACGGACCTCTCGGACCAGTCCGACGCGGCCCTGCAGCAGGCGGCCATCCTGGCCGGACGCCTGGGCGGCCACGTCACGCTCTACCACGCGCTCGAGTTCCCCGACCACGAGTACGGCCACTGGGCTTTCGGGGAGCGTCCGAGCGTCGGGGACGAGCAGGAGCGGCTGGCCCGCGCTCACCTGGCCGACTGCGTCGAGTCCCTGACTGTCCCCCACGACACGGTTCTCGAGCGCTCCGCATCGCCCGCGCGCGCACTGCTGTCGAGGATCGCGGCGACCGCGCCCGACCTCGTCGTCATGGCGACGCAGGACCGGGGCGCGCTCGCCCACCTGCTCCTCGGCAGCGTGGCCGAGCAGGTGGTCGGACGCGCCCGGTGGCCGGTGCTCTGCGTGCGGGGATCCGAGCCCATCGACCGCCGTCTCGCCGGCCGCATCGTGGTGGACACCGACTGCTCGGACGCGGCTCGCCCGGCGCTCGACATGGCGACGCTGCTGGCCAGGACGTTCGGCGGCGAGGTGCTCGCCGTGTGCACAGGCGCCGCCGTGGCTCGGCCGGGCCTCCGCGCGGGCCACGCCGAGCCCTGGCGGCCCTACGCGGCGGCGGAGCGGTGGCTGGCGCCGCTGCCGGCCGACGTGACCATCCGCATGGTCTTCGACACCGCGCCGCCGCTGAAGGCGGTGCTGCGCATCGCCAGCGAGGAGCGGGCCGGAATCGTGATCACCGCCCGCAGAGCAGAAGCTTGCGGCGCCGAGGCCGAGGCCGGACGCCTCGTCCGGCACGCCCACTGCCCGGTGCTCGTGGTGTAGGGCGCGGCGTCGCGGCGAAGGAGGTGTGTCGTGCGGAACACGACAGGGTCCCTGGCCGCCACGCTCGTGCTTACGACGGGCCTGGCGGCCGCGAACGGGCAGGACGACGGTGGCGTCGAAATGAGCGGCCCCGCGCTCTTCAAGAGCTACTGCGCGAGCTGCCACGGCGCGGACGCGAAGGGAGACGGCCCCGTCGCGCACCTGCTCGCGTACCGGCCGGCGGACCTGACACAGGTCGCCGCGCGCGACCGGGGCCGGTTCGATCGGCGCAAGGTCCATCGCATCATCGACGGCCGCGACCCGGTGAAGGGACGCGGCGGACCGGACATGCCCCTCTGGGGCGACGCGTTCAAGCTCGCGGGAGGCAGCTACAGCGACGCCGAGGTCGACCAGCGCATCGAGAGCCTGGTGGAGTACCTGGAGGCGCTGCAGCCGCGATAGACCCCTCCGCGCGGCCGGCACGAACGCTTGGGGACGGTCGTGCCGGCCGTCGATCCCCACTGCCTTCCCCGCGGGGTGATCGTCATGACCGAGCGGATCCAGATCGAAAACGTCCTGTGCCCGACCGACTTCTCGGTGTACTCCGAGCGCGCGCTCCGTCACGCGGCCGCCTTGGCGCGGCGGTTCGAGGCCCGGCTCACCGTGCTCCACGTGATCCCGGTGTGGACACCCTACACGCACGCGCCGGCCTACTTCCCCGCGCCCATGCTCGCCAACCCGTCCCTCTGCCGGCACGTGGAGGAGGACCTGAACCAGGCGGTCACGGCCGCGATCGACGCCGGCGTGCCGGTGCATACCATCCTCCGGGAAGCCGAGCCCTGGCGCGAGATCCTGTCGGTCGCCGAGGAACTCCCCGCCGACATGCTGGTGATGGGCACGCACGGGCGAGGAGGGCTCGAGCAGTTCCTGCTGGGCTCCGTGGCCGAAAAGGTCCTGCGCCGCGCGCCCTGCTCCGTGCTCACCGTCTGCCGCGAGGAAGGGCGCACGTGGGAGGCGCCGGGACTCGTTCGCCACATCCTCTGCGCCACCGACCTCAGCGCAGCCTCGCAGGCCACGATCGCTTACGCCCTTTCGCTGGCCGCGGAGTATCAGGCCAGGCTCACCGTCCTCCACGTGCTCGAGGGTGTGGCGGCGAGCGACAGCCCGGCCTACAAGGAGCTGCCGGAGACGGCGGCGCTGCTGCGCCAGGTGGAAGCGGTGACACGCCACCACCTGCATCAGGCGATCCCCGAGGACGCGCGCGCATGGTGCGAGGTGAAGGAGCAGGTCGTGCAGGGACGCGCGCACCGCGAGGTGCTGCGGATCGCCGTCGAGGAGACCGCCGACCTCATCGTCATGGGCTCGCGCCGGCACGGCCCGCTGGCCTGGACGTCGATGGGCTCGACCCTCCACCACGTCGTGCGCGAGGCCAGCTGCCCTGTGCTGACCGTGAAGCCGACCGGCGACCATGCAGGCGTCACGACGCCCGTCATCGGCGATCTCGTCCGGAGCGGTGCGTGATGCCGGCGGCCGGGCCGGCTGCCGCCCGCACCATCGACCGCAAGCAGACGCTGGACGTCCTCTGACCGGGTCGGAAAGGAGCCGACCGCGATGAGCGAGCGCACGCCGCCGTCGATTCGCCGCATCCTCGTCCCCACCGATCTCTCGCCCGCGTCGGACAACGCGCTCGGCCACGCCGTTCTGCTGGCAGCGCGCTTCGGCGCGCACCTGACCCTCTACCACGCCTTGGAGGTACCCGGTCCCGCGTGGGTGAGGGCAGCGGGGCACGAGGAGGAGCTGCGCCGGCGGCTGGCGGCGGAGGCGCGACGCGACCTGGAGCGCCGCGCCCGGAAGCTGCCAGGGACCCACGATGTGGTGGTGGAGCCCGACGTCTCCGCTCCCTCGATGCTGGTCGACGTGGCGCTGTGCCGACTCGTCCAGGCCACGCTGCCGGACCTGGTCGTGATGGCCACGCTCAGCCGGGAGGCGCATGGCGCGCGCTTCCCGGGCAGCGTGACGCAGGCGATGCTCCGCAACGCGGCACGGCCGGTGCTGGTGGTGCCTCCCTGCTGTCCCGCACCTGCGCACGGCTACGCGCGCATCGTGCTGCCGACGGACCTCTCGGAAGCGTCGGCGGAGGCGTTCCCGATGGCGACTCTGCTCGGGCTGTCCTTCCAGGCCGAGGTCGTCGCCCTGCACGTCGTACCGCGGCCGCTGCTCTCCGCGCTGGCCGACAACGCCATCGCCCTCGCGGCGGCGGTACCCACCACGCAACCCCTGCGCGACTTCGTGGGGAGCCTGGGCGGGGCGCGAGTGTCCTTCCGCGTGGAGCAGGGAGCGGCCTGGGAGCGCATCGTGGCCGTCGCCCGCGACGGGAAGGCGGATCTGGTCATCATCGCGACCCGGGGCGCCGACAGCCTGGGCGACCGCATCCTCGGCAGTCAGACGGAGCGCGTCATCAGTCACGCGCCGTGCCCGGTCCTCGCCGTCTGAACCGCTCGCTTGCTTTGCGGGGTGACGGCCGATGCGCGCAGGATCTGCGCCACCCAGCCGGCGGTCCCCGCCCGGCGCACGGGCAACACCCGACCACTGCGTGAGTTGGCGCCCTGCGCCGCTCCCCGCTCGCGATGGCGGTCCTCTTGCACTGTGCGTCTGCGCAGGAGGGCACGTGGCGAACAGGAAAGCGCGTCCGACGCTGTCGCCCGAGATCTGCAAGGGATGCGGCCGGTGCATCGACGCCTGCGCGCACCACTGCATCGCCGCGGGCACGCACGTGAATCCCGCGACCGGCCTGGTCCCGGTCACCCTCGACCTCGAGCGCTGCAGTGCCTGCGGGCTCTGCCTGGAGGCCTGTCCCGAGCCGTACGGGCTCCTGCCGGAGGGCGACGAGGCGGCGGCGGAGCCGACCGGCCAGAAACGTCCTCCGGCAGTCGAGGACCAACCCGACACACGCGTCGCCTTGCCCGCCCTGCGGCCACTTGTCGTGAAGGGCACCTACGCCTCCGCCATCGGCGCGCTCCTGGCTGGGTGCCGGCACTTCTTCGGGTATCCGATCACGCCCTCGACCGAGGGCGCGGAGCTGATGGCGAAGCTGCTGCCCGAGCTGGACGGGCATTTCGTCCAGGCCGTCAGCGAGGTCGCCGCCATCAACATGATGTACGGCTGCGGCGGGGCGGGACTGCGCTCGCTCACGTTCACGTCCTCGCCGGGCTTCAGCCTGATGCTGGAGGGGCTCTCCTACATGGTCGGGGCCGAGGTCCCCGCGGTGGTGGTGAACGTCATGCGGGGAGGGCCGGGCCTGGGCAACATCGGGCCCGAGCAGAGCGACGTGAAGCTCGCCTGCCGGGGCCTGGGGCACGGCAACACGCACGCGATCGTGCTGGCGCCGGCGACCACGCAGGAGATGCTCGACCTCACGATGCTCGCGTTCGACCTCGCCTTCCGATATCGCAACCCGGTCGTGGTCCTGGCGGACGGGTACCTCGGCCAGATGACGGGCAAGGTGACGCTGCCGGACGAGCTCGTGCGGCCCGGCCTGCCCGGCTGGGCGGTCCACGGCGACCGGGAGCACCGGCCGAACCTCGTCTCCTCCATCCAGCTCAGCGAGGCCGACCTGGAGGCCCACAACCTGCGCCTGATCGCGAAGTACGAGCGGATGGCGCGGAGCGAGCAGCGCGCAGAGCTCTACGAGGCGGCCGACGCGGACGTGCTCCTGCTCGCGTGCAACACGCCGGCCCGGCTGGCGAAGGGCGCGGTGCGCGCGCTGCGCGAAGCCGGCGTACGCGCGGGCCTGTTCCGCCCTGTCACACTGTGGCCCTTCCCCATCGACGCGCTGCGGCCACTCCTCCGGCCGGGCCTGCGCGTGGTGACGGTCGAGGCCAGCCACGGGCAGATCGAGGACGAGCTGCGCCTGGCCCTGAGCCACGCCGGCATCGCGCCGCCGCCCCTCGCGCACGTGCGCCGCTACGGCGGGGTCCTCCCGAAGGAGGAGGAGATCGTCTCCCGCGTCCTGGGGGGCCCGGAAAGGGGCGTGGCATGACCGTCTTCTACGAGCGCTTCGAGCGTCACGACCACGCCACCGGCCTCAAGGCCCACAGCACACACTACTGCCCCGGCTGCGGCCACGGGCTCGTGCACAAGTACCTGGCCGAGGCCGTCGAGCAGCTCGGCGTGCAGGACCGGACGGTCGCGGTGTCTCCGGTCGGCTGCGCGGTGTTCCTGCACTACTACCTCGACGTCGGCAACACGCAGGCGGCGCACGGCCGCGCCCCGGCGGTCGCCATCGGGCACAAGCTCGCGAACCCGGACGCGATCGTCGTGAGCTACCAGGGCGACGGCGACCTGGCCTCGATCGGCCTGGCCGAGATCGTCCAGGCCGCGCAGCTCGGCCTGCCGCTGACCGTCGTCTTCGTGAACAACGCGATCTACGGCATGACGGGCGGGCAGATGGCGCCCACCACGCTCCCGGGCCAGAAGACCGCGACCAGCCCGCACGGCCGCGACCGGACGATGGGGGCGCCGCTGCGCATGGCGGAGATGATCGCGGGGATCGACGGCGCGGTGTACGTCGAGCGGGTCGCGCTCTACGACGCGAAGCAGCGCGTCAAGGCGCAGAAGGCCATCCGCCGCGCGCTGGAGACGCAGGTCGCCGGCCGCGGCTTCGCGTTCGTCGAGGTGCTCTCCGAGTGTCCCCTGCACCTGGGCCTCACCCCGCAGCAGGCCGAGGCGTGGGTGCGCGAGAGCATGACGCCGGTGTTCCCCCTCGGCCTCAAGAAGGACGCCAAGGTCGAGGCCTGGCCCGCATGGCGGCCGCCCAGCTTCGACCCCCAGCGGCTGGCTTCGGTCGTGGGCGCCTCGACCGAGGCGGTGCCGCGCTTCGCCTCCGGGTTCCCCCGGACGGCGTTCGGCCCGGACGTCGGCATCAAGTTCGCGGGGGCGGGCGGCGACGGCGCGCAGACCGCCGGTCTGCTGGTCGCCCGCGCCGCCATCAACGAGGGCTTCGACGCGACGCACATCCCGAGCTACGGGCCGGAGTCACGCGGTGGCACGTCCTATGCGGACGTGCGCCTCGCGGAGACCGAGGTCCGCTCGCCGGCCGTTCCCTCGCCTCACCTGCTGGTCGCGTTCAACGCGCCGAGCCTGGCCCGCTTCGGCCCGGCCGTGCTGCCGGGCGGGGTGATCGTCTACGACAGCTCGCTCGTCCCCGAGCGGCCGCCGGGGCTCGAGCACGCCCGCATCGTCCCCGTGCCCTGCTCGCGGATCGCCCACGACCTGGGCCGCACCGCGGTCAAGAACGTGGTCGCGCTGGGCGCGCTGCAGGCGGCGGCGAGCCTCTTCCCCGACCAGAGCTGGCTCACCGCGGTGCGCCAGGCCCTCGCGGACAAGCCCGCGCTCCTGCCCATCAACGAGCAGGCCTTCGCGGCGGGCGCGGAGGCGATCCGTCGCGTCGAGGAGGTGGTGGCTTGAAGCAACGCACCGTGCCGATGCCGCTCTCGGACGACGAGTGGGAGATGGTCTGCCTGCTGCGTGACGTGCCCGGCGGCCGCCCGCGTCAGCAGGTCCTGGCCCTCCTGCGCGAGCTGGTGGCGTTCGTGGCGTCGCCGTCGTGCTCGCAGGCCCAGGCCGACGGCGTCCCCTGCCCGACCGCGCACTCGTCGTGCGACGAGTGCCAGCGCGTCGCGTCCTGCCTCTCGCGGATGCGCTACCTCCTCGGCGCGCCGGAAGCGGGCGTGCTCGCGTGAGCCGCCTCCCGGACGAGCCGCGCCCGGCGGGCGCGTTGTGGACCGACCGTTTCGCGCAGCGCACCGAGCGCGCGAACAGCTCGGTCATCCGCGAGTTCCTGAAGCTCCTGGACGACCCCGCCATCATCTCCTTCGCGGGCGGGCTGCCGGCTCCCGAGGTCTTCCCGGCCGAGGAAGTGCTGTTCGCCACCCATCGCGTGCTCCGCCAGCACCGGGACTCCGCGCTGCAGTACGGCGCGACCGAGGGCTATCGGCCGCTGCGCGAGCTGCTCGTCCGCCACATGGCGCGCTATGGCATCGAGGTCGGCCCCGAGAACGTGCTCGTCACGACGGGCGCGCAGCAGGCGCTGGACCTGGTCGGCAAGGCCTTCATCAACCCGGGCGACCGGGTGGCGACCGAGGAACCGACGTACCTGGGAGCCCTCCAGGCGTTCTCGACCTACGAGGCGCACTACGTGACGGTGCCGGTGGACGACGACGGGATGTGCGTGGATCGCCTGGAGGATGTGCTGCGCGCCGCGCCCAAGTTCGTCTACGTGCTCCCGAACTTCCAGAACCCCAGCGGCGTCACCCTGAGCCTCGCACGACGACGACGCCTGGTGGAGGTCTGCGCGCGGTACGGCACCCCCATCGTCGAGGACGACCCCTACGGGCAGCTCCGCTACGACGGCGAGCACCTTCCGTCGCTGGTGAAGCTGGACGCCGAGCGGAGCGGCTGCGCGCACCGCGAGCGCTCGCTGCGGGGCGGCGTGATCTACCTGGGCACCCTCTCGAAGACGCTGGCGCCTGGGCTGCGCGTGGGCTGGGTGGTGGCACCGGCCGAGGTGGTGGCCAAGCTGGCCGTGCTCAAGCAGGGCGCCGACCTCCACTCCAGCACGTTCGCCCAGATGGTGGCGTACGAGACCGCGCGGGGCGGGTTCCTGGACAGGCACGTGAAGACGATCCGGCGCGTCTACGCCGAGCGGAGGGACGCGATGCTGCGCGCGCTCGACCGCCACGCGCCGGCCGGGGTGCACTGGACGCGCCCGCAGGGCGGCCTGTTCCTCTACCTCACGCTGCCGCCGGGCGTGTCGGCCGACGTGGTGCTGAAGGACGCGCTGGCGGCCAAGGTCGCGTGCATCCCCGGCAGCGCCTTCCATCCGCTGGGAGGAGGCACGCGGTCGATGCGGCTCAACTTCTCCTACTCACGGCCGGACGTCATCGAGGAAGGCATCGCGCGGCTGGGCGCGGTGCTCCGGCGCCACGTCTCCGAGGCGCAGGCCCCTCAGGCGCCGCCGGCCGCCGTCGCGGCCGGGTAGCCCGGCTCCCACATCGCGTCCGCAACCGCGCGGGCGATCTCGTCCTCGCCCAGGCGCCGTCCCACCCCCGCAGCGCTCGCCTCCGCCGCCACCGCCCGCGCGATCGCGGCGGAGACGCGGCGCAGCTCGCGAACGCGGGGGAACAGGCTGCCGCTCGCCAGGTCCGCATCGCCGACCTCGAGGGCCAGACGCTCGGCGGCGGCGCTGAACATGGCGTCCGTGACCTCTCGCGCCTCGGACACCATCACCCCCAGGCCCACGCCCGGGAACACGAACGCGTTGTTCCCCTGGCCGATCGTGATCTCGCGCCCGTCCCACGCCACCGGCTCGAACGGGCTGCCGGTCGCCACCAGCGCCCGCCCCCCCGTCCACGCGATCACGTCCGCCGGCACCGCCTCGCTCTTGCTGGTCGGGTTCGACATGGGGAAGACGAGCGGACGCTCGACGTGGCGCGCCATCTCGCGCACCACCTCCTCGGTGAACGTGCCGGGCTCGCCGGAGGTGCCGATCAGCACCGTCGGCCGCACCGCCTTCACGACCGCGATCAGGTCGCGCGGACGCCCGGCGCCCAGCCCGTGCGCCCCGGCCATCGCGGCCGGCCAGGCGAAGGGCCGCTTGTGCTCGTCGGCGATGGGCCGGTCGTCCACGACCAGGCCGTGCGAGTCCAGGTTGGCGATGGCGGCCGTGAGCGCGTCGCCCGCGAGGCCGGCGCGCCTCAAGGTCTCGCGGGCCAGCCGCGCGATGCCGATGCCCGCGGCGCCGGCGCCGAGGATGACCAGGCGCTGCTGCCGCAGCGGCGTGCCGGTGGCGCGCACGCCCGCCAGCACGCCGGCCACCGCGACCGCGGCCGTGCCCTGGATGTCGTCGTTGAACGAGGTCAGCACGGTGCGGTAGCGCTCCAGCAGGCGGAACGCGTTCGCCTTCTTGAAATCCTCCCACTGCAGGATGGCGCGCGGGAAGCGGTCCTTCACCGCGTGCACGAACTCGTCCACCAGCGAGTCGTACTCCGGGCCGCGCAGCCGGGGCGCGCGCCACCCCAGGTAGAGGTCGTCCGCCAGCAGCGCCTCGTTGTCCGTGCCCACGTCGAGGCTGACCGGCAGCGTCTGCCAGGGCGGGATGCCCGCACCCGCCGTGTAGAGGGCGAGCTTGCCGACGGGGATGCCCATGCCGCCGGCGCCCTGGTCGCCGAGGCCCAGGATGCGCTCGTTGTCCGTCACCACGATGAGGCGCACGTCGGGGCAGGGCGCGTTGCCCAGCACCTGCCGGATGCGCCCGCGGTGCCCGGGGGTGATCCACAGCCCGCGGGCCCGCCGGAAGATGTGGCTGAACTCCTGGCAGGCCCGGCCCACCGTGGGCGTGTACACGATCGGCAGCAGCTCCTCGAGGTGGTCGACCAGGAGGCGGTAGAAGAGCGTCTCGTTGCGGTCCTGCAGCGCGGCCAGGCCGATGAACTTCTCGAGCGCGTCCGGCTTGCGGGCCAGGTTGCCGTAGATGCGCCGGCACTGCTCCTCCATCGACCCGACGTGCCAGGGCAGCAGCCCCTCGAGGCCGAGTGCTACGCGCTCCTCCTCGCTGAAGGCCGAGCCCTTCGTCTGCAGCGGGTGCCGCAGCAGGTCCGCCCCTCGGTACCCCCCGGGCGCCCGGCGCGCCCCCCGGCCCCCCACCACAAAAAAGCACGACCAAGAGGCGCCCAACCAGCGAGGTTAAAGAATGGAGAAAGGAAAACAAGAAAGCGCCCGCGCGC
>JAICEW010000198.1 GCA_025923995.1 Vicinamibacteria bacterium | reverse complement strand
CGGCGCGGACGAGGCGGCCGCGTAGCCCAGCGCCGCCAGCTGCTGGCGCGTCTCGGCGCTCTCCTCGCCGCGCACCGCGCCCGCGTCGTCGCGCCGCAGCCGCGCCAGCAGGGCGGTCAGGTCCTCGCGGCGGGCGGGCGTACGCGCGACGACGCTCTCCTGCTCCCCCGGGTCCTTCGCGAGGTCGTACATCTCCGGCACGGGCAGGTCGATGAGCTTGTCGCGCCCGCGCAGCACGCCGTAGAGCGGCGCCCAGCCGCGGCCCAGCATGGCCGAGAGCGCCTCGAAGTAGGTGGGAGCGGGGGCCACCCACTCCCCCGCCGCGGCCGGCAGCAGGCTGCGGCCGGGCAGGTCCTCCGCGGCGGGCAGCGCGAGCGCGTCGAGCACCGTCGGCACGATGTCGACATGGCGCACGGGCTCGGACACGACCGCGGGCGGCAGCAGGCGCGGCGCGTACAGGACGAGCGGCACGCGCAGCGTCGCCTCGTACGCGAAGAGCCCGTGCGTGACCTCGCCGTGCTCTCCCAGGGACTCGCCGTGATCCGCCGTGAGCACCACGAGCGTGCGGCCGTCCGAGCCGGCGTCGAGCAGCGGGCGCAGCAGGTCCCCCAGCGCGGCGTCGGTGGCGGCGACCTCGCCGTGGTACGGATCGCGTGGGAACTCCGCCGCGAACGGCGCGGGAGGCTGGTAGGGCGCGTGGGGGTCGTAGACGTGCACCCAGGCGAACGTGGGCCGGCCGTCGTCCTTGTCCATCCACGCGCGCGCGGCCGCGACGGTCGCGGCGGCCGGGCGCTCGGGCAGCAGGAACTCGACCGAGGCCCGCCCGTCCGCGAAGGAGTCGTCGTAGACGTCGAACCCGCGGTCGAGACCGAACCGGGAGTCCAGCGGGAACGCGCTCACGAAGGCGCCCGTGCGGTAGCCGCGCTCGTGCAGCCGGGTCGCCAGCGTGGGCGCGTCGGCCGGGAAGCGGAAGCCCGCGTTGTCGCGGACGCCGTGCTGGAACGGGTAGCGGCCCGAGAGGATGTTCGCGTGCGAGGGCAGCGTGACCACGTTGTGCGCGTGGGCCTGCTCGAACCGCACGCCCCGCGCGGCCAGGCGATCGATCCAGGGCGTGCGGGCCCGCGGGTGGCCGTAGGCGCCCAGCGCGTCGGCGCGCAGCGTGTCGATCGTGATCAGCAGGACGTCGAGGCCTGCCTCGCGCCGCACCTCGCGCGGGCCGCGCGAGGAGAACAGCCAGGCCGCTCCCACCGCCAGCAGCCCCGCGGCCAGGGCCAGGGCCGACTGGATTCGAAGCCACGACAGACCTGCACGGGCACGAGCACGCCCGCGCTCACGATCACGGGCTTCGCCGCTCCGTGCCCCTGCTCGCGTTCGTGCTCGTGCACGTCCGTCGCGACTGGATCTCTCGTTGCCCATCCGGACCCAAGAGGGCCCCGGGAGGCCTTGGCCCTGCTCCCCCCGGGGCCGGTACGCCAACCGGCTACTGCTTCGTCATCGAGGTCAGAATCCGAACTTCGCGCCGAAGCGAACGATCCTCGGCGCCAGGATCTCGTCCAGGCGGCCGTACGTCGACGAGCTGGCGTCGGCGATGCGCTTGAGCTCGGTCCCGCTGTTGAACACGTTGAACATCTCGGCCGAGAGCGTCAGGTTGGTGCGTCCGCCCAGCTTCAGGCTCTTGGCCAGGCGCAGGTCGAAGTTCCAGAGGTCGGGGAACCGGTTGTCGTCGATCTGCGTGCCATCGGCCAGCATGCGCAGGTTGCCGTCCAGCCCGCCCGCGCTCAGGGTCAGGTAGATCGGGTTGGGATAGCCCTGGCGGCCGAAGAGGCTGCCCGCGACCTCGAAGCCCGCCGGCAGCTGATAGAGAGCGTTGGCCGCCACCTGCCACTTGGCGTTCTGGTAGAAGGTCTTGCCGCTGCCGGCGCTGCGGATCACCATGGCCGCGCCGTCCTCGTTGGCGTCCAGGTCGTAGCGGTTCGGGTTGAGGATGGCGTCGGGCCCGTAGTGCTGCGTCCAGTCGTTGAGGCTGAAGGCCACGCGGCCCATCCAGTTGTTCGACATCCGCTTCACCAGGCCGAGTTCGAAGCCGTTGTAGGTGCGCGAGTAGTCGGGCCGGTTGCTGAGCAGGAATCCGCCCGAGACCGCGTTCGCGACCGCGGGGTCGAGCACCTGCGGCGTCGCGCAGAAGCCGTTGCGGCAGAACTGCGTGCCCGGCCGGTAGTCGGAGCGCGCAACACCGATCCAGTTGTACCAGTACGACCCCGACAGGAGCTGGCTGGCCGTGAGGTCGGTGGCCTTGCGCCAGGTGTACGCGACCGACAGCGCGACGTTGGGCACCAGCTCGCGGTCCAGTCCCACCACGATCTCGTTGTCGACGTTCGCGTGGTAGTCGGGGTCGATCTGGTTCGGCGACTCGCCGATGGCGCTCGGGTTGTTGATGTCGATGTTGGAGCGGCCCTGCACGGTCGAGAAGTCCACCTCGGAGTTCTGGACGATCTCGTCGCCGTTCTGGTCACGCCAGTCGTACTCGAGGTAGGAGGTGGCCAGCGCGTTGTCCCAGGCGGGATCGATGTTCGAGAGCTGGCCGGCGTAGCGGGCGAACGAGGCGCGCAGCACCGTCCGGCGCGACTCGTCGAGCGCGTAGGTCAGGCCCACGCGCGGCGAGAAGTTGCTCCACTCGACATTGTTCTCGCTATCACCGGCGAACTCGAGCGCGGGGAGCAGGTTGGGAAGCAGCGGGTTGCCCGGGATCGAGGCCGCGCCCTTCTTGCCGCTCTGCCGGTCGAAGCGCACGCCCAGGTTCAGGGTGAAGCGGTCCTTGGTGAAGGTGTCGCCCAGGTGCGCCGAGAGGTAGCGGTTCTCGGTGGCGTTGAACGAGTCGCGGTAGAAGCGGGCGCGCGTCGAGGTGGTGTTGAAGATGGCCTGCGTCTTGTTTCCCGGGTTGGTGCGCGAGCTGGTGCTGTCCACAGCGCGGTAGCCGAGGCCGAACTTGATCTCGTGGTTGCCGCCCATGCCGTTCGCGAAGTAGCTGCCGTCCAGGCTGAGCGTGTCCTGCGGGCGCGTGAAGGACTGGCCGTAGGCGGTGCCCCGGGCCTCCTGGCTCACGATGTCCCACACCCAGTGGCTGTCCTCCAGCCCTCCCTGCGGATCCAGGTTGAATCCGGTGTTGTAGCGGGCGGCCTTGGCGGTCAGGAAGAAGCTGGGCCCGAACACGTGGTTCCACTCGACCTTGCTGAGGCCGTGCGGCTGGCCCGGCCACTCCTTGCCCTGATCCCACAGCGTGCCGTCGAGATAGGTGAGGTTCCCTGCGGCGGCGGCGGATCCGGCGCGGCCGGTCTTGATCTTGCCGCCCTGGAACCAGAAGACCGAGATCATGTCGCTGCCTGTCGCCTGCCAGTTGAGCTTGCCGCTGTAGGCCTTGAGCAGCGTCTTGTCGAACTGCTGGCTGATGTTCCTGATGCGGATGTCGTTGCGGCCGTAGCTGCCGTAGAACCAGAGCTTGTCCTTCAGGATGGGGCCGCCCAGGTCGAACGTCACGTCCGAGATCTGCTGCGTGTGGTCGGCCTTGTCGTTGCCCTGCAGGCGCGGGTCGCCCACCAGCTCGTCGGGGATGTTCGACCACTGCAGGTCGTCGTGGGTGAAGTAGCCGCTGGCGTTGCCGTGGAACGCGTTGGTGCCGCGCTTGGTGACGATGCCGATGCCCAGCCCGCCGGTCGCGATCTCGGAGCTGTTGCCGCCCGTCGAGAAGTTCACCTCATCGAAGGCGTCGTAGGAGTAGTAGTCGGGCGAGCTGCCGACGGCGGCCATGTCGGTGGTCACGATGCCGTCGATCGACCACACGGCGTCTTTGGGGTCGGCGCCCTTGGCCGAGAACTGCGACTGCTGGCCGCTCTCGCTGCCGGCCACGTTCACGCGGTCCACCAGCACGCCCGGGATCGTGCGCATCAGCGCCCAGGGATCGCGCGAGCTGGGCACCTGGGCCAGCTCGGCCTTGGTGATGGTGGTGTTGGTGCCCAGCTTCTTGATGTCGACCACCGGCGTCTCGTCGGTGACGATCACGGTCTCCTCGACCGGGGCCACCTTGAGGCCGAAGCTGATGTTGACGTTCTGGCCGACGTTCACGATCACGTCGCGGCTGACGCCCGCGAAGCCCGAGAGCGTGACCACCAGCTTGTGCGTTCCGTGGTCGACGTTCAGGAAGCGGAACTCGCCCTGCGTGTCCGCGGTCGTGGTGCGCGTACCGAACGGACCGGTCAGGGTCGCGGTGGCGCCGGGCAGGACCGCCTGCGAATCGTCCAGCACCTTGCCGTAGATGTTGCCCGTCGAGACCTGCGCCCAGGCCGCCGGCGCCGCCAGGACGAGCAGGGCCAGGACGAGGGCCCAGCCCATCTTGATCTGCCGTCTGTGCACGTGAGACCTCCTCTGATCTTCCGCATAACGGCCGTTCCGATCGGCGCCCGACGGGCGCCTCTCGGGGTGGAACGTCTCCACGGCGTTGTCGGAAGGACCGGAGAAGCTGTTCGCTCCCGTCCCCGCGCCGATCACGAAGGTGCGCTGCCGGGCATGGGCGTGAGGGCGTGCTGCAGCCCCCACTCGTACATCGCGCCCACGATCGGCTTGAGCGTCTCGCCGTAGGGCGTCAGCGCGTACTCCGCGCGCCGGCCTTGGCCGAAACGCACCTCCTTGCGAACGAGCCCGTGCCTCTCCATCTCCGCGAGCGCGTGCCGGAGAGTCTTCTTGGTGAGCCCGCGCGTGCAGCGCATCAGCTCGCAGAAGGGCTTCGCACCCCAGAACAGACGCCAGACGATCAGCGTCTTCCACCGGTCGTCCATGACCTCGAGGGTGGCCTCGAGGGGGGACCAGGGCTGGATGGGACCGGCCGTGCTCCGCGGTCGCTCGGCGCGCGCCGAAGCGGATCGTACGGAGGGCAGCGGACTGCTCATGAGAGCCTCCCGGGCCAGGGCCGCGATGCGGGATTCACGGGCAGCGTCTCCGCCAGGCGTCGCCGGCATGACCGGCGCGGCGGGACGGTTCTCGACGGCTCGCGAGCCGGAGGCATCGGCGGACACGTCGCCCGCCGGCCCATCGCCTTCCGAAAGGTCCCGGCTCGTCATATCGGGACGAAGATAGGGGCCTCCTGGGGGCCCGCCATGGGCGGACCCTGAGCCCGCCCTGAGTTGCATCTGAGCGGCGTAGTGCCTCCGGTCCAGTGCCTTCCGGCCATCAGCGACGGGACGGGCCGGCCTGCGCCATCGGGTAGGCCGCGCCCCGGAGCGCGTCCACGCCCAGACCGAAGTCCCGGCGCAGCTCGGTGGTGAACGGAACCCTGGACGAGGTGAGGGTGCTCCGGTCCATCACGCTGGCCATCAGTCCCTCCCGATCGTGGGCGCGCCAGGGACAGAGCAGGTGGACCACCTCGTGGAGGGCCACCCGGGCCATGGCCCGAGTGAAGGCGTCGCGGTCGGAGGCCGACCAGCGGTCGCGGGTCTTCCAGCCCAGCCGCGCGCCGGCGGCCACGTTCGCGGAGTAGATCCACAGGGCCGGGAGGGCGCCCTGGCGCTGCACCGCGCCCATCACGCCGCGCATCCGGCGGGACGGTGCCTCGCCGTCCATCACGATGAGCGTGATCGCGCGGACGTCGAGGTCGGAGCCCGGCTGCAGGGTGCGCGCGTCGACGTCCACGCCCATGGCCGCCACCAGCGCCACCGTCTCCGCCTGGAGCGCGTGGAACGCCTCGGTGGGCAGGACGGCATAGTCCACGAAGGCGAGGGTGAGCCGCGGAGGCCCCGACGAGAGTCCCCCTGGCCCGAACGAACGGAGATCCGACGCGTCCATGCCCTGCGTCGCCGGAACGGAAGCGCCGGCGACCGTGAGGAACGCGACCGCGAGGACGCCGCGAGGAGTCCGTCCCATGTCTTCCTCCACTGCCCCTGACATGAAGGAAGACGCCCCGCGCGCGGGCGGGGTTGCGTGAGGCGCACATTTGCACGGCATGCGCGGCGATGGGCGGAGGCGAGCCGTCCAGGACCGTGAGCGGATGGTCCACCTGCTTGGACGGGAGTACACTCTCCCGCGATCTCCTCCAAGCGATGCCCTGATGCCGAAGGCGAGCCGCCGGCCGCGCGTGGCCGCGCCCCGAGACCTCCGGACGGCTGCGCGCCGCCGCGCGCCTCCGCTGCGCACGGTCCGCGTCCCCGAGCCGTTCGTGCCGCTGTTCCAACGCGCGCAGGACTACGTCGCGCGCTACTTCCGCGGCAAGGCCTTCCGCCCCCAGCACGGGACCATCTCCATCTCGGGCGAGCGCTACATCCTGCTGCGCGCGGCGTCCATGTCGGTGGAGTTCTTCGACCTGGTCATGTCGTTGTACGGGGACCAGGGACCCGACCAGGCGCGCGACGTGGCGTGCAACCTGCTGTTCGACGTCGCGCACGCGATCGGCAAGGCCGACGCCCAGGCCTTCCATCGCAAGATGGGCGTCGCCGACCCCATCGAGAAGCTGTCGGCGGGTCCGGTGCACTTCTCCTACTCGGGCTGGGCGTTCGTGGACATCTCGCCCGACTCCCATCCCAGCCCGGACCAGGACTACTTCCTCATCTACGACCACCCCTACTCGTTCGAGTCCGACACCTGGCTGCGCAGCGGCCGGCGCAGCACGTCGCCCGTGTGCATCATGAACGCGGGCTACTCGTCCGGCTGGTGCGAGGAGAGCTTCGGGGTGCCGCTGGTGGCGGTCGAGGTGGAGTGCCTGGCCGCCGGCGGGAAGCACTGCCGCTTCATCATGGCGCCGCCCGCCCGCATCGAGGAGCACCTCGCGCGCTACCGCCGACGGCGCCCGCGCTCCCGCCGCGGCCTGCGTGCGCGGCGCAAGGTGAGCATCCCCGAGTTCTTCCAGCGCAAGCGCATGGAGGACGAGCTGCGCTGCTCGCACGAGCTGCTCGAGCAGCGCGTGCGCGAGCGCACCGCGGAGCTGCTGGGCGCCAACGCCGCCCTGCGCCGCGAGGTCGCGGAGCGCAAGCGGGCGGAGGAGGCGCGCGACGAGTTCCTGTCGGTGGCCGCGCACGAGCTCAAGACGCCGCTCACCAGCCTGCGCGGCTTCGCGCAGCTGCTCGTCATGCAGATGGAGGACGGGCGGGCGCCCGATCCGCGCCGCCTGGCCAAGGCGCTGGACACCATCGAGCGCCAGTCCGAGAAGCTCTCCGTGCTCGTCTCGCAGCTGCTCGACGTCTCGCGGCTGCAGGCGGGCCGGCTGGTGCTGGAGCGCAAGCGCACCGACGTCGCCGCGCTGGCGCGGCACGTGCTGGAGGCCGCCGCGCCGCGCACGCGCGGCCACGTGCTGGAGCTGAGGGCGCCGCACGCCGTGACGGGGCACGTCGATCCCATCCGCCTGGAGCAGGTGATCACCAACCTGGTGGACAACGCGATCAAGTACAGCCCGGCCGGCGGGCCGGTGGCGGTGGCGGTCGCTCCGCGCGGCTCCGCGATCCGCATCACGGTCACGGACAAGGGCCTGGGCATCCCGCCGGAGCACCGCGACCGCATCTTCGACCGCTTCCATCAGGCGCACGTCGAGCGCCGGCTGGGCGGGATGGGCCTCGGCCTCTATATCAGCCGCGAGATCGTCGAGCTGCACGGCGGCACGCTCGAGTGCGAGGAGTCGACCGAGGCCGGGACGCGCATGGCGGTGGCCGTCCCCCGCAGGCCGCCGTGAACGCGGCCGTTCGCGTGCTGGTGGTGGACGACGACGCCGCCATCCGGCAGTTCATCCAGATGGCGCTGGAGGGCTGCGGCTACGAGGTCACGACCGCCGAGGACGGGCAGGAGGCGCTGGCCTCGGTCCGCGCCGCGCCCCCGCGCGTGATCCTGCTCGACATGCGCATGCCGGTGATGGACGGCTGGGCGTTCACGCGCGCCTATCGCGAGACCCCGCCGCCGCACGCGCCCATCGTGGTGCTGACCGCCGCGCGCGACGCGGGCGAGTACGCGAGCGACGTGGACGCCGACGCATTCCTGGCCAAGCCGTTCAACCTGCGCGAGCTCCTGGGTCTCGTGGGCCGGCTGGTCGAGGGCCGGGACTCGTAGCGCGCCCTTCGTCCGTATACTGCGGCGGCATGGTCTCTCCCGTCGCGCCGCGCGCCTCCCTCCCCGCGCCGAGCGGCGAGGAGGCACGCGCGTTCCTGCAGGAGCGCCTGGCCTTCCTGGGCCTGGTCTCCCTGATCCTCTCCGTCGGGTTCTTCCTGGTCGGAGCGGCGCTGGCCGGGCTCGCGACGCCCGCCGGCTGGCGCGTGGCCTGGCTCGCCCCCGGACGCCTGATCCTGCTGGGCGGCGCCCTGACCGGCGCGGTGGCCTGGTGGACCTGCCGGCGCGGGCGCCTCCCGGAGACGACGCTCGTCCTCCTGGACGCGACGCTCTTCCTGGTCGTCACGCTCATGAGCGCGCTGATGGTGTTCACGACGTTCCCCGGCGAGGTGACCGGGCTCTCCTACGCGCGCACGCTGCTGCTCGTCACGTTCGGCCTGGCCCTGCGCGCGATCGTCGTGCCCAGCACCGCGCGGCGCACGCTGGTGCTGGGCCTCGTGGGCTCGTCCTTCCCCGTGGTCACCACCAGCGTTTGGCACCTGCGCATGGGCGGCGCGCCGCTGCTGCCGGCGGTCTGGACGACGCTGTGGTGCCTGGGGGCGGTCGCGATCGCGACGCTGGCCTCGCGGTCCATCTTCGGCCTGCGCCAGCAGGTGCGCGAGGCGTGGCAGCTGGGGCAGTACACGCTGCTGGAGAAGATCGGCGAGGGCGGCATGGGGACCGTCTACCGCGCCAGCCACGCGATGCTGCGCCGGCCGACCGCGGTGAAGCTGCTGCCTCCCGGCGGCGAGGGCCCGGAGCGGCTGCAGCGCTTCGAGCGCGAGGTGCAGCTCACCAGCCGGCTCACCCATCCCAACACCGTCGCGATCTTCGACTACGGCCGCACGCCCGACGGCGTCTTCTACTATGCGATGGAGTACCTCGAGGGGCTGAACCTGGAGGAGCTCGCGCGGCACGACGGGCCGCAGCCGCCCGGCCGCGTCGTGCACGTGCTGCGGCAGGTGGCGGGATCGCTGGCCGAGGCGCACGAGGTGGGCCTGATCCATCGCGACGTGAAGCCGGCCAACGTGATCCTGGTCGCCCAGCGCGGGGGCGCGAGCGACGTGGCGAAGGTGGTGGACTTCGGGCTGGTGAAGGATCTCGACCAGGCCACCGACGTCTCGCGCGAGGACCGCATCGCGGGAACGCCGCTCTACCTGGCGCCCGAGGCCATCACCGCGCCGGGCCGCGTGGGCGCGCGCAGCGACCTCTACTCGCTGGGCTGCGTGGGCTACTACCTGCTCACCGGACGGCCGGTGTTCGAGGGGCGGAACGTCGTGGAGGTGTGCGGGCACCACCTGCACTCGCGGCCGGTGCCGCCCTCCGAGCGTCTGGGCCAGCCGGTGCCGGATGGCCTGCAGGTCCTCCTGCTCTCCTGCCTGGAGAAGGAGCCGTCGCGGCGTCCGTCGTTCGCGGGCGAGTTCCTGGAGACGCTCGATGCGCTGCGCGACATCCCGCCCTGGACCAACGAGCAGGCGCGAGGCTGGTGGACGACCCGGGGGCCGCTCATCACCGCCCGCGTGCGCGCGACCGCGCGGGGCGGCCACGCTCCCGCGCGGGCCCAGGACTCCGGCGTGGGTACCGTGTCCTTCGTGCGGCGCGCGGACATCCGGCGCGGGGCCTGAACCGGACCAACGGCCGGGCGCGTCGGTCGCGCCCGGCCGTGGCCCGCCACGTCAGTGCGCCTTGTAGAGCACGTAGTCCGTCTCGTAGGGAACGAAGGCCCGCGCGCCCGTCTGCGAGCAGGTCGGCGAGGGCGCGCTGCCCCCGGCGGTGTTCACGCGCTGGATGAACGTGGTCGGCACCAGCTTCTCGCCGCCGGCGGGGCCGGCCGCGGCGCCCACCACCCGCAGCAGCAGCCAGGGGATCGCGCCCGGCGTCACGAAGGCGGGGTCGGTCGAGGACTGGATCGCCATCGCCCACACGGCGCTCGTGTCCTTCGAGTGCTGCCAGGTCGCGCGCGCCACGCCGCCCTCGACCGGGTTGGGGCTCAGGAAGTGGGTCAGGGTCTGGTCGTTGTCGTCGTCGAACAGCGTGGCCTGGGGACCGATGAACGTCCAGGCCTGGCCGGCTGCCAGGCAGATGTAGTTCTGCGTGCCCGTCGCGTGCCACATGCGGAAGGGCTTGTGGCCCGCAGGCGCCTCCAGGTTGGCGGGCACCTCCGGCGGGGTCACGTGCTCGCCCGCGGCCGCGGACACGGCGGCCGAGGCGGCCAGGCAGGCCAGGATCGTCATCTTCGATACGGTCACGTTTCGTTCTCCTTGAATGATTCAGGCGGCCGGCGGGGCCGCGGCTACGTCCTTCGCTCAGCCGCCGGCCGCCCTGGGGCCGGCATGCAAGAAGGAGATCGCAAACCTGGGGGTAATCCCGTCAGGGAACGGTCAGGACGCGATCGTCACCAGAGGGTGGGGTTCCCCTCGACGTCGCGGCTGCGCTCCTGCCGCGCCTGCTGCTCTTCCGGCTGCGGGTCCGCCAGGAAGATCGAGGGGCCCGAGGAGTGCTTGGAGGCCCACCGGAGCACCCACCACTCGACGAGCGAGGGCAGGACCTCCAGCTCGACCGCGACGCACCAGGCGATGAGGACGATCAGCGCCACGAAGAGCGGCGGGCCCTCGACGAGGGCCAGCAGGGCGAGGAAGGCGGCGACGCTCGCGACCAGGATGAGCAGCTGCAGCAGGAACGTGGCGCGATAGCGCCTGGGCGGCTCGGGCGGCGTCACGTCGCGTCCAGTTCGGCCAGGAACGCGCGGGGCGAGGCGTCGGAGGGCATCCGCCAGTCCCCGCGTGGCGACAGGCTGACCGAGCCGACCTTGGGTCCGTCGGGCGCCACCGAGCGCTTGAACTGGTTCTGGAAGAAACGCTCGACGAAGACGCGCAGCCAGCGCTTGATGGTCGGCCGGTCGTAGCGGGGCGAGAAGGCGTGCTCGGCCAGGAAGAGGATCTTGGCCGGGCCGGCGCCCAGCTTCACGAGGCCGAAGAGGAAGAAGTCGTGCAGCTCGTAGGGGCCCACCAGCTTCTCGGTGTCCTGGGAGACGGAGCCGTCCGCGGCGGGCGGGAGGAGCTCGGGGGAGACGGGAGTCGCCAGCACGTCACGCAGGACGTCGCGCTCGGACCCGGTCGTCTCGTGCTCGGCCACCCAGCCCACCAGCTCCCGCACCAGCGTCTTGGGCACGCCGGCGTTCACGTTGTACATGGAGATCTGGTCGCCGCCGAAGGTGGACCAGCCCAGCGCGATCTCGGAGAGGTTGCCGGTGCCGACGTGGAGCGCGCCTTCCTTGTTCGCCAGGTCCATGAGCACCTGCGTCCGCTCGCGCGCCTGCACGTTCTGGAAGGTGGTGCTCTGTCGGTCCTCGGGGTCGAGCCCGATGTCCTTGATGTGCTGCTGGCAGGCGGCGCGGATGTCGATCTCGCTGAGCGTGGTCGACAGGGCCCGCGCCAGCGCGCGCGCGTTCTCCAGGGTGCGCCCGGTGGTGCCGAACCCGGGCATGGTCACGGTGTGCACGCCGGCGCGCGGCAGCTTCAGCAGGTCGAACGCGCGGATGCAGACCAGCAGCGCCAGCGTGGAGTCGAGGCCGCCCGACAGCCCCAGCGTGACGCGGTCCAGGCGCGTGTGCTCCAGGCGCCGCGCCAGGCCGGCGGTCTGGATCGAGAAGACCTCCTGGCAGCGCTCGTCGAGACGCGAAGGGTCGCCCGGCACGAACGGACGGGGGTCGATGGCCCGCACGAGGCGGTGCGGCCTTGGCGCCGGCACCTCCTGCAGGGCCACGGTGCGGTAGGCATGCGGGAGGCCGTGCACCGCGTCGGCGAAGGACGTCTGCCGCGCGCGCTCCACCTGCAGGCGCTCGGTGTCGACGTCGGTGACGACCAGCTCCCCTGCGCGCTCGAAGCGCCTGCTCTCCCCCAGCAGGGTCCCGTTCTCCGCGATCAGGAGCTGCCCCCCGAACACGACGTCGGTGGTGGACTCGTGCACGCCGCAGTTGGCGTAGGCGTAGGCGCAGATGCCCCGCGCCGACTG
>JAICEW010000197.1 GCA_025923995.1 Vicinamibacteria bacterium | reverse complement strand
GACGTAGGCCCTCCCGTCCGATGGCCGGGTGCCCTCGTCGCCGGAAACGATCTGCTCCGGCGGCAGGTGCGCCGCCCCGAACGGGATCGAGAGGGTGAACGTCGTGCCGTGGCCGACCTGGCTCTCCACGGCGATGTCGCCGCCGTGCAGCTTGACGAGCTCGCTGACGAGCGCGAGGCCGATGCCCGAGCCCTCGTGGCTGCGCCCCCTCGTCGCCTCGACCCGGTGGAAGTGATCGAACACGCGCGGCAGCTCCTCCGGGGGAATGCCGGTTCCGCTGTCCTGCACCTGGACGACGGCCTTGTCGTAGGGTCGCACGCGTATGGTGATGCCCGCCCGACAGCGTGAACTTCAACGCGTTGGAGAGGAGGTTGAGCACGACCTTCTCCCACATGTCGCGATCCACGAAGACCGGCTGGCCCAGATCGCTGCAGTCGACCGTGAACGCCAGGCCCGCCCGCTCCATGGCCGATCGGAACGTGCTGGCCAGGTCCGCCGTCATCGCACCGAGGTCGACCGGCTCGAAGCGCGCCCGGACCCGGCCGGCCTCGATGCGCGAGAAGTCCAGCAGCGTGTTCACGAGCTTCAGCAGCCGCAGGCCGTTCCGATGGATGACGCGGATGAGCTCCTGGTCCCCGACGCCCACGCTTCCAGGGGGCCGCGCCAGCAGGTCCTCGAGCGGGCCCAGCATCAGCGTCAGCGGGGTCCGGAACTCGTGGCTCACGTTGCTGAAGAACGCCGTCTTGGCCCTGTCGATCGCCGCCAGGGCCTCGACCCGCTGGCGCTCCTCCTCGTACGCCCGTGCGTTCGCGAGTCCGGTCGCCAGCTGGTCGGCGACCAGGTCCAGGAAGCTCCGGTACGGCTCGTCGAACGGACGCCGCGAGTTGATGCCGACCGCCAGCTTGCCGGCGCGCCCGCCCGGACTGGAGGACGGGAGCGGCAGCGTCCTGACCTGGTCCGGCCGAGCGCGGGCCAGGCGCTGCTCCGCATCGGGCGTGCCGGCCTGGAGCTCGTCGTCGAGATAGGCGAGCGCGAAGGTGACGTCCTCCGGGTGCGCGGCCAGCGACTCCATCGCCAGGACGCAGGCGTCGCGGGAGGTCCTGGCCATGGCGTTGCGCGCCGCCAGGTCACGCAGGAGCGCCAGCCGCCGCTGGCCCACGACCCGCTCGGTCGTCTCCGTGACGATGCAGAAGACGCCGCCGACCGCCCCCGACTCGTCCCGCACGGGGTCGTACGACACGTCGAAGTAGGTCTCCTCGACGAAGCCGTGGCGTTCGAGCGCGAACAACAGGTCCCGCGCCCAGAAGGCGTCGCCCGTCTCGACGACGCCTTCGAGCAGCGCACGCAGCTGCGTATCCCAGATCTCCTGCCAGGCACGGCTGCCGGGGAGCCCCAGGACGTGCGGGTGCTTGGCTCCGAACACGGGACGGTACGCGTCGTTGTACAGGACCACGAACTCCTTCCCCCAGAAGAGGATGATCTGCGCCTTGGAGGGGAGGAGCATGCTGACGGTGCTGCGGAGGCTCTGGGGCCACCCCTCGGGGGGACCAAGGGGGGTGCGCGACCAGTCCATCTCGCGCATGCGCCCCCCCATCTCGCCGCCGCCGGCGAGGAAGGGGAGGGACGAGCGGTCCTTCTGCACGAAGGAATCCTACCAGCGTCGTCCCGTCGGCGGCCTAGGCCAGGCTGCCGAGGCGGAGAAGCTGGAGCACGGGCGCCTCGGCCGCGCGTGAGGAGGCCAGGTCGACGTCCAGCTCGAGCACCCAGTCGTTGAGCCCTTCCGGATCGATCAGCATCTGCTGCACGCGCCAGGCCGTTCCGTCCGGCGAAGGACCGACGGTGGTGTGGCGGAGGTTGCGCGCCTCCGGGTCGAGCCGGAGGCCCTTGTGCTCGACCGCGTGCGCGTCCCGCAACGCCCGCAGGCGCTCGACGGTCCAGGGCTGGCCGTCCTCGTCCACCGAGGCGTCGAGGGTCGCCAGCGCGGCCACGTCGTCCTTGATCGACCACGCGCGCAGGAACGCGAAGGCGCGCGTGCGGATGGCGGCGGTGAACGCCTTGGCGTCGCGCGTGACGTCGGGCGGCTCGGCGGGCCCCGGCGGGCGCAGGGCCGGGCCGGCGCCTGCGGGCTGGTACTGCGCGTCCTGCATGCGCTCCCACTCCTCGAGCAGGCTCGAGTCCACCTGGCGCAGCATGTCGCGCAGGTACAGCTCCATCTCCTGCACGGTGTCGGTCTTCACGCCGTCGGGCACCGTCTGGGCCAGCACCTTGTAGACGCTGTTGAGGTGCCGGAGCAGCAGCCCCTCGGCCCGCTCCAGGTCGTACTCCTGCACGTAGTCCGGGAAGGAGCGGAAGGTCTCGAACATCTCGCGCGCGATCGACTTGGGGCGGATGGCCTCCTCGCTCACCCAGGGGTGGCGGTTCGCGAACTCGTTGAAGGTCGAGTACACGAAGTCGGCCAGCGGCTTGGGGTGCTCCAGCTTCTCCAGCTCCGCCATGCGCTGGTCGTAGTCGAGCCCCTCCGCCTTCATCTCCGCGACCTTCTGGCCCTTCAGCTTGTCGAGCTGGCGGCGGAGGATCAGCTCCGGGTTCTCCAGGATGCTCTCGACGAGCGTCAGCAGGTCGAGCGCGTACGTCCCGGACTCCAGCTCGAGCAGGGGGATCGTCTCCAGCAGGTACAGCGACAGCGCCTGGTCCATCGAGAAGTCTTCCTGCAGGTCCGCGTTCACGCGCAGCCGCGACCCTTCGGGCGCGCGGGGCACGATCTCGACGATCCCGCGGTTCAGGAGCGCGCGGAAGAGCTGCCAGGCGCGCCGGAAGTGCGTCTTCTTCGCGCGCTCCGGCTCGTGGCTCTCGCGGATCAGCTCCTGCATCGCGCGGCAGCCGTCTGTCCGCCGGGAGAGGACGTTCAGCAGCATGCCGTGCGCGACCTCGAACCGGGAGACCAGCCGCTCCGGAGCCGCGCCCATGAGCCGCTTGAAGGTGGCCAGGTCCCAGTTGGCGAAGTTGTGCTCGGGCGGCTTGCGCTTGACGACCTTCTTCCCCTCCTTCGCCTTCTCCTCCAGCTTCAGGTTCTCGATGACGTGCTCGGGCGCCTGCGCGACGACGTACCCCAGGTCGTCGAAGCCCTTCCGGCCCGCCCGGCCGGCGATCTGGTGGAAGTCGCGGGCCGAGAGCACCGCGGTCTTCTGCCCGTCGAACTTGCACAGGCGCGAGAACAGCACCGTGCGGATGGGCACGTTGATGCCGACACCCAGCGTGTCCGTCCCGCAGATGACCTTGAGCAGCCCGCGCTGCGCGAGCTGCTCCACCAGCACGCGGTACTTGGGCAGCATCCCCGCGTGGTGCAGGCCGATGCCCTGCTTGAGCCACTTGCGGACGTCGGGGCCGTAGGGGCTGGTGAAGCGGAAGCCCTCGATGGCGGCCGCGACCGCGTTCTTCTCCTCGCGCGTGGCCAGGCTCAGGCTCGTGAAGTCCTGCGCGCTGTCCGCCGCGTCCTTCTGCGTGAAGTGGACGACGTACACCGGCGCCTTGCCCTCCGCGGCCAGCTTCTCGACCATCTGCGCCAGCGGGATCTCGGAGTACGCGTACTCGAGCGGCACCGGGCGCTCGACCGACTTCACGACCGCGGTCGGCCGTCCGTTCCGCCGCGTCAGGTCCTCCGCGAAGAACGAGACGTCGCCCAGCGTGGCCGACATGAGGAGGAAGCGCGCGTGGGGGAGCGTCAGAAGCGGGACCTGCCAGGCCACCCCGCGGTCGCGGTCCGCGTACCAGTGGAACTCGTCCATCACCACGTCGTCGACCCAGGCGTCCTCGCCGTCGCGCAGCGCGATGTTGGCCAGCACCTCCGCGGTGCAGCACAGCACGGGCGCGTCGCGGTTGACGGTCGCGTCGCCGGTCGAGAGGCCGACGTTCTCCGGCCCCAGCTCGCGGCACAGAGCCATCCACTTCTCGTTGACGAGCGCCTTGATGGGACAGGTGTAGACGGAGCGCCGCCCATGGGCCAGGGAGGCGAAGTGGAGGGCCGACGCCACCAGCGACTTCCCGGATCCCGTCGGCGTGTTGAGGATGACGTTCTTCTCCTCGAACAGCTCCAGGACGGCCTCCTCCTGCGCGGCGTAGAGCGTGAGCCCGCGGGAGGCGACGTAGTCGAGGAAGAGGCCGAGCAGGTCGTCGCTGCCCGCGCCGGGCGCGGGCAGCAGGTCGAACAGGGGAGCGGGCATCGCCCCTCTTTCTACACCAGGTCCTGGCCGCGCCCGGCCCCCGGAGCGGCACGAAGCGGCCCGCGGTTCGTGATATAAACGGCGCCCTTTGGCTTCGATCCGACGATCTCCAGCAGGCGCCTCCACCGCCGTCGCGAACCCCGCGCTCCTCGACGGCCTCAACCCGTCGCAGCGCGAGGCCGTCTCGACCACCGAGGGCCCGCTGCTGGTCCTGGCCGGTGCGGGCACGGGCAAGACGCGGGTCATCACGACCCGCATCGCCCACCTGATCGCGCTGGGGGCCGACCCGTCGGCCATCCTGGCCGTGACCTTCACCAACAAGGCCGCCGGCGAGATGCGCGAGCGGGTGGCGGCGCTGGTGGGCGAGCGGGCCCGCGAGGTCACGGTCGGCACCTTCCACGCGTTCTGCGCGCGCGTGCTGCGCGAGAACGCCGCCGTGCTGGGCCTGCCCAGGCGGTTCACGATCTGCGACGCGTCGGACCAGCTGTCCGCCGTGAAGTCGGCCATGCGCGAGCTGCGCGTGCACGAGACCACCATGCACCCCTCCGCGGTGCAGGCACGCATCTCGCTGGGGAAGAACCGCATGGACACCGCGGAGGCCTTCCTGGACAACGGCACCGGCAGCCGGGACCAGCTGGTGGGCTCGGTCTGGCAGCGCTACCGCGAGATCCTGGCCCGCACGCGCACGCTCGACTTCGACGACCTGCTGCTGGAGACCGTCCGCCTGCTGCGGGACCACGAGCCGGTCCGCGACCGCTACCGCGCGCGCTACCGGCACGTCCTGGTGGACGAGTACCAGGACACCAACCACCCGCAGTACGAGATCGTGCGGCTCATCGGCGGCGAGCACCGCAACGTCTGCGTCGTGGGCGACGACGACCAGTCCATCTACGGCTGGCGGGGCGCGGACGTGCGCAAGATCCTCGGCTTCCATCGCGACTTCACGGGCGCGAAGGTCGTGCGCCTGCAGACCAACTACCGCTCGACCCGGCCCATCCTCGACGCGGCCAACAACGTGATCCGCCACAACGCGTCGCGCCACGACAAGGCGCTCGAGTCCGCGCGCGGCGGGGGCGAGCCGGTCCACTTCGTGCGCCTCAAGGACGAGACCGCGGAGGCCGCGTTCGTGGTGGAGCAGATGCGCAAGCTCCTGCGCCTGGAAACGGCGCGGCCGGGGGACTTCGCGATCCTCTGCCGCACGCAGGTCCAGTTCCGCCCCTTCGAGGGCGAGCTGCGCGCGAACGGGCTGCCGTACGTCGTGGTGGGCGGCATGTCCTTCTTCGACCGCAAGGAGGTGCGCGACGTGGTCGCGTTCCTGAAGCTGGCGGTCAACCCGCGGGACGAGACCTCGCTGCTGCGCGTGATCAACACCCCGCCGCGCGGCGTGGGCAAGGCGAGCCTGGACCGCGTGCTGGCCTTCGCGACCGAGCAGGGGATCAGCGCGGCGGAGGCATTCGAGCGGGCGGGGGAGTGTGGCGGCCTCTCGCCGCAGTCCGTCGCGGGGTACCAGGCGCTGCGGTCCATCCTCGAGACGTCGGGGCTGGTGGACGCCGGGAGCGACCTGGTGAGCCGCCTCGAGCGCTTCCTGGAGGTCGTGGGCTACCGCGAGGAGGTCCTGCGCCTGTACCCCGATCCCGTGGCGCGCGAGGCGCGCTGGGCGGGCGTCCTGGAGATCCTGAACTTCGCGGAGAACCACGTGCGCCGGTCGCCCCGGCCGTCGCTCGACGGGTTCCTGGAGGAGCTGACCCTGCAGACCGACGACGGCCGGGGAGAGGAGCGTAGCGACAGGCGCGCCGACGCGGTGACGCTCATGACCCTCCACGCGGCCAAGGGGCTGGAGTTCCCCCACGTGTTCCTGGTGGGCATGGAGGAGGGCCTGCTGCCGCACGCGCGTGCGGTCGCCGAGAACGGCGTCGACGAGGAGCGCCGGCTGGCCTACGTCGGGATCACGCGCGCGATGGCCACGCTCACGATGAGCTTCGCGTTCGAGCGCGCGAAGTACGGGCGCAGCGCGCGGACGGTGCCGTCCCGGTTCCTCTACGAGGCGCAGGGCGAGGCGCTACCGGCGGGCTGGGTCGGCATCGAGCAGTCCGCGCCCGCGGACGAGCCCGCGGCGGACGCGAAGCCCCGCCGCGGAGGCCGGAAGAAGGCCGCGCCGCGGGCCCGACGAAAACGGGCTTGACTCTCCAGTCGCTGGAGGCCGTACCCTGTCCAGGTAGGAGGCCGGCATGTACAGGATCGGCGAGTTCTCGCGGCTGACCCAGATCCCCGTCAAGACGCTCCGCTACTACGACGAGATCGGCCTGCTGCGTCCGGCGCGGGTCGACCCCGCCACGGGCTACCGGCACTACACGCCGGCGGAGGTGGAGCGGCTCAACCGCATCCTGGTCTTCCGCGACCTCGGCTTCACGCTCGGTGAGATCGGAGCGCTCGTGGCCGAGAACGTGCCGACGGAGCAGATCCGCGGCATGCTCCAGCTCAAGCGGGACGAGCTGGAGCGGACCGTGGAGCGCGAGCGGGAGCGGCTGGGCCGGGCGGCGGCGCGCCTCGCGCTGCTCGAGCGCTCGGGCCACCCCGCCGCGCAGGACGTCGCCGTGCGCGAGATGGGGCCGAGGCTGGTGGCCTCCATCCGGGGCACGCTCCGGTCCTACGACGAGTGCGACGCGCTCCTGGACGAGATCGCCCGCGACGTCGGGCCACACCGCCAGCGGGGAGCCATCTGGCACACCTGCGCCGGCGGCGACCGGTCGATCGACTGCGAGGCGTTCGTGTTCCTGCCCCATCGTGCGAGCGCCGGTGGGCGCGTGCGCGTCCACGAGCTGCCGGGACACCAGGTCGCCTCGCTCGTCTACCGTGGCGAGCGCGACTTCGAGCCGGCCTACCAGGCGATGCGCGCGTGGATGTCCGTGAGCCGCGCGTTCGTGGTGGGCCCCACCCGCGAGATCTTCCTCGGCGCCGGCGACGACGGCGAGCCGCTCATCGAGATCCAGTTCCCGGTCGCGCCCCGGCCCGCAGGCGCGCGCTCCCTGGAGGCCCTGCCGGCATGAGCGAGCTGCGGTCGCGCCCCCTGTTCACGATCCGCATGACCCTGCACCCGATGCAGGAGCTGGGGCACACGCCCATGGGCCGGCGCCGCATCGTCCCGGTCAAGGAGGGCACGTTCGAGGGCGAGCGGCTGCGCGGGATGGTCCGCACGGACGCGGGCGGCGACTGGCTGCTGCAGCGGGCCGACGGGACCTACCAGATGGACGTGCGCCTCACGCTGGAGACGCACGACGGTGCGCTCGTGCTGATGTGCTACCGCGGGGTGCGGCACGCCTCCGAGGACGTGGCCGCGCGCATCGCGCGGGGCGAGGACCTCGAGCCGGACCAGTACTACCTGCGCAGCACGCCGTTCTTCGAGACGTCGGACCCGCGCTACACGTGGCTGAACCAGGTCGTCGCGGTGGGCGTGGGCGACCGCCGCCCGGACCGCGTGTCCTACGAGGTCTTCGAGATCCTGTAGGACGCCCTCCGCGTTCGAGGCCGTGGCACCTTGATTGCTTGATCTCTCTGGGCCGCAAGGGGCAGCCCAGCCACGCTGGGCCAGGCGGACGAGGAGGGACCATGCTGGGCAACGCACATTCGATGGCCACCGTGGCGGTCAAGGACCTGGCCGAAGCCGGGCGGTTCTACGAGGGCGTGCTGGGCCTCAAGCGCGTCAGGGCCGAGGGGGAGGAGGCGATCGTCTACCAGGCCCGGGAGTCGAAGCTGCTCGTCTACCGATCGAAGTACGCGGGCACCAACGAGGCGACGGCCGTCACCTGGAGCGTCGGGAAGGACGTGGACGCGGTGGTGCGGTCGCTGCGCGAGAAGGGCGTGCGCTTCGAGCACTACGACCTGCCGGGCGGCGTCCGGGAGGGGGACGTCCACGTCTTCGGCACGCTGCGCAACGCCTGGTTCAAGGACCCCGACGGGAACGTCCACAGCCTCGTCAACGAATGAGGGGATGCCGGCTCTGATGCGGGCGCCCTCGAGGGCGCCCGCATGCGGGCTCAGGCCGGTGCGACGCCGTTGACCATCCAGGGCGTGCCGAAGCGGTCCACGAGCATGCCGAACGCGTCCGCCCAGAAGACCTTCTGCAGCGGCATGTCCACCCGCCCCCCCGCCGACAGCGCAGCGAAGACGCGCCGCGCCTCCGCCAGGTCGGTGTACTGGAGCGAGAGCGCGAAGCCGTGCATGCCGGCGTAGGGCTGGCCCACGGGGGTGTCCGAGGCCATCAGGTCGCGCCCCTCGACCACGAGGCGGGCATGCAGGATGCGGTCCGCGCTGCCAGGCGGCGCCTGGGCCGCCAGCGGCGACTCGCCGTGCGTCATCAGCGTCTCGAGCCGGCCGCCGAGGGTGCGCTCGTAGAAGCGCATGGCCTCGGCGCAGTTGCCGTCGAACGTCAGGTACGCCTCGATGCGGGGCATGGCGTCGATCAGCGCTTCTTGTTCTTCTCGAGCCGCTCCCGCAGGCGCTCCTCCCTCTCCCGGACCTCCGGGGTCAGCTCGGGGCCGAACTCCTCCGTCTCGAAGACGGGACGGATCTCGATCTCGGACTCGGCGCCTGTCGGGTTGGGGCAGCGCTTGACCCACTCGACCGCCTCCTCCATCGACTTCACCTGCCACATCCAGAACCCCGCGATCAGCTCCTTCGCCTCCGCGAAGGGTCCGTCGACCACCGTGCGCTTGTCTCCCGAGAAGCGCACGCGCTTGCCCTTCGAGCTGGGGTGCAGGCCCTCGCCCGAGAGCATGATGCCGGCCTTCACCAGCTCCTCGTTGTAGGCGGTCATCTCCGTCAGGAGCTTCTCGTCGGGCGCCGCCCCCGCTTCGCTGTTGTTGTCGGCCTTCACGATCACGAGCACGCGCATGCTGCCTCCTTGTGGTCCTGGGGCTTTCGTCCCCCTCCACTCTAGCGACGGTCGACCCGAGCCAGGATCGACACCAGGGAGGATTTTTCGAGGGCGGCCGGCGTCAGGCGCGGGACGCTGGCGCCCTCGAGGCCAGGAGGTCGGCCAGCTGGTCGTAGACCGCCCCCGCGTGGTCGGCCATCCCGGACTGGAGGAGCTGGTCGCGGACCGCCCGGGAAGGGAAGAGGATCGTGCTCTCGAACGTGGTGCGGCCGCCCTGCTCGGTGAACCGCGTGGTGACCACGATCTCGCCCGGGTTCCAGTCCTCCCACGACTCCGTGTTGACGATCCGCTCCCCGGGGACGATCTCCTGGTACGCGCCGTACTGGCCGACCGTCTTGCCGTCCGGCTTGCGCATGACGTAGCGCCAGCGTCCTCCGACGCGCAGGTCGATCTCGCAGCGGTCGAACGACCAGCCCGGAGGGGCATACCAGCGCCTGAGCAGGTGCGGCGTGGTGAAGGCCTCGAACACGAGGCCCTTCGGGGCGTCGAACACACGGGTCAGCACCAGCTCGCGCTCGCCGGGCGTGGTGACGGTGACGGCATTCCTCACTTGCGACCTCCCTTCGGCTTCCTTCCTGGCTGCCCCCGCATCGCCTTCATCTCCTGGAGCAGGCCGTCCAGGCGCTCGAAGGAGCCGTCCCAGAACCGGCGGTACTCCTCGAGCCAGCGGGTCGCGTCCGCCAGGGGAGCCGGCTGCAGACGGCGCGGCCGCCGTTGCGCGTCCTGGCCGGCGGTGACGAGGCCCGCGCGCTCCAGCACCTTGAGGTGCTTCGAGATCCCCGGCTGGCTCATCGCGAACGGCCGCGCCAGCTCCCCGACCGACGCCTCCCCCTTCGCCAGGCGGGCCAGGATGGCCCGGCGTGTGGGATCGGCAAGCGCAGCGAAGACCGCATCGAGCCTGGCGGCCTGTCGATAACCAGTCAGTTGCATAACTGAGTGGTAATATACAGGTCGACCCGGGCGCTGTCAAGCGAAGCGGCCTCTAGCGGCGGCGGGCGAGCTGGGCGAGGACCTTGGCGCTCGTCAGCTCGCGCAGCGCGTCCTTGCCGACCCAGCGTACCGAGGGCAACTGCGATGCCGCGAGGTGACGGGCGAAGGCGGCGCACTCCTTGTTGAGCGCGAGGTTGCGCCGGCCGATGCGCCGCAGGGCCCAGTTGACCCCCTTCTTCACGAAGTTCCGCTCGTCGCGCGCGCCCTTCTCGATGATCGGGAGCAGCGCCAGGAACTTCGCGTCGGGCGCGGCCTTGTCGCGCCCGGCCTGGCCGGCCATCATCACGAAGCCGGCCCGCTTCACGAACTCGCGCGGCGAGCTGGACCACGCCCGTGCCTTCTCCCACGCGAACCGCGTGCGGTCGAACAGGTGGAAGCAGACCGTGTCGCACACGCCCCAATTGTCGAACGCCCCCGCCCACGCGTTCATCTGCGCCTGCGTGACCCGGTCCGGCTCGTCGACCATGGCGGCCAGCAGGCGTGCCTCGTACCAGCCGCTCTTCCAGAGCCCCGCCGCCAGCGCGTGGTCGTGTCCCAGCCGCTTGGCCTGCTTCAGCAGTGCACCCACGGACACGCCGAACGCCTTGGGCGCCACGATGCCGTAGCGGGCCATCTCGTTCCGCTGGTGGGCGGTGCCGGTCCGCTCGAGCCAGGCCAGCACGTCCCGGGTGCTGGCCCGCTGGGCGGGCGGTGTCGCGGCCTTCTTCATCGAGACCTCCGATTTCGGCGGCAAGAACCGGATAGTCCCACGATCGAGGGCTCCCTATCTTCGGAACCAACGCAAGGAGGTCCCGAGATGGGAGCCTATCGAGTCGTCGCGCTGGCCGAAACGGTCGCGCGGGAGGTCCGCGAGACCGGCCGCTCGCCGCGGTACGGCCACGCCACGCACGCCGACGTCGCGACGGGCTACGGCCCCTGCCGGCTGTGTCTCGCGTTCTTCCGCAAGGGCGAGGAGCGGCGGATCCTCTTCACCTACGACGCGTTCGAGGGGACCGAGTCACTGCCGCTGCCGGGCCCCGTCTTCATCCACGAGACCGCGTGCGCGCGGTATCCCGAGGACGCCGGCTTCCCGCGGCACCTGGGCGAGCACCGCCTGACGCTCGCCGCCTACGGCCGCGGCCGGCTCCAGCGCGCGGAGGAGCACGTCGACGGCGGGCACGTGGAGCCGGCGATCCAGCGCCTCCTCGCCCGGCCGGACGTGGACTACATCCACGTGCGAGACACGTCGGCAGGCTGCTACGACGTGCGGATCGAGCGGGCCTGAAGCCTACGTCCCACGCGGCGCGCGGTCTCCTTCGTCTAGAATCGCCGCCTCGGGGCACATCGAGAGGAACCCTCATGCAGGATGCGACCGTGCGCGGCGCGGACGGCCTGGCCACGCTGGGCCGGACCCTCTACGGCCTCGGCGTGATGGGATCGGGTTTGCTGCAGCTCGCGATCGGGGGCTTCGTGCGCCTCGTGCCCGTCCCGGGCTGGGTGCCCGCCCCGCGGGTGCTCGCCTACGTCTTCGGCGTCGTCCTGATCGCGCTGGGCCTCGCGATCGTGTCCGGGCGCCTGCCGCGGACGGGCGCCACCATCCTCGCCGCGCTGATCCTCGCGATGCTGGTGGTGCTCCATCCGTCGCGGTTCTTCGATCCCGACATCGACCGGCCGCTGCTGCGCGGGTTCATGTGGACCAACCCGCTGAAGTGCCTCGCGCTGATCGGCGGCGCCGCCCTCGTGGCCGGCCGCTGGCCGGACGTCATGCGAGGCCTGGCCGGGCGCGGGATCGGGGCCTGGGCGCGTTTCGGCCCCGTCCTCCTCGCCGTCTTCCTGATCGTCGCCGGCATCCAGCACTACTGGTACCGGCCGTTCGTCGACGCGCTGGTGCCGGCCTGGATCCCGCCCGGCCAGCGCTTCTGGACGCTCGCGACCGGAGCGGCCCTGCTCGCGGGCGGGGTCGGCATGCTGGTGGCGCGCCCCGCCCGCCTGGCCGCGTCGCTGTCGGGGCT